>NZ_JAEMVE010000081.1 GCF_029216045.1 Sulfurimonas sp. MAG313 | reverse complement strand
TAATGAGTACCTTATCGGGCTCAGGCTCAACCTTCTTTTCTATGTGTTATGATGAAGATGTAGAAAGAATCCACACCAAGCTTTCTCAAAGGTTTCCGGAGTTTACGGTGAAAACCTTGGACTTTGATAATGATGGTTTGAAAATAGAACGATAAATAAAGAAAATTATGCGTAAAGAAATTCAGTATTTCAAAGCGTATTAAATTAAGGAAGACTACGGTATAATGGCGCGAAAATTACATGTTCCGATTCGAATGTGTTTACAGTGTAGACAAAGGTTTCCCCAAAAGGAATTAATTCGTTTACAGTGTAAAGACAAGACAATACAGGCCTTTGATGGACTTGGGCGTAGTCAATACGTTTGTTATACATGTAGTGAAAATCCTAAGCTGGTGAAACAACTAGCAGGTCGCTGTAAATGCGCAAAAGATTTACATGAAGAGATAATATCTCTACTTAAGGAGCTAAGAGCTGATGATAGATAAGGTAAGAGTACACGAGATCGCGACAGAACTGGGAATAAAAAGCAAAGAGGTTGTTGATAAAGCCATGGAAATGGGAATTGAAATCAAGACTGCTTCCAGTAGCGTTTCTATGGAAGATGCGGAAAAGATAACTAACTATATAATGAATCCTGCATCTTTTGCACCAGAAAAACCAAAACCAAAAATTAAAAAAGCTCCTAAAAAAGTAGAAGAGACCGAGGCTACAGATGTAGTTACACCTTCAGCTAAAGAAGAAGAAGCTAAAGAACTTAGTGATGTTAAAGTGTCAGATGAAACACCAACTGAGACAAAAGAAACTGAAGTGACTCAAGATACTAGCACAGAAGAAAAAGTGGAAGTTAAAGAAGAAGCTAAAAAAGAAGAGAAAGCTCCAGTTAAGCCTCTTCTTAACAGAGTAACTACGGAACGTAAGCGTACCGGATTAAAGATTGTTAAGAAAAGAAAACCTGCTGTTGTTGTACCAGCAACACCTTCGTATAAAGATCCTGAGTACACATCTTCTTATGGAAAAATGTCTGCAGAAGCTATTGCAGAGATGGAAAGTCGTGGTGGAAAGAAAAAGAAAAGATCAGCAGCTTCGGCTCATCATTCTAAAAACCAAGGTAACCGTATGGATATCTTTGGTGGAGATATGGCTGATGTTTCTATGGACTTCCAACAAGACCAGGTTGTATTGCTTGATTTCCGTGAAGAAGAAGCAAGAAAAGAACGTGAAAAAGCGATCGAAGAAGAGCGTAAGTTAAGAGAAGCACGTAACGCGGCGAATGCTAATCAGCCTCGTCGTCCAAATAACAATAACTTTAGAAATCGTTCAGTATCTCGTGGTAGATCGAAGAAACGTCGTCGTAAAGAAGTGCCTGATGATGTTATCGTGACAAGTGTTGAGATTCCTGAGGATATTCGTGTTTACGAGTTTGCTGAACAAATCAATCGTCCTATGATTGAAATTATTAAGGTTCTTTTTGACCTTGGTAAGATGGCGACTAAAAATGATTTCCTTGGAAAAGACGAAATCGAAATTCTTGCAGAAGAATTTGAAGTTGAAGTAACAACTATTGATCCCAAAGCAGCCTTTGATCTTGAAAATGCTCAAGCAGCACAAGATGTTGAAGTGGATCCAGACGCAGTTACACGTCCTCCAGTTATTACTATCATGGGTCACGTTGACCATGGTAAGACTTCACTTCTTGATAACATCCGTTCAGGACGTGTTGCAGGAAATGAAGCGGGTGGTATTACTCAGCATATTGGTGCGTATACAATTGTGCATAAAGAAAGAAAAATCACTTTCTTAGATACTCCGGGACACGCAGCTTTCTCTGCAATTCGTTCACGTGGTGCTAATGTAACGGATATTATTATTATCGTTGTTGCAGCGGATGATGGCGTTAAGCCTCAGACTCTTGAGTCTATTAAAATGGCTAAGGCTTCTGGTAACCCAGTAATTGTAGCCGTTAATAAGATGGATAAAGATGGCGCTAACGCTGATATGGCAATGGGTGGAATGGCTGAACATGGTCTTTCTCCAGTTGCATGGGGTGGTGACACTGAGTTTATCCCTGTTTCTGCTAAAACAGGTATGGGTGTTGACAACTTACTTGAAGCGATTATGCTTCAAGCTGAGATGCTAGAGCTTAAGGCCAATCCTAAGGCGCTAGCCAAAGCTACTGTTGTTGAATCTTCAATTGAAAAAGGTCGTGGACCAGTAGCTACTATCGTTATGAGTAACGGTACACTTCGCATTGGTGATCCAATCGTTGTTGGTTCAGCTTATGGTCGTGTTAAAGCGCTTATGAATGATCAAAAGAAATCAATTAAAGAACTTCTTCCATCTGAAACAGGTATAGTGGTTGGTCTAAATATTGTTCCAGCAGCAGGTGAAACTCTTGTTTGTATGGAAAATGAAAAAGATACGAAAGAAATTGCTATGAAGCGTCATGAATATGACAGACATAAAGAACTTTCTATCTCTACTAAGTCGACTATGGATGACTTAACAGCAATGATTAAAGAAGGTAAACTTAAGTCTCTTTCTATCATTCTTAAAGCAGATGTTCATGGTTCTCTTGAAGCATTACGTACATCTCTTACTGAACTTCGTAATGATGAAGTTAAGGTAAACATTATCTCTTCTGGAGTGGGTGGAATTACTGAAAATGATGTTGCGCTTGCAAATGGTTCTGATGATTGTATGATTATGGGATTCAATGTTAGACCTACAGGAGCGGTTAAGGCTGCTGCTAAGCAAAAAGGTGTTGAGATTACAACATACAACGTTATCTACAATATGATAGATGATGTTACTGAAATGCTTACAGGTATGATGAGTCCTAAGTTTACTGAGACGAATACAGGTCAAGCAGACGTTAAGGAAGTATTTAAAATTCCTAAGGGTGTGGTTGCAGGTTGTATGGTTGTTGATGGTAAGCTTGTTCGTGGTGGACTGGTTCGTGTTATCCGTGAAGGTGTTGTTATCTTCGAAGGTGACCTTACATCTCTTAAACGTTTCAAAGACGATGTTAAAGAAATCAGCAGCGGTTACGAATGTGGTGTTGTTATCGAAGGGTATAACGATGTTATTCCTGGAGATGTTATTGAAACATTCACTAAAGTTGAGCAAAAAGTACAACTGTGACCCCTGCTAAAATAAAAAATAAGCGTACAGAATCACTCCTTGTTGAGTTGATTCCTGAAGCGCTTGCCTCCCTAAATGATAAAAGACTTCATGAAATTGTTGTAGTAGATGTACAGTGTTCACGTGGACGCTCAGATGCTAAAGTGTTTTTAGATGCACAATCTTACACTGAAAAAGAAAAAAATACGTATTTAAGACTTTTACGCGGGGCAATGACTGGAATTGAAGCACATATTATGCAAGACCAAGGTTGGTATAGATGTCCTATCATGACTTTTGAATATGACACACATTTTGCACAAGTAGCAAAAATGGATGCACTATTTAAACAAATAAGTAAAACTCCAGAAGAACCTGAAGAAAAGGAAGATAAAGATGAGTCTTGAATCTGATATTAAAAGTGTAGTTGAGTCTATGGACTTATCTTTATACGACATTATGACAGTAAGTGAAGGCGGAGATACTATCTACCGTATTCTTATTAACTCAGCTGAGGGTATAAGCCTAGATAAATGTGGTGAAGTCACTCGCGTTCTTAACCCTCTTTTAGATGTAACCCCTCCTGTTAAAGGGGACTACCGCTTAGAAGTAAGTTCACCAGGAATTGAAAGAAAGCTAAAAACACTGAAACATTTTTCGGCTTCTATTGGTGAAAAGGTAAAGGTTGTTCTTATCTCTAATGAGGTTCTGCAAGGTCCTCTTGTTAAGCTTGATGGTAATAAAATAACAATTAATGACGAGCAAGTAGGGGAACAAACGATACCTTTTGATGAAGTAATAAGAGCTGCAACGTATTTTGAATGGTAATAAAAAGTATATGAAGATGGCTCTTGACGCTGCTTGGCAGTTTCAAGGTCTAACCTATCCTAATCCCGCTGTTGGATGTACTATCGTGCAAAATGGAGCTGTACTCGCTGTTGGAGCCCACGCTAAGGCTGGAAAGCCACATGCAGAAGTTATGGCGCTTAAGCAGGCTTATTTGGCTCTTAGCAATGATATAAAGATATCACCTCTTATAGAATCCCATGATATACATGATTACCTTTTAAAAAATCATAATAATCTTTTTAAAACTTGCGATATTTATACCACACTTGAGCCATGCTCTCATCTTGGAAAAACTCCTTCATGTGCGTCTTTACTACAAGCTATGTCTCCTAGAAATATTTATATCTCTCAAATTGATGAAAATGAAGAAGCTAAAGACGGTAGAAAGTTATTAGATCAGTCGGGTATTAATGTTGAAGTTGGTATGTGTAAAGAAGAGGGTGCAAATTTATTAAGACCTTTTTTAAAATGGACAAAAGACAACTTTATTATGTATAAATGGGCACAAAGACTTGATGGAACTATTGATGGTGGTTTGATAAGTGATGAACGCTCAAGAATAAAGGTTCACGCCATTAGAAATGTATCTGATTTACTTGTTATTGGTGGTAACACCGTTCGAGAAGACAGACCAACGCTAGATGCTAGATTAGTAGATGGTAAAGCACCAGATGTTCTAATATATTCAAAGCATTCAAGCTTCGATAAAGAGATTCCTCTTTTTAAGATTAAAGATAGAAATGTCTTTATCGAAGATAATTTTGAAAAACTGAAATCTTATAAAAATATCTTAATAGAAGGTGGGCCTTCTATGTTTGAAGCCACTAAAGATATTGTTGATAGGTATTTATGTTTTGTTGCTCCTAAGACGGGTGGAAAGATTAAGTTTTCAGAAGTAAACTTAAATTTTAATATCCTTCAAAGCACTAAGTTAGATAATGACTTAATGATTTGGATGGATAAAAAGGAAAGGTCCTTTAATGGCAATTGAAAATCAAGAAAAAATCGTAGAGATGTTTAATGATATCGCACCAACATATGACAGAGCAAACAGAGTACTGAGTATGGGAATAGATAAAACATGGCGTAAAAAAGGCTGTGACTTAGCGTATGATATGAAGGGTGAAAAAGAGATTGATTTGATCCTTGATATTGCGTGTGGTACGGGTGATATGATGGACTATTGGATGAAACGCGCGAATAAGCATGATATAAAAGTTAAAAAGATTCTTGGGGTTGACCCAAGTGACGGTATGGTAGATGTAGCTAGAGTAAAGTTTCCAAAATTTGATTACGCGATTTCAAAGGCAACTGAGATTCCTGTAGAAGACGCTACTGCTGACTTTTTATCTATCTCTTACGGCATTAGAAATGTAGTTGAAAGAGAAGCCGCTTTAATAGAATTTAACCGTGTTTTAAAACCAGGTGGGTATGTAGTAATTCTTGAATTTATGAAAAGAGAAAATCCAGGTTTTGCAGCAAAGATAACAGACTTTTATTTAAATAATATTTTACCTAAGATCGGTGGCGCTATCTCAAATAATAAAGAAGCATATGAGTATCTTCCAAATTCTATTGAAGGTTTTTTAACCCTAGACAAGATGCAAGAAGAATTAGAAACTGCTGGTTTTGAAGTTACTTACTCAAAAAGCTTTTCTATGAACATTTCTTCTTTGATTATTGCTAGAAAGAGATAGTGATAAAAGGGGTACTAATCCCTCTCTATGCTAAGAATTATGCGCTTTTTAAAATAGTAGGGATATCTACTTCATGCGGATTTGATTTTACATTTAAAATCTCTACCGCAACAATTTCATCATCTGAAAACTTAAGATAAATACTATCTGTTTCACTATCATATTTAATTTTCATTTACACTCTTTCTTTCTCATATTTCTGTCAAAGTAAGCAGTTATTACAATCATTGATATAGGATTTAAAACAACCTTTAGACATCTATTCTCATTATCTTGTATAGATGCATAAAATACAACCTCATTGGAAGCTATGATGGTTTTTATACTTGGATATTGCAAAGTATAATTAATCCATTCTTCATAAATGAATTGTAGCATAGAGATAAAGTTTAATTGTTTAAGTAAATAATGATATTTTTTTTAGAATAAAATTTTATGTGCTTATGTATCATCTAGAGTTTAGTGTATTGAGCTTATAATTAAATACGCGATCCCTAATACGTGTTTCACAGGATTTAGTATAGTACAGCTTCACTTTTAATTAAACACCAAAACCCTTTTTTTAAGAAAAAAACTATGCGTAAAAAGAAGAACAAAATAAATAAGGTATTGAGCTTGGCTTCGGGGATATTGCTTTACTTTTTCTTCTGTTGGAAAGAAAAGTAAAGCTGTGTCCCCATTTAGCTAAACTACCCAGTTGGTAAGCAAAACAAAAAAAGTGGAGTAATTGTCTATTCTGCAAAAGAAATGATAAGCGTATAAACTTTATAACTAGCTACGAATGATTTTTTTTGCGTTTATTTGTTGATATGATAGAAGATCTGAAAGTACAAGAAAATGCTTTGGATATTCCCTATTAGTCTCTTACTAAGATGTTTTTTACGAAGGTTTCAAAAAGTGTATAAGATACTCATAGTCTAAAAATTTATATTTATGTCCTTTTTTATGTTTAAACAAAATAGAGAAGTTTAGCACTATTATACTCATACATAATCAGATAAATAAGTATCTAAAAAATTTTGAGAATCGGTATCTCCTTGTTGTGCAGATTTTTTAAACCAGTATGTTGCTTTTACATAATCTACAGTAACCCCATTGCCCAAATAATGCATTAGACCCAGGGAATATTGAGCATCACTATCTTCTTGAGCGGCTGCCAATAAAAACCACTCATAGGCTTTAGTATAATCTTGTGCTATCCCATATCCGCTATAGTATATAATACCCATCTTTGATTGAGCAATTGAGTCTCCCTGCACGGCAGCTGTTTCATACCAAAATCGAGATTGATTATAATCCTGTTCAATACCTTTTCCACTAAAATAAAGAGATCCTAATAGTACTTGAGCTCCTATTATATTTCCATTAGCTGCTTTTTTAAGCCAATATGCTGCTTGATTATAATTTTGTTCAATTGCATAGCCATAAAAATAAAGATATCCTATATTATACTGTGCAGTTAATTCCCCTTGTTTTGCAGCTGATTCCTGTAAATAAAAAGCTTTTGTTTCATTTTTATCGACTCCATAACCAAAATAGTACAATATCCCAAGGTTATTCTGAGCATTGGCAGAGCCTGCATCTGAAGCAAGTTTTAACCAATAAAAAGCTTGTTCGTAATTCTTTTTATCATAGTACAAATAACCGATATTCCCTTGTGCGGTGGCATGTCCCTGGTCTGCAGACTTATTAAACCAATAGAGAGCTTGAGTAAAATCATGTTCTACTCCTTGATTTAGATAATACATGCTTCCAAGATTATTTTGAGAAGCCGAGTTCCCAACTAACGCTGCTTTATGATATAGTTTAAATGCATATAAATTATCTTCATCAATACCGTATCCTTTTTCATACATATACCCAAGATTATTCAAGGCTTCATCGTATTCTTGCTCAGCAGCTTTTGTATACCAGTACACAGCTTTAGTATAATTTACTGCAATTCCATATCCAAAATCATTCATAATCCCCATATTATATTGTGCGGTAGCATCTTCTTGGTCAGCAGCAAGCTTAAACCAAACTATTGCTTCTAAGAAATCTTGTTCTACGCCTTGTCCATGTCTATATATATTACCAAGACTATTCTGAGCAGCAGAGTTTTTTTGATTACTTGCTAGACGTGTCCAAAATAGTGCTTGAGCATAATCAATTTGAAAGTTATTACTTCCTTGTAAATATATATTTCCTAAAACATATTGTGCATACACATATCCTAATTCGGCAGGTTCTTTAAGTAAGAGAAAAGACTTATTATAATCCTTTGGATAATCCTGTGTACCCATATAGTTTGCTATACCTTCAACAGCAGTACATTCTAGTACTGAAGTAGTTTCTTTTGCTAATGTAATATATTCGGGTAAAACAATATTTTCATTAAATAAATTAAATATTATTTGTTCACATTCATAAGCTGTTAATAACTTTGTTATATTAGGTACTATAGTTGCAAAAACATTACTCAAAACTTCATCAATATCGCCAATGTCAGGTATGTAGCCAACGCGGGTATTAATGTTTTTTTCCTGTTGAACACTAGTACTACTTATATTTTCTTCTATTCTTTTTGCATTATTTTTTTTAATATCAGTTATATAGCTATATTCTTCATCTAAAGAGAATCCCTTATACAAACTTTTTAGACTTCCTAAATCTATCCCATTTTCAATACTAACTTTATCTATATGTGTAATAATTTCAGCTAGATTTTTCATCTGTTTAGAAGAGTTTATAGTAATTATATTTGACAGTTCTTCATAACTTATACCACTGAGAGCAAAATTTTCATTTTGAAACTGGCTTCGTACTACATCATCAATCCTAATTCCATTAGAACTATTACTATCTGTATCAAGAGTTTGCAGCAATGCCGCAACTTTTATTAACTCAGTATCATCGGTATTAGCACGACTAATCCCCACCATGTCTTGAATAAATACCTTTTTGTCATTATTAACTGCAGAAACAGACCCCAAAATGAGTCCACCAAGACTAAATGTAACTATGCCATCAGGGTAATAGCTAAATGATCCATCACTTTTAGTAAAATTACTAATACCATTTGATGTTTTATATACTACTCCTTCAATGGGACTGTCTATTAAGTAAGCTGTCTGAAGTATAGGCGTTGTTATATTGATTTCATCTATAACACTGGGTGAATCACTTCCACTTCCACATCCATTTAAAACAAAGATAAATACGAAAGTAAGACCAGCACTTTTTATTAACTTTTTCATGTGTAAATCTTTCATAGCCTAAAATGAGCTTCTTAACCCTAGTGAAACATACTCATTGCTTAATGAATAAGAACTATTACTTACCTTTTCTACACCCTGAATTTTTTCTATATAAAAACCAACAGTAGGCTGTAGTCCATACAATAATTCTGTGTTAAACATCATATATGTACCATAAAAAAATGTCTTTTCTTCTGTATCGTAATTTACTGTTTCAAAAGTATTGTCAGCTCTTGCTAGCTGCAAACTATACTTTAAGGGTACATATCGATACCTACCTTCAAGACCAATAGTTAAATAATTAAGTGGCTGATAATTTATATTACCTCTAATTTCGTAAATTAGATCCAAATTTTCATTACTAGTACCATTTGCAGTAGGAAAACCAGTTAACTCTGTTTTTTGAGAGACATCAAGTTTACTCGCTAAATTTAATAATCCTGAAAAATTTACATTAACGCCTTCTATGATATTGTAGAATGATATATCCGATGCAAACATAAAACTTTGAATATTAATTTCCACTAAATGATTATAATCAAGTCTCACATTATTTTTACTAACAAAACCAGTTTGCTTTTTTTTCATATTTATCTATACTATAACCAGCCGTAACGCTATACATATAAAAATCTTCAATGTCACGAAAAGTAAATAAATATAAATTTAATGTCTTCTTATCTATGGTCTCATCTTTTAAACTATCATCAAAATTTCCCTTTACTGGGCTACTTTCAGTTGTTTGAAGTGCTCGGTATTCTATTGTACTAGATAAACTTTTAGTCCAATTTAATGGGATATTAATATCAGGTAGCAAATTACGATTAGTATCTATATTTGTGATAATTTTAGTATTATATGAGAGCAAATAAGATTCAATACTCTCCTGAATTAGCTGGCTTGCATCAAGACTTACTACACTTATCCAGATAAACAATAATTTCATATTTATATTCATAATATATCCCCCAAAATTTAATTCTACATAAATAATATTAAGTTGCTCTTAAAAAATAGGATCAAAGGGGTCCGGTATCTAATTTAAAGGTCTTTAAATTAAACATATTCCTTCGCTTTATATTGGAAAACAAGATAAAAAAGTAGTACATTCTATTTGAATTTAATGACCAAGGAGAAAAACTAAAACAACATACGAGCCAAGATCATTACCATACTTATTTAGGTATTTCTTTTACGCATTGTTCTTTTCTAGTACCTTTTTTATATAAACTCGCTCCACGGCTGTCAAGTTCCCTCATTCCCTAATGTTTGATTAATAAACTATTTTAATATAGCTTTAAACTTATTTAAAATATATACGACTAAAATAAAGGAGCTGTCATGACTGCTAAAATCACTCTGTATTCTGAAGATAAACTCATAAGAGATGTTAAAAACTTCGCTAAAGAACATAATACTTCTGTCTCAAAGCTTGTAAGTACTTTTTTTTATACACTACTTAATGATGCCGATGAAAAAAAATCAACTTATAAAATCACGAACTCTCTTTTGGGAGTTTTAAAAGATAAAACTATAACTGAGGAAGATTATAAAAAATATAGAGAAGATAAATATTTATGAGGATATTACTCGATACAAATATTGTGTTAGATTTACTTCTAGATAAAGAGCCTTTTTCT
>NZ_JAEMVE010000080.1 GCF_029216045.1 Sulfurimonas sp. MAG313 | reverse complement strand
ACACCCGCAGTTAGAGTAACTAGCATCCATTGATCAAGTCCCATCTGCGGATTTGCTTTTAAAACAGCTGACATAACAGGAACATTATCTACAATAGCAGACAAGAAACCTACTCCTATGTTAGACCAAGTTGGTCCCAGTACATTTGGATCGTATACTACTGAGGCTAAAGCAAGCCAACCGATAAAATAAAGTGCACCTACACCCGCTAAGATACCAAAGAAAAACAGGAGGGTATTATTTTCAATTTTTGACATAGATTCAAAAATATCCAGTCTTGTTTTATTAAATTTTGTAAGCTTATAAGCATATAGCTTTAGAAGTGAAAGACCAAACATCATTCCCCACATTGCAGGAAGGTGTAAAACTTGGTGAGACATTACTGCTGAAAAGATTGTAAATACCCCTAAAGCGATAACAACACCCGCGCCCTTCATAAGTTCAGGTTCTTTTTCTGATGACGCTTCAAACTTAGGTTTTTCATTAGGTACGACTTTTGAAAGTAAAAAAGCAGTGACTAAATAACCAAGGATAGACGCTGGAAATAAAAATAAGAAGTCTACAAAGTGCCCCTTACCTGATGTCCATGCCATGAGCGTTGTAATATCACCAAAAGGAGACCAAGCGCCACCTGCGTTTGCTGCTACTACAACATTTATCGCTGCAGGGACTAAAAACTCTTTTCTTTTTTGCTCAATAGTAATAATAACTGTTGAAAGAATGAGGGCAGTGGTAAGATTGTCCGCGATTGGAGAGATGAAAAAGGCAAGAAAACCTGTAATCCAAAATAATTTTCTATAGGTATATCCCTTTGAAACAAGACTGTATTTAAGCTTTTCAAACACGTTCATATGTAACATGGTTTCAATATATGTCATGGCTACAAATAAGAAGAAAAAGATTTCTGCAATTTCTAAAATCAAATGTTGGGCTTGAGAATGAACAAGATCCATATCCATATCATGCATGGAATAATACAAGGCAATTAGCATAAAGATAAAGGTTCCCATAAATAAAGCTGGTTTAGCCTTATCAATATGATATTTTTCTTCCATAGCTACAAAGTAATAACCAATTACAAAAATCCCCAAACCTGCAAATCCAACCCAAGTCATAGTGAGGTCAATCTCTCCTGCTGGTCCTCCTGCAAAAACTGAACTTGCTAAGAGCAAGAAAAGCACAAACATTTTATTCATTTAATATTCCTTTTTTTTTGTAATTCTTAAAAAAACATGTGTACATTCATCTTTTTTTAAGGTTTTGTTTTTATGATTTTTCCATCAACTTTTTAGCTAATGGGTTTTATTTTTTAAGAGTCTTCACTCATATAATGCACCCCTACAGATACTTTTCTCTTTAAAGCAGATTTAACAATCTCTTTTGCTGTGAGTAAGCGTAACTTCAAGAACCTTCCAATTGGCTTACTTAAAGTATCTTCAATAAAGTTTAAAGCTTCTTTAAGTCCTCTTTGGGTTCTTACTATCCCTACATCGTCCCACATTATACGGCGAAGTTGTCCCTTATAAAGCTTATCATCTTCACAACGCAAAGAATCTGTACTAATAGGGAACTCTTTTGGAACATAAGTAACACTTTTATCTTTAATTTTTTGTGCCGCTCGTGAAGCAAAGACCAAACCTTCTAGCAAGGAATTACTTGCAAGCCTATTGGCACCATGAACCCCAGTTGATGCAACTTCACCAATGGCGTAAAGATTATCCACCCCTTTAATTTCTCCATCAAGATTTGTTTTTATTCCACCAATTGCATAATGAAAAGCAGGAGATATTGGGACACGATCTTTTGGTAAGTCATATCCTATACCTCTTAAATTAGCCGCAATATTAGGAAAACGATTATTGAAATATTCTTCTTCAAAATTATTAAATGAAAGATAAACTTCTTCCCCTGTACGTTGCTTATAATCAAAAATAGCTCTTGAAACAATATCTCTAGGCGCTAATTCCATTCTGTCATCATAGTCTTTCATAAAGGCGTAATTGTTTTCACCCACTAATTGAGCGCCCTCACCTCTTAAGGCTTCTGTTAATAGTTGCTTTTGCGCGGCATGTGAGCTTACATATACGGTAGGGTGAAACTGCAACATTTCCATGCGTTCGAGCTCAATGTTTTTTTCTAAACATATTCCTTGCAGATCACCACTAATTTTAGAAGCATTCGTATGAAAAGAGAATAAAGAGCCTAATCCTCCAGAAGCGATCACCACACTTTTTGAAAAAATATGTTTTTGTTCATCATTATAATTTACACACACACCATAACACTGCCCTTCATCAATTAAAAGATCCGTTACTTGAGCACCTTCGAGCATAGGATGAGGATTTTGCTCAAGTAAAAAATGGTGTAAGTATCTTCCTGTAGCATCCCCTCCTGCATGAAGAATTCGTGAGGCTGAATGCGCCGCTTCTTTAGTATAATGAAGTTCACCTTCTTTATTTTTATCAAATTCAAAACCTCTTTCAATTAAGTTTCCAACCACTTGCGCACTATGTTCACTTAAGACTCTTACAGCATGTTCATTACATAAACCAGCGCCTGCTTCCATAGTGTCTTGTATAAGAGAAATTTCATCTTCATCATTAATAGCAGTCACCACTCCCCCTTGAGCGTAAAAGGTATTACACTCCCAAGGATGGTTTTTATTAATAATCAACACTTTTTTACTTTTTGGTAAATTCATGGCAGCCGCTAGTCCTGCTACACCGGCACCAATAATCACTACATCATAGACCATTATTTTGTACTTCTTTCTACTTCTTTAGGATAATAAGGAGGGCCTTTGTAACCACATCCACTTGTACTTAATACCAAAATGGTTATAATAAGAATATGAAAAATTCCAACCAACTTGTTTCTCATCTTCGCTCTCAATCGGCATTTTCGCCATTAAACAATCAAGCCTGTATTGAGTCTGTGAAAGAACTTCTTCCTCCTAGACTGCATAGGTTTATCTTGTTCGGATATATTCGACATAATATCGTATTTTTTGCGCTAAATCACCCTGGCGCAAAACAAGAGTTTGATAATATTATAAATTCTATAAAAACCCCTTTAAAGCAAATACCACCCTTAAGCTGTAAGAACTATGAAATTTATGATGTAAGAGCCTTTGTTTCGCATAAAAAGCATATGACCTTTACAGCGGTTAAGCCAACATATGAGGAATTTGAAGAAAGAGCTGAAGCAGAGTTTGAGAACATTATTGAGAATAAAAAACTTTTTCAAGTTTTTGAAGAGATAAGAGACATTATAAAAAATAAATGAAAAAATTAAATAATGTACTTTTTACGCAGCTCAAAAACCTACCATCAGACCCTGGTGTGTATCACTATTTTGATGACAAAGGAAAACTTTTATATATAGGTAAGGCAAAGGACTTATCAAAGCGTGTCAAAAGTTATTTCAGATTTTCTCCTCATTTTACCTTTAATACAAAGCTAAATCTCCGTATAGTTAAGATGCTAAATGAAGTGCATAGCCTACATTATATAATTATAGATACGGAACATGATGCTCTTATACTTGAGAACTCTTTAATAAAACAATTACGACCTAAATACAATGTTTTACTTAGAGACGATAAAACCTATCCTTATATTTATGTCAATACAGGTGAAAATTTTCCGCGTTTTGAAATAACACGAAAGGTAATAGCCGATAAAAGCATCAAATATTTTGGGCCCTTTTCTTTAGGTGCGCGAGATATTTTAAATGCCTTATATGAGTTGCTTCCTCTTGTTCAAAGTAAGTCGTGTTTAAACTCGGGCAAGGCCTGTTTATATTATCAAATAAATAAATGTCTTGCTCCTTGCGAACAAAAGGTGACCCCACAAGAATATTCAGTTTATGTGCAAAAGGCTATTAGCTACATTAATGATAAAGAAAATTTGTGTAAAGACTTAGAACATACTATGCACACCTTAGCCGAGAATTTACGTTTTGAAGAAGCCAGTTCTATGCGTGACGCTATTGCTAGAATTTCAAAAAGTAACACTGTTTCTCAAATGGACATGGCAAACACTCAGGATTTAGATCTTTTTGCCGTGAGTGCTAATGAAAAAAGAGCCGTTATTCTTCGTTTATTTATGCGTCAAGGAAAGATCATTTCGTCTTCTCATAATTTTATTTATCTTAATCATGGTTACGATAGAGATGAAATTTATAAACGAGCACTCTTAGAGTTTTATCAATTTTCACCTTTAACTTCAAAAGAAATTGTTACCGCCCATGAGTTTGAAGACATGCACGATATACAATCGTATTTAAAACACAATTTTTCTCGCTCAGTTAAGATTAATGTGCCACAAAAAGGACCCAAGGCCAAACTATGTGAGTTAGCCTTAAAAAACACGCAAGAACTTCTCTCAAATTATGCTTATGAAAACTCCACTTTATATGAAAATTTAGAAGGAAAACTTCAAGAATTATGTCATTTAGATCTTGTGCCTCAAAGAATAGAAATATTTGACAATTCACATATGCAAGGATGCGCTCCTGTTGGGGGAATGGTATGTTTTGAAGAAGGAAAATTTAATAAAAGTGGGTACAGACAATATCATTTAGAAAGTTTAGATGAATATGCACAAATGAAAGAGACCTTAAGCAGACGTATTGAGGGAAGTGATAAAAATCCTCTACCTGATTTATGGGTAATTGATGGAGGCACAACCTTGCTTTCTTTAGCCAAGGATATATTAGATTCAAATGGTATCAACTTAGATGTTATTGCTATTTCAAAAGAAAAAATTGATAAAAAATCGCATAGAGCTAAGGGTCAGGCGAAAGATATCTTGCATACCCTAAGTGAAAGTTTTTCCTTAAGCACAAGTGATAAACGTTTGCAGTGGATGCAAAGACTTAGAGACGAAGCTCATAGGTATGCTATTAGCTTCCATAAAAAAACAAAACTTAAGCAAGACAGTCATTCAAAACTTTTACAAACAAAGGGAATTGGGCCAGCAAAGGTAAAAAAAACTATTAAACCATTTTGGAACATTTGAAGCCCTCAACAAAGCAACAATAGACGATATAAGTGCTATTGTGGGAAAAAATGAGGCAAAGAGCATTAAGAAACTATACAAATAAGTTATATTTTGTCTAATCTATGATATATTATTCAATCCACTATACTTAAGTACATAAACTAAGTATACAAGTACTAATAATTTAAAGGTTTTATATGGGACAGATCGAAGCACAGGATGTAGAATACCTTTTCCAAGGGCGAGTGATTATAAGTGAGACTAACCTTAAGGGTATTATCACCTATGCTAATAGAAAATTTTGTGAAATTTCAGGATATGATAAAGAAGAACTTATTGGTCAAGCTCATAATATCATCCGACATCCTGACATGCCAAAAGAAGCATTTGAAAAAGTTTGGAGTACTATCCAAGGTGGTCAAATATGGCATGGACTTGTTAAAAACCTTCGTAAAGATGGTCAATATTATTGGGTTGAAACTGAAATCCTTCCTTCAAAAGATGCAGAAGGCACTATTATAGGCTACGTGGCTGCTAGAAAAGCCGCTTCACGTAAGGATGTACAAGAGACATCTGAAATGTACAAAAAAATGAAAGAAAAAGAACTTTAAGGGAGACATATTGTTATTATACAATCATAGAAAAGAATTTATAGGGATTGATGAAGACGATTTATCGAGTCTTGACTTTCAAAATATTTCTCAATTACAAGATGAATCACATGATTTTGCTGATTTATTTGTTAAAAAGCCTGGATACATTCATAATTTTAAAAATTTTTCATGGATTGATTTTATCTTACATTCTGAAACAGATGAGGCCAAGGCCATTATTCATGCTAAGGGTGTAAACTATTCTTGTTCTTTGCATATAACCGCTTTTAATTTCACTAATGATGAAAAGGGTTACGCTGTAAGTATACGTAAACTTCGTGCTCTTAAAGGGGCCGAAGGAGCTCAAGCCACTAAGGATTTAGAAGCTGCTGGTGGAATACAATCTACTCCTGCACCTGCGCCTCAAACTAGCTTTCAAGACCCTAGTCCTGAATTAAACATATCTTTAAATGATATAAAAATGGATGAAATAGTTCAAAAGCCAAGTGTTTTAGACGAAGCTATCGAATTGCCTAATTTTGAAGAAAGTATACACCAAGAGCTAAGTGAGCCAGATCCTTTAGATATACCTGAGCCTTTTGAAGCCGACTTTCTTCCGCCATTAGATAATGATCTACTTTCAGTTGAAACAAATAACGAGCTAGACCAAGCCACTGAAAATGAATTTGGAGCACCAAGTACAATTGACTTTAATGCTCCATTAGATATTGAAGATGACTTAAGCAATGATAGCTTTTCAGAGCCTATAGAAGAAGTTAAATCAAGCTTTGAAACAGAGAAATCACCTGATATGGATATGGACGAAGCACCAATGCTTGGAGATTATGTTAGTTCAAGTAGTCCTTCTACTGAAATAGAAGGAAGCGAACATTTAAGTGAACTTGTTAGTTCAGGAACTTATAAATACAATCCAAATATTGCAGCAGATGAGCTAGGATTACCGGTTGATTTAATTGAAGAATTTATTGGCGATTTTATAGACCAAGCCTATGAATTTAAAGATGATCTTTATGCTTCTGTTAATGGAAGTGACTTTGATAATGTTCAAGTGTTATCACATAAACTCAAAGGAGTTGCTGCTAACTTACGTGTAGAAGATGCTTTTGATGTACTTAGTGTTGTTAATACTTCTAAAAATATAGAAGAGATAATTCCAAATATAAATGCCTTTTATACAATAATTGCAAAACTTGGTGGAAAAGAAGTTCTTGAAGAAACTCCTGTAGTAGCTGAGCCACTTGAAGTACCTTTAAATCAAGTAGATCCAACTCCTCTTGAACCCGTAATGCCTGATGAAGAAGACTATAATTTTGGACTTAAAGCATCTGATGATGAACCGTTATCAATTGATGAAGGCGTCAATGCACAAGAACATAATGATGACTTGTATGATGATTTACTTGTACCTCAAGATAGTTTAGAAGATGAAGTGAATTCTCAAGAAAGTACTTCACTACAAACAGATGTACAAGAAGATATTTATGATGATTTATTAGCTGTTTCTGACTTGGAAGCACCAATATTAGAAACAAATATTCTTGAAGATACAGATAAAGACGACATATATGATGACTTATTAGCTACACCAGAATTAGAAACAACTCTGCTTGATGAAAGCATTTCTGACAATGGCATAAACACTGATGAAAACTATGATGAGCCCAATCAAAGTGAAGAACCAAACACAGAAATAATAGCAGAGGTAGAAGAACTTAATTATGATGTACAATTTAGTGCAGATCAACTAGGAATACCGGTAGATATTGTCAAAGATTTTGTACAAGATTTTAAAGAACAAGTCAGTACACATCACGTCGACTTCCAAAATGCTATCAATACACAAAATATCAGCGAAATCAACCAAACCGCTACTCTTCTTAAGGGAATGAGTGATAATCTACGCTTAAATGAAATTTCAGAAGTTCTTAAAGAACTACAAAGCGAAACAAATATTAACAACACTGCTCATGCCATTGCCAAAGTGCAAGCATATGCAGATCAACTATAAGGTGGTAAACAATGCAAATAGGTCTTAAAACCAGACTAAGGCTAATCAGTCTTTTTCCAATCTTTATGCTAATTGGAATTGCGAGTTTTTACGTATATGATTCCTATGTCGGTTACGATTCAGCCATTAAACTTCAAGGTAAGCTTGCTGAAAATAAAAAGCTCAACGATTTAATTGGGGATATATCGCGTGAACGTGGTATGACTGTAATGTATATGGGTAATAGTTCTGAAGCAACTGCTGAATCTTTAAAGAGTCAACGTCTTATTGTTGATAAAAAAGTTCATGACTATATTAAACACTTAAAAGATACTCCAACCTTACATAATCACTCAGGTGAAGGCATATGTTTCGCGTGTAGAAGTATTAAAAGTATAGAAGCAAACTATTCTACTATTAAAGAAGTACGACCTCTTGTTGATAATCAAAATGTTGAATTTCAAGAAATATTTTATGATATTTATGGAAATGCTCAAAAACTCATCATTAAAGAACTTGAAGAAATTCGCAACTTCCAACTTGATGAAAAAATTACATCTATCGCAACAAGTTATCTTATTTTGGCTAAAGCAAAAGAATTTACAGGTTCTGAACGTGATTTTATCACCTACGCTCTAGCGCGTTCAACACGTTTTGACTCTGAAGAGCTTAATGTTTGGTTAACCCTTATTGGTAAGGCCGATGCAATTAATTATAATGCTTTAACCAACAAAGAATTAAAAAATAGACTGGATGATTTGTTTGAAGATGAAGATAATGCTGAATTATTTGAAGACATTACTTTAGAACGTGCTGAAATCATGCAAGCCGTTAATGATGGTCTTTATGCAACAGAATCGGGTATTTGGTTTACAATGCTTTCAGAAAAAATCAACCTTATTGATGAAGCAGAACAAATTCTTCTTGATTCTATGGATACAGAGTCTGAAAACTTTAAACAAGAACAACTAAAAATTCTTGTTATTTCCATTGCTATTTGGGCATTGGCTATTGTTGGTGCGATTTTTGGTATCTTATTATCCACAGATATTGCAAGAAATATCAAAAACCTTGAAACCGTTCTTCAACGTGTTGCGACCGATACACATGAGGGTGATGATATGTCATCATCTGAAATCGCGTCTCATATCAATCTTGATACCGCTAAGGGAACAGCTCAAGCCTATCAATTACTTGAAACTATTATTGATCAAACCAGAAAAGATAAAGACTTTGCAATGGAGGCTTCCGAAGCGAAGTCTATGTTCCTTGCAAACATGTCTCATGAAATCCGAACTCCATTGAACGGTATTGTTGGATTTACGGAACTTCTTAAAGATACAGCCTTGCATGATGAACAAAGAGAGTTTGTTGATATTATTGAAAAGTCTTCAGAAAACCTTCTTGAAATTATCAATAATATTCTTGACCTTTCTAAGATTGAGTCAAACAAACTTGAAATTGAAGAAATTGTCTTTAATGCTAGTGAAGAGTTTGAATCAGCGGTTGAAGTGTACGCAGTACGTGCATCTGAAAAGCATATTGACCTTGCATGTTTCATTGATCCACTTCTTGAGAGTCCTATTAAGGGTGATCCAACGAAGATTAAAGAAGTTGTTATTAACCTTCTTTCAAATGCAGTTAAGTTCACTAATTCAGGTGGATCAATTACCGTTGATATTAGAAAAATTGAATGTGAAGAAGCTGGACGAGCACGTGTAAGATTTTCGGTTAAAGATTCCGGTATTGGTGTAACAAAAGAGCAGAAAGATAAAATCTTTGATGCCTTTTCTCAAGCAGATAGTTCTATTACACGTAAATATGGTGGTACAGGTCTTGGTCTTACTATTTCGTCTCGATTTATTGAGCTTATGGGTGGATTACTTGACCTTGAGTCAGAACCAGGACAAGGGACAACCTTCTTCTTCGAACTAGAATTTGAAGAAATAGAGACACTCAATGAATCTATGCAAAACCAGTATTCAAATATTAATGCAGTTATTCTTGAATCCGACTCTAAGCGTAAGGTTCAAGAAACAAACTTACGTGAGTACCTTGATTTTTATGGTGTGTCTTACCAAAGTTTCAAGAGTCTTGATGACCTTAATAAGCTTGAACAAAAAGTCTCTTATGACCTTATGTTTACGGACTATGACTATACAACAGAAGAAGATTTATATGAGTATGTGAAGCACCCTGAACATATGATTTTAATTACTAAATCTTATTATATGAAGAAAATTGATTCACTTAACCTTAATGTATTTAAGGTTATGTATGAGCCTATGCAAGCATCTAAGATACGTGGTGTTCTTGAGTCACATGATGTTGAAGAGTTTAATCAATCAAAGACAAAAACTATTCAAAAACGTAAATATGATGAAAAAACATCAAAATTTGATGCTAAGGCACTTGTAGCAGAAGATAACCTGATTAATCAAAAGCTAATTAAACGAACATTAGAAGATATAGGTATTAAAGTAGATCTTGCTAATAATGGCCTTGAAGCCTTTGAAAAACGTAAGAATAACCAATATGATGTTATATTCATGGATATTCAGATGCCAGTACTTGACGGCGTTGAAGCTACACAAGAAATTTTAGAATATGAAGAAGATTATAAGGTGGAACATACTCCAATCATTGCCCTTACTGCTAATGCACTAAAAGGTGATAGAGAGCGCTTTATGGGTGCTGGTATGGATGAATATACTACCAAGCCATTAGTACGATCTGAAATAATATCTTTACTGAACCATTTTATCGGACATAAAATCGTTGATGCTAATGCCATTATTGAAGCAAATGAGCAAGAACTTGAAGTAGCTGAGACCCAGGCTGAAACAGAATCCATTTCAGCTGTAAGTAGTGTTGAAGACGAAAGTATCTTAGATACCAATTTAGATGAAGACTTTAATCTTGAACTTTCTTTAGACGATATGCATTTAGAACTTGAGCCAGAACTTACAGTTGAAGACACAAGTCTTACAATATTAGAAGAAGAAGTGATAGCCCCAAGTTTAGAAGAAGATAGCTATGTCGATGAAGACGATGCTATTGCTGTCCCTGCTCAGTTTGATGCGGATATATTATTAGCCAAAAAGAGCCCTTTTGAAAATCGATTGTTTAAAACATTATTAGATGATTTAGGCTATAGCTCAGTATTAGTTGATGGCACAGAGTCTTTAGAAGATGCCTTAATCAATCAGAAATTTAAGTTAGTTTTATTTGACAAAGAAACAAAAGGCTTAAGTATAGAAAAAATAGCTCAACGTGTCAAAGATAATGACTTAGATACAGCCTTAGTACTTATGGTAGACCCAGCTATACAAACAGATGAAAATGATGCTTCATATGTACATGAAATTATAAAAAATGTAATTAACAAAGACTTGCTACGTTTAGTCTTTGAAAAATTTATTTAAGGAAAAGCAATGAATAAAGTAAAAGTATTAGCAGTTGACGATGATATCATCAATTTAAAACTTCTAAAGTCTATCCTTCTTAAACTAGATACAGTAGAAGATGTGATTGAAGCAAAAAATGGGGCAGATGCACTTGGTATCTTAAAAAACCAAGATGATATTGGTCTTATTCTTTTAGATATCATTATGCCTGTTATGGGGGGAATAGAAATGCTAAAGGTGGTTCGTGCAGATCAATCTTTGAAAAATATCCCTGTTATTGTTTTAACAACAGATGAAACAAAAAGGACAGAAGCCTTAGACTGTGGAGCAAATGATTTTATTATGAAGCCTGTTCGTAAAGACATGGTGGGTGAAAAAGTCAATCGTTTATTAAATATCTAAAAAGCACCTGAGGCTTAGGCCTCATTCTATATTATAATAAAACACCTAAGTGTTTTACCTTTCTTATACTAAGACAATATCCAATACTTCTTCAACACGTTTAACGGCTCTAATATCCAAGCCTTCTCTCACCTCTTTAGGTAAGTCATCTAAGTCTCGTTCGAAGTTTTTAGCAGGAATCAAGGCTATCACCATTTCCGCCCCATAAGCTGCTATAAGTTTTTCTCTTAAACCACCAATAGGAAGAACATCACCTGTTAAAGATATTTCACCCGTCATTGCAATATCTGAACGAATTTTTCTGCCGGACAAGATAGAAGCCATAACTGAGGCCATAGCAATACCTGCACTTGGACCATCTTTAGGAGTAGCTCCATCAGGCACATGTATATGTAAGTCATAACGCTTATACACTTCAGAAGCAGGTACATCTATCTTATCTTCTTTTTCTTTTACACTTAAAGGAATGTTATCCTTAGCTATAGCTAAGGAGCTTGTATCGATTAATGTCTTGACAACACTCATAGCAATACGTGAAGACTCTTTCATAACTTCTCCAAGGCTACCGGTAACCTGCATAAGGCCCTTACCTTTAATACGAATAGCTTCAATTTTAAGAACGTCACCACCAACAGATGTCCAGGCAAGACCATTGACCACGCCTATTCTAGCAATCGCGTCTGTTTTATCAATTTCAAAAACAGTTTTGTCTAAAAACCCTTTTAAATTTTTCATAGAAATAGAAATTTTTCCAATTTCTGGGTCTTCAAGAATCTTTTTGGCAGATTTTCTAACCAAGTCAGCCATGCGTCTGCGTAAATTACGAACCCCTGCTTCTCTTGTATATTTATGAATAACCTCTTCAAGCGCTGTTTTAGAAACAGAAATTTCTGAAGGTTTTAGTCCGTGTTTTTTTATCTCTTGTGGTAATAAATACCGTTTAGCAATCTCAAATTTTTCTTGAGGTGTATACGATGTCACAGATATAAATTCCATTCTATCACGAAGAGGCGCGGGTATACGGCTCACATCATTTGCGGTTGCTATAAAAAATAGCCTTAGATAAGTCAATATTAAAGTTTAGATAATAATCTCTAAACTCAGTATTTTGCTCAGGGTCTAAGATTTCTAACAATGCCGCAGTAGGGTCACCTCTTTGAGACCTACCCACCTTATCTATCTCATCTAATACAATAATAGGATTCATCTTTTTAGCGTCAATAAGTCCTTGAACAATACGCCCAGGCATTGCGCCAACATAAGTACGTCTATGCCCCCGAAGTTCATTTACATCTTCTAACCCACCTAATGCAATTCTTACAAGAGGACGTTTTAAGGCTACCGCAATTGAGTTTGCTAAAGAAGTCTTACCCACACCTGGAGGTCCTGCGAAACATAAGATAGCGCCTTTTGCTTCTTTATCTTGTATACCACGAAGCTCTAAAAGTTCTTTTACCGAAAAGTATTCAACTATACGTTCTTTTGGCTTTTTTAAAGAAAAATGATCCTTATCTAATTGCGCTTCTACATCTTGTATTTTTAAAGATTTTTTAGCAATTTGACCAAAAGGAATTTCTAATATCCATTCTATATAAGTTTGGATCATACCCGCATCAGAAGAGTCAGGATGCATTCTAGCAAAACGTTCTAATTGTTTATTAGCTTCTTTATAGGCATCTTCTCCCATATGCTTCTTTTTCTTTTCAAGTTTTTCTCGGTATTCTTCTATCTCTTCTTCTCTTTGAGTATCTGAACCTAATTCTTTTTGAATTTGCTTCAACTGCTCTTTTAGAAAATACTCTTTATTAACCTTTTCAATGCGATTATGCACCTTTGAACGGATCTCTTTTTGAAGTTTATTAGCTTCAATCTCTTCCGTTAAACTATCTATGAGTTTAATATATCGTTTTTCTAAATTTTCTTCTACAAACAAGTCATAGGCTATATTTTTTTTGAGCTTCACAGACGAACATATTAAATCAGCAATACGCTCATATTCATGATTTTCATCAATAGTACGTAATAAATCCGGTGGAAAATAATTACTAACTTGAGAAAGAGTACGAACTTTTTCACGTACTATCTCTAAAACGGCATCCATTTTAAGTTCATTTTCCACAAAACTTTCAATGATATCAACATGAGCAACCATAGGATCAGAAGCAACTTCTTTAAGCACCTTTCCCCGAGCTAGACCTTGAAAAAGTACTTTTATACGTCCATCTGGTAAAGAAACCTTACGCATAATAGAACCAATTACACCTGCTTGATAAATCCCATCAAAATCACGTGAACCTTCTTCATCTTTTTTGGTTGAACAAACAAGAACAAGTGAATTATTTTCAATGGCTATGGCTGCAGCTTTTATGTTTTTTTCATCACTTAAAAAAAGAGGTGATATCATAAACGGATATAAAAAAAGCTCATCTTCTGCGATAATTGGGATATCACTTGGGAAAGAACTATAATGACTTAATTGCATAAATTTTCCTAATTATTAATTTTTAGTGACTGTGTGAACTACTTTTAGACTCAGAAGAAGTACTTTTATCTGGCCTTGCTGAATCCATTCCTTCTTTACTCATATCACTTGTACTACGTGTTTCTTTGGTATTTCCATCAGAATCTTGAGAAAGTACACTTTTTGAATCTGGTAGTAAAAATGCGTACCAAGAAGACGAACCATCTCCTTCAAACATCTCTTTATACCAAGCAGTATTAGGTGGATTCACTTTTGTCCAGTCTATCCACGTTTCAGGTTGTTTATTTTCATAAAATTCTTGAGCCACAGGCTTATCTAAACGTTTATACAAAAGAGCAATGGTCTTGTTCAAATTTGCTCGAGCTAAATAAAGCTTAACTAACATCGTGTCAATGGCAGGCGTGTAAGGGGAATTAGGGTACATAAGTTTAAAGTCTTCCCCATCTTTAAGTGCATTATGAATTAATGTTTGATCCCGTCTAGGATTGGGCAAGGCCATAAATTTTGCGTGCATCTTTAAATAACTCGCGAACTCACGTTCTTGAGGATCAGCAAAACGACGTATATACTCATCTAAAAAGTGTTCTGCAAGTAAATATTCACCTACATTCATATGCGCTTGAGCCATTATCATCGTAGCTTCTTCTAATAATGGCGAACTAATATGTTCACTTTGTAAGGATGCAAAATAACCATCCGCCTTATCAAATGACCTGTTAGCAACGGCTTCAATCATCTTTGCGTACCAATAGGTAGCAGGTTTATTGTATTCCGAGACTTCTTTTGCACATCCCGAAAAAATATACATCATTATAACAAAGATGCTAAATGTTTTAAGTTTCATTGACCTTCCTAGTTTAAAGAGATTATTCTAGCTAAGTCGGTGTTAGTAAGAGTTTAAAAGCTTATCTTAATGCATATCTTAGCCTTAGTTCTTGCATTTTTATATTTGTAGTGCTACAATACCCTACACATACACTAACAAGGTTAAGCATGCAATTTGAGTTAAAACTACCACTTCTAGGTTTTGAATCTATAAAAGAGATGAAACTAACCAAGATTGATGATATATTTATGCAACTTGTTAGCATTGACGATGTAAATAGAACCTCATTTACCCTAATCAATCCCTTTGTCTTAAAAGCTTATGAAATAGAAATACCAAACTCAGTAGAAGCTCTCTTAGACATAAAATCCGATACAAATATCTTAATTTTCAACATAGTAGTTATCCACAAACCCCTAGAAAAGTCAACAATCAATTTTGTAGCCCCTCTTATCTTCAATACAGACAATTTTACTATGGTTCAAACTATCTTGGATGGAAAAGCAGCCAAAGACCATGAAATGGCCGAATGCATAGGTGATTTCTTAAATCAAAATGACTAATAAGCACTACAAAACAACAAGATAATTAACACACAGTAAACCATAAGCAAACCACGAGTTAACCGAAGCTTACAAATAAAATTTTCTAATATCTAGACCATCTTTTTAACATTAAGTAAAGTTAATTTATGTTTATAATTAGGCAACACATTTCTCACACATAGTTATGAGCCCTAATTAGGTGTGCAGTAAAAAAGGACATTTTATGAAAACCTTTATCCGAACTAAACATCGCACAAATAGTAATTTTCTTAGATTATTTTTTATTTTTAGTTTATTTCTTTCAACTTCAGTATTTTCAGCTGCGACCTTTACTCAAGGTAGCAATATACCAGGCGACTTAGCAACTGCATTAGCAGAAAAAATTCAAGGGCCTGGACTAACAATAACAAACCCTGTTATAAGTTTTGGTCATGTTAATCAAACAGCTATATTTAGTGACGGTATAGCAGGAGCAAATCTAGTTGTCGATGAAGGAATTCTACTAACAACAATGAGCGCAGATGAAGCATTCTCAACGAATAATTCTGGTTCATTTTCTATTAATAATCCAGACACTTTTATAGATGATGACTTAATAGCAATTGATAATCGAGCAGTTTTTGATACTGTAATCTTTGAATTTGATGTCACATTAGATGCTAATACTGAGATTTTATTAGTGAATTACCAATTTGCTTCAGAAGAATATAATGAATACGTAGGATCGATTTTTAATGATGCTTTTGGATTTTTCATCTCTGGAGGGGATTTAAATCAAACATATAACATTGCTAGAGTCCTTGATCCACAATTATTTACTAGTGTAAGTAATCTTTCAAACTTTCCTCCAGTTACTGTTAATAATGTTAATAATGGCACCCTAGGAACTGCAAATAGTGGTGAACCCGTAGATTTGACTAATTCAGATTATTTTATTGACAATGAAGACTCAATAGACATAGGTGTTGAATTTGATGGTCTCACAGTAGGTTTAAATGCTACATTAAACAACTTAACTCCAGGCATTACCTATCACTTTAAAATGGCACTTGCAGACGTTGGTGATTCACTTTGGGATACAGGAGTTTTTGTTAACAGTATAAACGGTATTCGTACGCCAAAAATCTGTTACGACTACAAATATAAACAAAACAATAGATTTTTTACAGAAGATTACAATATAACAAAAGGGCCTTATTTATCTGGGGATGTTTCCCTTAACGACCCTATTGAAATCACTCTAGCAATTCAAAACCAAGAAGAATCTGATGTAATTGCTACGAATGTCAAAATGAATATCTTAGATTTAAACACTTCTCAAGTAACCTATATACCAGATTCCGTGTATGTAACCGATGCAGGATCACTTACTTCTGTAAATATCCTCGATGGAACTAATGGTATGACTGCAAATAGCTCCAGTATCTCTAATATCCCAATTGGTGATTTTGGAAGTCAGCAGTTCTTTTATCTAAAGTATTCTTTACTACCCTCAATAGAAAAATTAAATACACCTATTTATGCTACTATCGCTTATACTCTTACCCTACAACTCTCTCCAACACAAAGTGTTGATATAAATGTATCAGAAACTATTGATGCACAAACTCCTATTTGTAGTGGAGCAAATTTCACGTATTCTCCAAAATGGGATATCTTTAATATTGAAGATGCAAGCCTGGCTACCTCGGGTAAGTATAACTTATTTACCCAAGTTGTTAATCGACCCTTTGAGTTTAATCTTGTATCTTATATGCCTTCGGATTATGAAACCTTACAAAATACAACTGTCTTTGTCGCCATTGAAATGATAGACGTAGGTGGTTTTCACGATGTGGGAATAGCTTGTACAGAACCAAGTTCCTCAGTGACTCCAAGAATTTGGACACAACTCATTAACCAAGACAATATTACGGTTGATGTAAATCAAGCAGTTACAGATCTCCTTATCAGTTCAACCGATGAATTTTTTGGAAGTGCCACTGAAAACACTGCCTTTAGAATTTCCTTTCCATTAGATCAAAATGGAACGGATCCTATTGCATTTACTGATATGGGGGGTGGAAACTTTCAAATGAATGGTTTCCCAGACTTAACAGGAAGACAATGTAGTATTAACCCCCTCACAGGAAGTCCAAGACAAGTAAGACAACCCAATAATAACAACCTCACAGACCAGGCAAATGTTGCTTGTGGAAATGCTGGGGCAGGAGGAGTTTCAACACAAACACTAAGAAATTGTTTAGAATGTCTTTATGATGCAAATGTAGCCTATATCTGTTCTCGTGATAACTTTGCTATGCGTCCTGAAGCCTTTAAGATTAAGATATCTGATAATGCGCAATCCCTAAATTCTGCTGATGCAGTACTAGGATTACCTGATGATGTTAACATCTCAGCGGGATACAAATACCGTTATGATATTAATGCTACATCACATACTTCTATCTCAAGTGTAAATCGCTATACCCTAGCATATCTCACCCCTAATGCAGAAAATAATATCACCTACCACTGGAGAGGTGCAGCAAGTTTGACTGGATGTAATGATACAGATGACAAGTACCCAGCCATATATCTAAAAAATGGCGCTGCAATTAACAACCAAAATATGGCAGATAATGTTGGTGATTATGAACTTCAAATGAGAGATTCCATTTGGACTAAAGTAGATCAAGGGCCAGAACATCATCTTACAGATCCTGTTCACTTTAATCTTAATGACTGTTCTCTTAATCAAAATATTGTTCCAGCAAGTGCAACTCCATTAACAAATCTTAATGTAGGGTGTAATATATCTTCAAATCATACTAATATAGACCAACCAACACATATCTATAAAGACCATCAAGTAACTGTGAATCCTTATACCTTTGATATAAATGTAAGCTTTAGAAAGTCTGCTTTAATTCAAGACCGTAATATAAGTGACAACAATGCCTATGTCTATGTCAATAGTCTTGAAAACAACACAGATGATCTTAATATGTCAATTTATTATGAAGGAATCATTCAAGCACAAGGTGCAGATGGAAATATCACAAGTAACTATGTCCAAAACTGTTATTCAAAAGACACTGCCTTTAATATCGATACAAGTGCAATTCCTGCTGGACAGAATTTAAGTTTTCGTTTAGTTGAAAACAATTTTGCAGGAGTAGAAATTAATGATACTGTACGTGGAAATAGTGCAGGAGCCAATACTCTAGTAGGACTTATTACCTTGCCAGCAAACAATTTTCAATCTAGTATGCAAGGAGCAACTAACATTCAATTACATGTGAATTTCAACCGAGCTATTAATTTACCTGTGAATCCAATTTTATTACAATTTAACGATTTTAATACAACTTGTGCAAACCTTAATGATTGTCAAAACTATGCCGATATGAAAAATTCATATGTTCCAACAGGTTCTTTAACTCAAGATAGAAATGTCACCTTTCTTTATGGACGAGAACATATTCCAAGACAAAGAGTAACTGGAAACCAAGCTACCATCCCTATTTCATACGAGTTCTACTGTGATAGTACTACAGGCTGTGTGATTGGGAACTATAATAATGTACCGAGTCTTGCAAATGCTATTTCACCCAATGCTTTATTAAGTTCTGATGATATCAGATGGTATATTCAAGCAGACCATAGCACCTTTTTAGATGGACGTGCAACAAGTACACAAACCCGTGCAGGAATGGATAATCTTCGTTTTGGAATAATGACAATCAATGCAGACAGCAATCTGACTACCTACATATATGATGGAACAAGAGGCTATCCATATAAGGTTACCATGGATGTGCACACTCCTGATTGGTTGATATACAATCGATATGATAATTCACCCACTATTAATAGCGGAGGGACTGTTGTAAATAACTTTGAACTTGAATTTGAAAGTGCAAGTAATTGGGTAGGTGAAGATAAAACTCAAGGCGTTGGTTCTCAACAAGGAACAACCAGTAATTCAAGCAGACGAATACAATGGTAAACATCCGTATGCGTTCTGCTTTTACAATGATTGAACTTATCTTTGCTATTGTTATTATAAGTATTAGTATGTTAACTCTTCCTCTTATATTAACGGTTGATGCTAATAAGCAACTAGGTGCTTTAAATCAAGAAGGCATACTTCTTGCAAGTACAAAATTATCTCAAACACTTGCGAACTCTTGGGACTCACAAAGTTCTCCCTTAGGTGCCCTTATGTCAACCTCTCAAGTACTCAATACAAGAGTGATTGGAGCAGGGAACTTAGGTGCCGGCTTAGACAGAAATGGAACCTCAGATTTTCGTGCAGGACACTTTGAAGCTGATTTGCGTCGTAGACTCACTCCTTTTTCACAACAAAGAAATGCATCAATAATAGGCGCTGAAACCAGTGGTATTTCTTCATTTCATAATACCTTTGAGGATATAAATAATACAGGATTAACTATTGCACAGAAACGCTTTGCAATGAAAAAAGTCTTGGAATATTGCTACCTCGGTGATATATGTTAACGATATAACTGATTACAATCAAACAGCTGTTGCTTTGAATTTTGCCATTGCTACTGCAGGAGTAGGTGTCATTACAAATATTAAGATGGTAACAGTAACGGCCACAGACACAACGCCTGGATTATCTGGTGATCAGATTGTACTGAGATCATACAGTTCAAATATTGGTGAATCTGGTTATTTCAAGAGGAGATATTAATGAAAAAAGGATTTACCTTTTTAGAACTAGTTTTTGTTATTGTTATCATGGGAATATTAGCTAAATTTGGAACAAATATTCTTGTTACAACTTACGATTCTTATTCAACTAGCACGACTAATAGTAAGATAATGGCTGATGTAGAACTCACTTTAAAACAGATATCAAATCGTTTACAATATAGAATCAAAGATTCTGTTATCGCAGGGGGAGCTGCCCAATCGCTTACTGCTGCCCCTGCGGGAGCAAGACTTATTGAATGGATAGGTTACGATGTAGATGGTTGGTTAGGTGACGCAGCAAGCACCAATCCGACATGGAGTGGTTTTATAGATTTAACTGATGGTAATATTGCTGAGCTAGATAGTCCAGGTACAAGCACTGCGCGGGCAAATACTGTTATACAAGCATTACGTCCTGTTGGATCTGGCACGCATATTGATGATGTAGCAATATTTTTTACTGGCCAAAATGCGGATGTAACCACCGACTTTGGATGGTACGTAGCAGCACTTAATTCTCAAAACAATGTTGCCGCACATAAGATACAAGACAATGGCGCTCAAGTTACTAAACTAGTCGATAATTCAGGTGCCACCTTTGCAGGTACAGATATTTATGAAAACTACAAACTCTCTTGGACTGCCTATGCGCTCTCCTTTACAAATTTAAATGCTAATGGAGTGGGTGATTTGTTTTTAATATATGATTATCAGCCATGGGCTGGAGAAACTATTGCTCAAGGGACCCAAGTTTTATTACTTGAAGGAGTACAAACCTTTAGATTCAGAGCCCTTGGAGAAACACTTCAAGTACAAATTTGTGTTAATAATCAAAATTCACTTGGTCTAAATGATGGGGGGTATTCAGTATGCGAAGAAATAGCAATATTTTAAAAGATTCTACTATGCGTTCAGGAATGGCTATGATCATGGCTATTGGATTTCTAGTAATAATCGCTGGTATGATGGCAACTATGCTAAATATGACCGCCATTACAACAGCAAAAACAGAGCAAATGTACTTTAAAGAACAAGCTCAACTTTTAGCAAAAAGTGGGACAGAATTTGCCTTATTAGCAATCTCTGCTCATATTAGAAATCCAGGAGGAGTAGCTAACAGTACTTGTGTGGTTTCAACTACCTCACAGTTTCCAGCAAATGCCCCTTATTTTAACATTGTGACTAATATCCGGTACATAGGTTTAGCTGGGGCAGCAGGCACATGTGCTGCAAATAATTATATTAGTACTCCCTTTGTAAGTGGAAATAACATAGCCCCTGAATCAGATGGAATGGTTCTCATTGATGTTTATGTTACAAGTACTAATGCTTTAAACTTGAGCCAAAGAATCAGATTTCACAAACGAACCTTGCAAAAGCCATAAAAAGGCTTTTGTCTTTCTGCTCACAAGCTATCTTAAGAATTCTCTCGTTATAATCTCTATACTCCACATTCAAAGGAATAGATTATGAATATTAGTATGGTTGGACGTCAGATAGAACTGACCGATTCTATTAAACAACAGATTGAAGCTTCGATCGACTCCCTCAGTAAATTTAATTTAGATATTATTTCCGTGCGTGCTATCGCTTCGGGTGAAGAAAAAAAAGGGCATAAGGGAAAAGGTGTAAGTATAGAATTTACCATTAACCTTCCTCACAAAAACACTATTGT
>NZ_JAEMVE010000079.1 GCF_029216045.1 Sulfurimonas sp. MAG313 | reverse complement strand
GAGAACTTAGTAAAAGAGAAAGATAGGTTAAATGCTTCTGCTTTAATATTAGTAGAAAAAAATCATTCTTTAATTGAACAAATCACGAAGTTAAAACGAAATCAAAAAAAAGATATTCCTAATGATGTCTTAGTGCAAAGTCAAAAAAATGAGAAAGCCTTAAAAACAAGAAATGAAGTCCTACATAAAGAACTTCTAGAATCAATAAAACTTATAGAAAAGGTCAACTAAGGCATCATTAGGAATATCTTTTTTTTGATTTCGTTTCAGCTTCGTGATTTGTTCAATTAAAGAATGATTTTTTTCTACTAATATTAAAGCAGAAGCATTTAACCTATCTTTCTCTTTTACTAAGTTCTCAAGTTCATCGTCTTGTTCTTGCAATCTAGAAATCTGTTTTTTCGCTGTTTCATGGGCCTGTTTTAATTTTTCATTTTCAAATTCTAAGGCTTGGATATGCTTTATCGAAGATGTTCCCATCCCTTTTTTTAAAAGTAAACGTTCTTGTTCATTGATACGCTTAAGATAGCTTTCATTTTTTTGCACGGCTGTTTCATATCTTTGTCTTAATTCACTTACCTCGTCTACAACACTTTGCATACGTTCAAGCATAATATCACCTGCATGTAGCAGACTGATACTCATTAAAAATAAAACTAACATTCTTGTCATTTTAACTTCTTTTTTAAGACAGCGCCCATTTCTAAATGCGGTGTATAAGGAAATTGATCAAAGGCCGCCATTTGCACAATCTCATACTCACAGCTTAAGTCCTCTAAATCACGTACTAAGGTTTCTGGGTTACATGATATATAAATAATATGCTCAAAACGTTTACAAAACTCTCTTGCTTCTTCGTCTAGACCCGCACGAGGGGGATCTACAAAAAGTGTTTGCAAGGTGTACTCATCTAAGTTAATATCTTTCATACGTCTAAATTCTCTTGCGCCATCTAAGGCCTGAGTAAACTCTTGCGCGCTCATGCGAACAAATTCTATATTATGCGTATCATTAAGAACCATGTTTTCTTTAGCCGCATTAATAGAAGATTTTGATATTTCTGTCGCTAAGACCTTATCAAAGACCTGAGCAAAAGGGATGGTAAAGTTACCTGAGCCACAGTACAACTCAAGTAAGTCCCCCGTAGAGCCTTTTGCTTGATTCATAGCCCATGTAACCATCTGCTCATTCACATAAGGGTTAGGTTGAGTAAAGGCATTTTCTATTTGCTTAAATGTATACTCTTTATTTGCAAAAGTTAATGATTCGGTAACATAGTCTTGTCCTACAATTACCTTTTGCTTACGGGAACGTCCAATAATATGAATTCCTAAGTCTTGAGAAAGTTTTTTTGCTAAAGTATTCCATGCCTCATCGAGTTTAATATGATAAATCAAACTCACTACAATTTCACCCTTTGTTGTGGAAAGAAAATCCACATTAAAAAGCTTAGTTCCCATCTTTCGTTCATGAATTTCTTGTATCAAACGAGGCATAAGCCCTTTTATATGCTCATTTACCATAGAACAGCTATCCACCATAACAACACCTTGTTTATCTAAGGTGTTCATAGCATAAGAAAGTTCATCCCCATTATGCCAAAGTTTAAACTCTGAGCGCGCTCGATAATGTTCTTCTTTTGATTTAGAAATATCATAACTACCACTATAAAGTTGTGAAAAAAGATTTTTTACCCCGGTGAGTTTTTGTTCTAATTGTTCCTCATAAGAAAGTTCATAAAGTTTACAACTTCCACATACTCCAAAATATTCACAATTCACTATTTATTTCCTAACTATTTTATACTAGCAATTAAATTACCAATAAGAAGGTTCCATCCATCTACTAGTACAAAAACTAAAATTTTAAAGGGCATAGATATCATTACAGGCGGTAACATCATCATACCCATAGACATTAAGATAGAAGCCACAACCATATCTATCACTAAAAAAGGCAAAAACAGCAAAAAGCCAATTTCAAAGGCAGTTTTTAATTCACTAATCATAAAAGCAGGTATAACAACAGAAAGAGGGACATCATCAATACTGTTTGGATTATCCATCTTTCTAATTCTAAAAAACAAGGCTAAATCTTT
>NZ_JAEMVE010000078.1 GCF_029216045.1 Sulfurimonas sp. MAG313 | reverse complement strand
TATTATGGGACTCTCTCCTAGTCCTTCAAAGGCGAGTCATCAAGTGGCTGTTTATTTAAAGAAAAAAGGATTTCAAATCATTCCTGTGTATCCTAAAGAAGATGAAATATTGGGTGAAAAGGTGTATCGGTCTTTGAGCGAAATTCCCTTTGAAGTGGATATGGTAGATGTCTTTCGTAAGCCCAAAGCCTTACTGTCTATTGCGCAAGAATGTGTTAGTCGAGGTGATGTAAAATGCTTTTGGGCACAAGAAGGCATTGTAAATAATGAAGCCGCAAAAATAGCGGAAGAAGCGGGTTTAAAAGTAGTGCAAAACAAATGCACTATGGTAGAACACGCCTTCTTATAAGGATTTAAGTGTTAGATTTAAACTTAGTGAAAAAAGCAGCCTCTCGCATAGAAGGCATAGCCGTACAAACTCCTTTTACCTATGCCCCTCTTTTGAGTGAAGTGAGTGAGGCAAAGGTATTTGTAAAAAAAGAAAATTTACAACTGACAGGGGCCTTTAAACTTCGTGGTGCCTTTAATAAGGTGGCTTCTTTGTCTCAAGAAAAAAGGAAAAAAGGCATTATTGCTGCCAGCGCTGGAAATCATGCTCAAGGTGTGGCATATGCGGCGAAACACTTTGGTATAAAATCTGTTATTATTATGCCTGAGACAACGCCTCTTACAAAGATTAATGGGGTGTCTTCTTATGGAGCAGAAGTGGTTCTTGCCGGGTCTAATTATGATGAAGCGTATGCCTACGCTATTGATTATTCTAAAAAGAATGACTTAGAATTTGTGCATCCTTTTGAAGATGAAGAGGTTATTGCAGGGCAGGGCACGGTAGCTCTTGAAATGTTAAACGAGCAGGCGGATTTAGATGTTATTGTTGTTCCTATGGGTGGAGGTGGTCTTATATCTGGTGTTGCTATTGCGGCTAAGGCTATTAACCCAAATATAAAAATTATTGGAGTAAGCGCTAAGGGTGCACCTGCTTTAAAGACTTCTTTTGAAAAGAAAACAGCGGTACATTCAAGTTTTGTACGCACTATTGCTGATGGTATTGCAGTTAGAGACACTTCTGAGATTACCTTGGCATATATGCTTAAGTATGTTGACGAGGTTGTTGGTGTTGATGATGAAGAGATAGCTAACGCGATTCTTTTTCTTTTAGAAAAGCAAAAACTTGTGGTTGAAGGAGCGGGAAGTGTTGCTTTTGCAGCTCTTTTACATCATAAGATACAAGGCCTAAAAGATAAAAAAGTAGGAGTGATTTTAAGCGGAGGAAACATAGATGTTACTATGCTTTCTGTTATTATAGAAAAAGGGCTTTTAAAATCAGGAAGAAAGATGAAACTCACGGTGACTCTAGTGGATAAGCCGGGTTCCTTAATGAAGTTAACGGAACTGCTTCAAGGTTTATATGCAAATATCGTTCATATATCTTATGATAGAACATCGACTAGCTTGGATTATGGGGATGCTCATGTTACTATTGACCTTGAAACTAAGGGCGAGGCTCATCAACAAGAGATACGCTCTGTTCTTTTAGAACATGCTTATTTGAGAGATGAAACAAAGTAATACACGATGCAAGCAGATAAGAGTCTAGAATTTAAGTCCGCTATCATCACCTTAAAAGAATTAAATGATGGCACTTTAGTTGTAATGAGCAAAAATGGTGATTTACGCTGTTTAAATACATTTTCGCATAAGACCATTTCAGGTTTTAAAACAAATATCGAGCAAGAACGTTCCTCTGGTCAATATATGTCTATGAGTGCGTGTGGAAAATATGCTGCTTGTGTGCTCTCTCAAAGTCCTAACGCCGTTGTTTTTGATGTTCCCTCTAAGATAGTACTCCATACTACTTCCGGGCATAAAGGCGATATTGAGTGTGTATGTGTGGATGATAACAGTCGCTATATTGTTACGGGTGGAACAGATGGACGAACTTATGTATACGATATTATAAGCAATCTTCTAATCTTTTCCTTTCCCCCTCATGCGGATTATATTGCCTCCCTCGCTATTAATGATTTTCACATACTTTCTGCCTCCTATGATAAAAGTATTTCAGTGTTAAATTTAGACACTATGAAGACGCCTTCCAAGTTAAGAGGGCATAGTGCGGTAATTGTGCAAATGGTATTTCTTAAAGATATGCAAATGCTGTCTGCGGATAAAGAAGGAAATATTTTAGTATGGGATCTTAAAACAGCGAGCTTATTACGAAGGTTACCCAAGGCCAATGATGATATTACATGTTTGTGTGTAAGCAAAGATGAGACTTTCTTATTTTTGGGTTCTAAACTAGGCTATGTTTTTTTGTATGATTTAGAAAAAGGTATTATATTGATGTCTTCTTTTATAAAAGAAGACAGTAAAATATGCTCTTTAGCTCTAATAGAGCATAAGCAAGAAATCGTTGTAGGAACTAAAACAGGAAAACTTAGCTTTTATCCTCTTCTTCCTGATGAAGACTTCTTAATTACACAGGTGAAAAGTAAACAATACCTTAGTTTATATAAGCAAGCGCAAGACAATCCAATATTAAGTTATTCCCCTATATTTCATCAACTTGAATCCTTATGGGAAAGCAGTCTGAGCAAGGCAACTGAACTCTTAGAACGTGAGCAAAAATCTAATGCTGAAATGATTTTGGAACCTTTTAAAGGGGTGCCCATTAAAAGCACTATTATAAAAGATCTTTTAAAGGATTATCAAGAATTTAATAAATTTAAACAGCATATTCTTAATAAAAAGTATTCTCTTGCGTATCCTATAGCCTCTTTACATCCAAACTTTAAAAAAACAGAAGTGTATCAAAGTATGGAGGCGGATTGGCATCTTAAATTTAACAAGGCCAAGATGTATATAATGGAAAAAGAAGGGGAAGTAAAGGTAAGAAAATATCTTAATGATTTTAGAGGTATTTCACAAAAGTCTATCCTCATCCAAGAGCTTTATACCCAAAGAACAGCATATATGTTGTTTAAAAGGAAACTAGCACAAAAAGATTATGTTTCTTTGTTTGCCCTGATAGAGAAATGCCCTTTTATTAAGGAATTTGATGAATATGATGAACTGCTTGATTATGTCAATGGCATATATATCAAAGCGACTAAAGCCTTAGATAAAAAGCAGTACCCAAAGGTGCTTGAATTTGCTTCCATTTTATCTTATTTTCCTGAGTTTAAAAACGAAGCCTCAATTATGATAAAAAACACGAAGTTGATTAAAAGTTTTTTAGAGCTTTATGCAGATAGAAACCTTAATGCTATGTATACATGTATAGCGGAGTCTCCTTTTTTACTTGAATTAAGTGAAGCAAAAGAACTTAATGATGACTGGAACGAGCATCTCAATCTTGCTCAAAAATTTGCGTCAAAGGCAGATGTTGTTAATGTAGTTGCTTCTTTAGAAGATTTTTTTGATATTAAAACGAAGCATTTAAACATTGCCTTAGTAGTTCAGCAAGCTTATATAGCTCAATTTTATAGGGGTGTTCGTGCCAACAAGTCTCAGGTGATGATAGAAAATGGAGTGAAGCAATACCTTATATTTCTTGGAATAGATGAATCTATTGAAGAATTTGTACAAGCATTTAAAGATAAATATCCTTCTACACTTGATATACAAATATGTGAGCATGGTGATATTAATTTATTTAAACCTTATATGATTATTTCGGAGATTATAATATGATAGCAATTGACCTAGGTTCAAACTCATTACGGTTTGTTCAACGTGAGTGTAAGACAAAAAAGTTTATAAACGAATATGAAAAGATTGTTAAAACAGCAGAACTTTTACATAGTGATAATATCATTTCAAAAGGAGCTATTCAAAGAATTCTAGAAGGATTTAAAGAAGCTAAGTTACTCATGAATTTTGACAATGAAAGCTGTGTGGCTGTTACGACAGAAGCCTTAAGACGAGCAGATAATTCACAAGAGGTTATAGAAGAAATTTACCAAGAAACAGGTGTGAGGTTTAAGGTAATTGGAGCGAGCAAAGAGGCCGAACTCACCCTAACTGCCGTTGATAAACGATTAGAGAGCTTGGGCTTTAAAGGCTCCTTTATATTAATTGATATAGGGGGAGGTTCAACTGAAATAATTTTTAAAAAAGGTAATTTAAGTGAATCTAAAAGTTTTCCCGTAGGCATTGTTACGATGGCTTCAAAGTATCCAAGTAAAGAAGAAGTAAGGCAACACTTAGAGGAAGAACTTTCACAAATCAAAGCGTACGCGAAAGAATATTATGAAAGAGAAGGCAAACCTGACTTCTTTGTAGCAACTGCGGGAACACCCACAACTATTTCGGCTTTTTTACAAGGTATGAACTATAATAATTATGATGCCTCACGTATAAATGGCTCAACTCTAAATTATTTTGATTGTGAAATGGCCTTAGATCGTTTACTTGATTTTAGCTTTGATGAAAGAGCCTCATATGTAGGTGTTGGAAGAGAAGAACTCATCATTTCTGGAGTGATGATATATGCAGGTTTTTTTAGAGTACTTGACTTTGAAGACTCTGTCATTATAGACGATGGATTAAGAGAAGGTCTCGCTATTTTAGCCTGTGAAGAAAGGTTAAACCTTTTTTAAAATTGACTTCTTTACCCTCCCTTTAGTAAGCAGGCTCTTTAAAACGGTCTCAGCTTTATTTAACCTAAATTTTAATAAATTTCACTATAATAACGATAATTTACATATATGGAGAGACACATGCAAATAAGCGGTGCTCAAATGGTTATAGAATCATTAATTGCAGAAGACGTTACGGTAGTTTTTGGCTACCCTGGTGGGGCAATTATGAATGTCTATGATGAGATTTATAAACAAGATGGTTTCCAGCACGTATTAGCACGTCACGAACAAGCAGCGATTCACGCAGCCGAAGGATATTCGAAGTCTACAGGTAAGGTCGGTGTCGCGATGATTACCTCTGGTCCTGGTTTTACGAATGCGGTCACGGGTTTAGCGGATGCTTATATGGATTCTATTCCTATGGTTGTTATTTCAGGTCAGGTCCCTATGTCTTTAATTGGAACGGATGGTTTTCAAGAAATAGACGCAGTAGGTATAAGCCGTCCATGTACAAAACACAATTACCTTGTAACTGATGTCAAAGATCTTCCTCGTGTTATGAAAGAAGCCTTTCATATTGCTTCTACTGGTAGACCTGGTCCTGTTCATGTTGATATTCCAAAAGATATTACCGCTGAGATTGGTGAATTTATTTATCCAGATTCTGTTAATCTTGAAACCTATCACCCTAATGTTAAGGGTAATTTACGCCAGATTAAAAAAGCAGTTGACGCTATTGCTGAAGCAAGCCGACCTATCTTTTATCTTGGTGGTGGAATTATTAACTCAAATGCATCAGATGAAGTACGTGAATTAGTGAAAATGACAAATATCCCAGCAGTTGAAACCTTTATGGCTAGAGGAACCTTGTCTCATGATGATGAGAATCTTATCTCAATGCTTGGTATGCACGGTTCTTACGCAGCAAACATGGCTATGAGTGAAGCGGATCTTATGATTGCTATTGGTGCACGTTTTGATGACCGTGTAACCGGTAAGCTTTCTGAGTTTGCTAAACATGCTCGTGTTATTCATGTCGATATTGACCCGGCTTCAATTTCTAAATTAGTACATGCAGACTTCCCAATTGTTGGAGATGTTAAAAATGTAGTCAATGAGATGATTCCTCTTGCAAAAGAAAAGATTGATGCTGATAAATACGCTCAGTGGAGAGAAACCATTGCTAACTTTGATACCTTACATCCTCTTGCCTTTGAAGACAGTGATGAAGTACTTAAGCCTCAATGGTGTGTACAGCGTTTAGGTGAATTACTTGGAGATGATGCTAATATTTCTACAGATGTTGGTCAGCACCAAATGTGGGCGGCTCAGTTTTATCCATTTACCCGTCCAAGACAATTTATAAGCTCTGGTGGTCTAGGAACTATGGGATTTGGTTTTCCAGCCGCTCTTGGTGTTAAGCGTGGATGTCCTGATAAGATAAGTATTAATATTACAGGTGATGGCTCAATTCTTATGAATATTCAAGAATTAATGACAGCAGTAGAATCTAAACTTCCTGTAATCAATGTTATTTTAAATAATAATTATCTTGGAATGGTACGTCAGTGGCAAACCTTGTTTTATGATAAACGTCATTCATCAACGGATCTTTCTATCCAGCCTGACTTTGTTATGTTGGCTCAAGCCTTTGGTGGTATTGGTTACAGAGTTAAGACAAAAGAAGAATTTGATGCGGCTATTAAAGATGCAGTTGAAAAGAATGTGGTTGCATTAATTGATGTAACGGTTAATAGATTAGAAAATGTTTTACCAATGGTTCCCTCAGGTGGATCATTATTTAACATGATGCTTCTAGAAAATAAGGATAAATAATGGCAGAAGAAAGACGCGTAATTTCTGTAATTGTAATTAATGAAGCCAGTGTTTTATCACGTATTTCTGGTCTTTTTTCAGGACGTGGTTATAATATCGATTCTTTAACCGTAGCGCCTATTCCTGAATCAAAATATTCACGTATTACGATTGTAACACGTGGTTCTATTCGTGTGATTGAACAAATTACAAAGCAACTGCATAAGCTTATTCCTGTACTTAAGGTGTATGAGCATGAAAATTTAGTTGAAAAAGAGATGGCCTTAGTTAAATTTCCTGTTACGGAATGTTTAGCGGATATCTCAGCTCTTTGTGGTGCTTATAATGGAAAGATCGTTAATGTTGGTGAAGATGTAATTATTGTTAATGTTGCTGATGAACCACATCGAGTTGATAATTTTTTAAAGGCTATCAAACGCTTCCATCCTAAAGAAATTGTTCGTAGTGGTGTTGTTGCGATGGAGATGTAATTGAGGCTTTCTTTTATTGCTAAAGCTATTGGTATTGAATTTAGTGGGGAGGATGTAGAAATCTTGGGTATTCATACACTTGATGAGGCATCTTCTTCTCAAATGAGCTTTTTAGATAACGCTAAATATATGACTAGCTTAGAAAATACAAAGGCTATAGCGGTTTTATGTAATGCTGAGGCGGCTCTTAATGTTCCTTCCGGGTGTATTGCCCTTGTTGATGAAGAACCTTATTTAAAATTAGCCCTTGCCTCAAAACTTTTTGCTCCTAATGTTATTGAAACAGAAGGAGAAGACGCCATTATAGGGGAAGCATGTTTTATAGCAGCGACGGCTTATGTAGGTAAGGGATGTGTTATTGGAAACAATGTGAAACTTCTTCCAGGTGTTTTTGTGGGTGATAAGGCAAAGATTGGTGATAACTCTATCTTACATGCTAATGTGAGTGTTTATAGAGATTGCGAAGTAGGGCAAGATTGTATTATACACTCCGGTACTACAGTGGGCTCAGACGGTTTTGGTTTTGCTCACACTAAGTTAGGCGAGCACGTAAAGATTTATCAAAATGGAAATGTTCTTATTGAAGATGATGTGGAAATTGGTGCAAATTGCGCCATTGATAGAGCGGTGTTTGGAACTACCCTTATTCGTAAGGGTTGTAAGATAGACAACCTTATACAATTGGGACATAATGTGGATATTGGTGAATACTCTATCTTAGTTGCCCAATGTGGGGTTGCTGGTTCAACAACGCTTGGACGTAATGTTGTCATGGGTGGACAGTCTGCCGCAGCAGGACATATAACTATAGCGCCTTTTTCTCAGTTTGCAGCAAGATCAGGTATTACTAATGATGTAAAAGATGGTTCTAAAGTATATGGCGGATTTCCTTTAATGGAACAACGTTCATGGTTGAAATTACAGGCAAAATTAGCTAGACTATTAAAACCTAAAAAATAAGGAATCAAGATGAGCACAGTGATTAAATTAGATGGAACAAAAAAAGGCACTATTTCAGTGAGTAAAATTGTAGAACCATATGGAAAAGATTCGGGTACAGTGGCGAGTATAGGTATTTCTTTAAATGGAAATTCAGATAGTCCTGAATGGAAAGTACATCTTCCCTTAAATAATTTAGATGATGTTATAGCTGCTCTTCAAGCCTTAAAATAAAGTTTAGTATTCAATTTTAGCTTACACGCCTAGCTAAGAAAAAGAATGTAATCTCTTAGAATATGAATAAATATTCATATGAAATTCATTATAGAGTCATTTTCATTGGTTATACTTGTGGAATCTAAACTAAGGTTCTTTAAGTATGCAAAAACTCTTTCACAGTCGTTTCAAATTTATTTTTATAATTGTAGTATTTTTTTTAATTGTATCCATAATAAGTCGTAGTGTCTTATTAATAAAATCATTTGATATGGTAGAACTCACCTTTTTACAATTTTTTAAAATATACAGTGTAGGCTTGTTTTATGACCTAGTTACGGCTACTTATGTGATTATTCCTTTTACCTTATATTTGTTTCTTATGCCTAAAAAAATATTCTCGCATAAAATACACAGGTATATGACTTATATTTTTACATATATCTTATTATATTTACTTGTTTTATATGCGTTTAGTGAATGGTTCTTTTGGGATGAATTTGGTGTTCGTTTTAACTTTATAGCAGTGGATTATCTCGTGTATACAACAGAAGTTCTTGGCAATATCAAAGAATCCTATCCTATAAACCTATTGTTGTCTATCATTGGTGTCTTGGCAGGAGTTTTATTAATTTTTATATATAAGTACTCGTTAATAGAAGAAATATTTCAAGATTCTAGTCCATTAAAAAAACGTTTAATACCTACCATTTTTTTAAGTATGCTTCCTTTTATATCGTTTGCTCTTGTAACACAGTCGTATTCTGCAATTTCTACGGATCAATACAATAATGAACTAGCTAAGTCCGGTTTATACTCTTTATTTAGTGCCTTTCGAAACAATACATTAGATTATGACACCTTTTATATTGTCAATGAAGAGGATAAGGTGTTTGAAACATTAAGAAAAGTAATTAAGGCAGATCCTGTACTTGATAAGGGTATTTTACATCATATACAAAAAGAAGCAGAAGAAAAAAATTATAATGTAATGATGATTGTGGTAGAAAGTTTAAGTGGTGAGTTTTTAGAGTCTTTAAATGGGTTTAAAGGACTGACACCAAATTTAGATAAACTTTCTAAAAAAAGTATATTTTTTAATAATTTTTATGCGACTGGAACACGAACGGTACGAGGAATGGAAGCCATAACCTTGTCTATTCCACCCACAGCAGGGCGGTCTATTGTAAAACGACCAAACAATAGCAATATGTATTCTAGTGGATTCATTTTTAAAGATAAGGGTTACGATACAAAATTTATTTATGGAGGACATGGATACTTTGATAACATGAACTCTTTTTTTTCAAGTAATGGATTTGCGGTAGTAGACAGAACGGATTTTAGTGAAAAGGAAGATACTTTTCATACGATCTGGGGAGTATGCGATGAAAACCTTATGGACAAGGCCTTAAGTGAAGCAGATAAGTCGTATAAGCGTCATAAACCATTTATGTCCTTTGTAATGACTACTTCAAATCATCGTCCCTACAATTATCCAGATGGGCGCATAGATATACCATCTCATACGGGACGCGAAGGTGCGGTTAAATACACAGACTTTGCTATAGGAAAATTTTTAGAAGATGCTAAGAAAAAACCTTGGTTTAAAAATACTATTTTTGTTGTGGTTGCTGATCATTGTGCTAGTAGTGCGGGAAAAACACACTTACCTTTGAATAAATACAAGATTCCTTTGTTTATATATGCTCCTGATATCATCCAACCGCAGCTTGTATCAAAAGTTTCAAGTCAAGTGGATATTATTCCAACACTTTTCAGTTTGTTAAACTGGAGTTACGACAGTAAGTTTTATGGACAAGATATTTTAAATGATGACTTTAAAGAAAGAGCCTTAATTGGTACCTATCAGTTATTAGGATTGTATAAAGATAATGAATTAACATTATTATCTCCAGGTAAAAAAATCGTATCGTATCAGGTTGATAAAGAAGATACGATATTTTTTCAACCAAAATATACAAAGATTAAGACGACAGTACAAAGACAAGATGAAATAGTAGCTTACTATCAAGGGGCAAGTGTCCTACACAAGAAGGCTTTAGACCGTTTTGAGTATAATAAATAATATTCATAGAACATGAAAGGTATGAATGAAAATATTAATTGTCGAAGACGATATAAAGATTTCAGCCTTTATCAAAAAAGGATTGCAAGAAGAATCCTATAGCGTGGATACAACATTTCACGGGGATGAAGCAATTTATTTAGCTCAAGTAAATGATTATGATGTGATATTATTAGACCTGATGATACCTGGTTGTGATGGTATTAGTGTGTGCAAACATTTACGGGCTAAAGAGATTCAAACCCCTATCATTATGCTCACGTCTAAAAATACCTTAGAAGATAAAATTAATGGATTAGATAGTGGTGCAAGTGATTATCTAACAAAGCCTTTTGCCTTTGAAGAGCTCTTAGCAAGAATACGAGTACAACTACGTGATGAAAATAGTATTACAAATGTATTTCAAGTCCTCGATTTAACACTGGACACAAAAACACGTATTGTAAAGCGTTCAAATAATAAAATTAAACTAACAATGAAAGAGTATGTCTTATTAGAACTCTTAATGCGAAATGCGCATAAACTCCTTAGTGAAACTATAATCAAAGAAAACATTATGGATATGAATCAAGAAAGTATGAGTAATATCATTAATGTATATATGTATCGATTACGGTCTAAAATTGATAAAGGATTTGAAAAAAAGTTAATTCACACCATCCGGGGCTCGGGGTACATTTTAAGTGATGAAGATGTTTAAGAGCTT
>NZ_JAEMVE010000077.1 GCF_029216045.1 Sulfurimonas sp. MAG313 | reverse complement strand
TTTTAATACGTTTTTCCAACTCATTATTAAGGCGTTGTAACTGTGTAGATTTAACCTTTAAACTGAGATGCAAGTCTTCAACTTTTTTTTCATGAGTAATATCGCGTCGAATAGCACTGTACCCATTTATATTTCCATTTTTCATCATAATTAGGAGAGATGGTTGTATGCACGTGGTTTAATTACTCCTGAGAAACTTAAAGAAGATATTCACAAAGGGACAACACTTATTAATCAAATGTCCTCTACTATTGACGACTTTAGAGATTTTTTCAAACCAAACAAGACTAAGCTTCCTTTTGATATAAAAAAAGCAATTGAACGAACGTCTTCACTTATAAATGCCTCCTTATATAACAAAAATATCCATTTAGAGTTAAACATTCAAGATAATATAAATATTAACGGATATGAAAACGAATTTTCTCAAGTAATCTTAAATATCATCAACAACGCTCAAGATGTTTTAATCCAAAGAAATGTTGAAGACGGTAAAATTGAAATTTACACGCAGAGCAAAAAAAATATACTCTATATCTATATTGAAGATAATGCTGGAGGTATACCTCAAGATCAAATACAAAGAATTTTTGAACCTTACTTTACAACGAAAGAAGAAGGTAAAGGGACGGGGATAGGACTTTACATGTCAAAAATGATAATTGAAGAAAACATGAAAGGTCAGTTAAGTGTAATTAATGGCGATAAAGGGGCAGTGTTCTCTATTGCTATAGAAATTGAGAACCTTGAATCTAAAAACTACAAAAGAGAGACTTAATAATGAAACAATCTATTTTAATAATTGATGACTCAAAACTTATTAACAACAGTTTAGCGAAGTCTTTACAAGAACGTGGATTTGAAATCGTCCAAGCGTTTGATGTTGCCACAGCCAAAGAGATCTTACTAGAAAGAAGTTTTAATTATGCGCTTCTTGATCTTGTCCTTCCTGATGGTGATGGTGAGGTTCTTCTTCCTTTCTTACAGATTCACGAAGAAATAAGGGTGATTGTTATGACATCTGACCGTGATGCGGATCGTCGTAAACATATCTTTAGTTTTGGTGTTGTTATTGACTATATAACCAAAGAAAGACATTTTGACGAGATGGAACTTTCTATCGTACAATTAATACAACGTATTTCTACTAATAAAAGCCTCACTATCTTACTCGTTGATGATTCAAACTTCATGCGAACACATTTACGTATTTTACTTTCTAAACGTGGCTTTAAAGTTCTAGATGCTTCTGATGGAAAAGATGCTTTACTTGTAATGAAAGCACATAAAATCGATGCAGCAATTATTGATTTAGAAATGCCAATAATGGATGGAAATCAATTAATTGGTGCTATACGAAAAGATAAGTCTAAACTTTTAATGCCTATAATGGTAGTTTCAGGGACAAATGATCCAATTAAAATAGCGCGTGTCATTAAAAATGGTGTTAATGATTTTATTAAAAAACCTTATGTGAACGAAGAGTTTTTACTTAAAGTAGATAAGATGATGGACGAGTTGAAACAACAACGTCTTATAAAAATTCATGAAGCAAAATTTGAAATGTATAATCGAGCGATAGATGAAGCTACAATATTTTTCAAACTGAATAAAGACTATAAAATTTCTTATGCAAATAGTTCTTTATGTGCTATTTTGGCTAAAGGACTTGAAATTAAAGAAGAGACTTGCTTTGAGGACTATCTCAACGATGATGGTCGAAAGAATTTCTTGGCGTTAAAAGAAAAATTAAATAAGGGTGACTCCTATCAAGAAATATTTGTTTTACAAAAAGACAAACATTTGCCAGTTCATCTTCGCTTAACTTTCACTGCTTTAAAAGATTATGATAATGAAGTTGTTGAAATTCTAGTTATTGGCTTTGATGTCTCTTTGTTACAGCAAAAAGAAGTGATTTTACAAAAGCGTGTCGATGTGCAAATGAAAAAGAATTGGGAACAGAATAGACTTTTAATACAGCAATCAAAAATGGCTTCTATGGGTGAAATGATTGGGCATATTGGACACCAATGGCGTCAGCCATTAAACTCATTAAGTCTTATGTTTCAAAAGCTTAATCATGCTTATCAAAAGAATAAATTGAGTCCTGAACTTATGAACAGGTCCACAAAGAAAGCAATGCGAATTATTTCTCAAATGTCAGAAACCATTGATGACTTCAGAGACTTTTTTAGTGAAAATAAAACTATAGAGTCTTGTGAAGTATCTGATATATTGAGACATGTTGTTGATATTATTGGGCCGACTTTAAAGGCTAACAACATTGCATTAAACCTTCGTTATAAGGAAAAGGTTTCAATACCATGTCTTAAGAATGAACTTTCACAAGTTCTACTGAACATCATATCAAATGCAAAAGATGCTTTGGTTCAAAATAATATTAAAGACCCAGAAATTTTAATTACTATTAAACCTAAAAAAGAAGATATTTTTATTATCATTGACGATAATGCTGGTGGAATTGATGAAAGTATTATAAAAAATATATTCGAACCTTACTTTACAACAAAACAACAAGATAATGGGACAGGGATAGGACTATATATGTCAAAAACAATTATTGAAAATCATATGCGAGGTAAATTAAGAGTATATAACACACTTTCTGGCGCATCTTTTAAAATCACATTACCAATGTATCAGGAATAAAATATGAATGAAAATTTAGTACTTTTATATGTTGAAGATGAAATAAGTATACGAGAAGAAATGATTGAAATACTTGAATTAGATTTTAACACTATTCATGTAGCTACAAATGGGCAAGAAGGACTACAATTATATAAAAAATGCACTCCTCATATTGTTATCTCTGATATTCAAATGCCCATAATGGATGGAATCTCTATGTCTAAGGAAATACTTGCATATGATAAAAATGCACAAATAATTTTAGTAACAGCTTTTAATGAAAAGGGATATCTAAATACAGCAAATCAATTAGGAATTAAAGCCTATATTAACAAACCTATTGATATTAATGAGCTTTTCAGAACAATAACAAAATTGTCTGAATCTTTGTAACAAATATCAATTGAATTAGTTTTGCATCATCTATCATTCTAAACGCTTGTTGTAGTATATTTCTATATTTACTCAAAATTATATTAACACAAATACAACAAAAGCTATGTTATTAGACTTTATTTCTATTAGTAAATAAAAGTTTTTTTAAGTATAATTTCAAAAGTTTTTATTGTGCACCAAGGCATCAAGGTTCTAAGAAAAACACATCAACATATATTGGAGTATTTATGGGACTAAGTATCGGCCTAGTAGGCTTACCAAATGTAGGAAAATCAACAACATTTAATGCACTAACAAAGGCACAAAATGCAGAAGCGGCAAACTACCCTTTTTGTACTATAGAACCAAATAAGGCTATTGTACCTGTACCAGACAAACGTCTTGATGAACTTGCTAAGATAGTAAGCCCTGAAAAAATTCAACATTCTACCTTAGATTTTGTTGATATTGCAGGCTTAGTTAAGGGCGCGAGTAAAGGGGAAGGCTTAGGAAATAAGTTTCTTTCAAACATTCGTGAAACAGAAGTTATCTTGCATATAGTTCGTTGTTTTGAAGACGATAATATTGTACATACTGAAGGCAGCATTGATCCAATTCGTGATATAGAAATCATTGAAACAGAACTTATTTTTGCTGATTTAGAAGCCCTTGGAAATAGAGCAGAAAAACTAAAAAAGCAAGCTCGCGTGGATAAAAGTGCTGGGGCACTAATGCAAATGGCTCAAGAGCTTATTGACTTTCTTGAAAAAGGAAATATGGCCTATAACTTTGATAAAAAAGAAGATGAATTATATGAACAGCTTAACCAAGAACTTCGTTTATTAACGGCTAAAGAAATTATGTATGGCGCTAATGTTGATGAAGATGGCATGAGTAAAGACAATGATTATGTTAAAGCCGTTCAAACACACGCTGCTAAAAACAATTCAGAAGTTATAAAGTTATGTGCTAAGTTTGAAGAAGACTTAGTGGGTATGGACGATGATGAAGCAGAAGAGTTTTTATCTGAGATGGGCGTTACAGAGTCAGGTCTAGCACAAATTATTCATAAGGGCTTTGGTAAACTAGGTCTTATGTCGTATTTTACAGCAGGTGTAAAAGAAGTACGTGCATGGACAATTCGTAAAGATACAACCGCGCCAAAAGCCGCGGCAGTTATTCATAATGATTTTGAAAAAGGTTTTATCCGAGCAGAGGTAATTGGATACGATGACTATATCCAGTGTGCAGGAGAGAACAAGGCCAAAGACGCAGGAAAAATGCGTTTAGAAGGTAAAGAGTACATTGTTAATGATGGCGATGTTATGCACTTTAGATTTAACGTTTAAATATATTTAGTTTGAGCAAGGGCTTAAAAAAATAAAGTGTGAGAAGCAGAAGCTTTTTACTTGTTTGCAGTTGGTAACTGGGTGGTTTAGCTAAATACTGTGACCCCGTGCATATGGCTCATTATTTTATTTGTGCAGCTACATCTTTTAAGCACTTTTTTCTTTAATTAAATTTATGGTATAATTCGCGCCTAATAAATATTAGAGAAAGAGGGTGAATGCAATGCCTGGTGTAATCTTAAAATCTGATGACCACTTCGACGCTGCTTACCGTCGCTTTAAGAAGCAAACAGATAGAAATCTGATTGTTACTGAAGCACGTGCTAGACGTTTCCACGAAACGGATACTGACAAGCGTAAGAAAGAGAAGATTAGTACTCGTAAGAAAATTCTTAAACGTCTTTTCATGATGAGACGCTACGAATCTCGTCTGTAATCTCAAAGAGATTATAGTTTTCTCCAAAACTTACTTCAAAGAGGTAGGTTCTTGGAGGTTTTAAATCTTCAAGTTAACTACTTCAGCTTATTTACAATCCACTTTTTAATCTCTTTAAATTCACCTGGATCTACGGTATGTGTCTTATGATATGCTCTAAAATCTATCTCAAAGTCTCCATCAAGTAAGACTTCAATCTGCGCCCTACTTTCATGATAAGGAAGTACATCATCTTCATATCCATGGGTACATAGCCAGTTTGCATTTTTAAGGTCTTGATTCATTTCTTCTAAGATTTTAGGAGCATTATATACATAACCACTTACGGCAATATACCCTGCTAGTTTTTCTTTGTAGCGTGCGCCAAATTCGAAGGTGAGCAAAGAACCTTGAGAAAATCCAAATAAAATTGTTTTTGATGGCTCATATTTGTCTTTAAAAACTGTGTCTAAAATCTCTGTCAAGACTTTTTTGGAATATTCAATGCCGGGTTCTTGGTTAGGTGGGAGATCATACCAAGAAAAGCCTGTAAAGTATTCAAAAGGAGCATTTAAAAGAAGATAATTCATATCGTCTAAGCCAAGTTCTTGTGGAAAGAATCTAAAGCCTTCCGCTGAGTCTCCTCTACCGTGCAGGATTATCATTAGTTTGTTGGAAGGTGTTTTACTCTCAAAAAATGAATGGTCCAGAGGAAGTTGCATTTAGTCTTCTTCTAAGGCTTGAATGTCTTTTAAGATTTCTTTACATTCTGCTAGGTTTTCTGCACATTCTTCTTCATCCATCTCACCTGTTTCTGCTTCAAAGGCCATCTCTTTGAATTCTTTTTTCATGGCTTGGGCTTCTTTAAATTCATGTTTATCTTCATCTGTAGCATTTTTATTATCTGCAATAGTTTCACACATATCGTCTATGATATTTTCTATCTCGGGGATGATGTCTTCATTTAGTATTTTGATTAGTTCTTCTGCGTTTGTCATTTATTTTCCTTTTTTTATGTTAAATTTACTTAGTATTTTCGACCGCCATAGCTAGCTGTATCCCGTGCTTTTAGACAGTTAATGCATAATTATACTATAAACCTGGTATGCGAGGTATTTTTCCTAGTTTTGAAAGGCGACAGTATTTTCCCCATGCTTTCTTCACCCAATGACCAAAGATAGGCATAGGAATTAAGAAGGACTTATTGTCATCTCTAAAGGCAAAACCGGCCCCTTCTCCGCTGTCCATAATACAGATAATATTAATATGTTCTACATAACCTTTTCTCTCATGTAGCCCCTTGTCTTTAGCAATAATATTAAAGGCTGTATTTTTAGCCATTAATTCAGCTAAGTGGCCTTGCTTCGCCTTCCAATCAGGACCTTCTAGCGCGGCTGAATCTCCGATAGCATATACGTCTTCAAATCCATCAACCTCGCAATAATCATTGATTTTTACAAACCCTGCTTCATTCAGTGGCAAATCAGAGTTTTTAATCACCTCATGTCCATCTCCTGCAGGTATAAACATGATTAGGTCAGATTCTAAACGTGTATCATCTTCAAAAACAACAGTGTTCACTTCAAAACCTTTAATCTTTGTACCAAAGTGCTTACTAATATTAAATTTCTTAAACATCTTATTAATCATCTCATAAGACTTTTTTCCAAGTCTAGCACCAGGTTTAGGCATAGGAGCAAACATATGCAGATCAAAGTTATCACGAATACCTTTTTTTCTAAGCATGCTTTCAACATTAAACAAGAGCTCAAAACCTGGACCTCCACGAACAGCCGAAGGGTCTTTAGGGTTTCCACCAAAGCCAAAGGCTATACTTCCTGAGCCCTTTGCTATTAAAGAGTCTAATCCTTCTTTAATTTCTAAGGACAGCTCAGGTTTTCCACATATAGATAAGGTGTGTTCAACACCCTTAGGTTTTAGCTTGTCTGCTCCCATGGCAATGACAAGTGTGTCATAATCTTTTAAGGTTTTTCCACTTTCTAAGGTGATATTTTTAGCCTTAGCTTCTATCTTACTAACGCCATCAATAATGAGTTCAAAACCATGAGCTTGTTGAAGTTCTTTTAAGTCTATACAAATATCTTCAAAACGTACTTTTCCCGTTGGAACCCAGATGGAAGTAGGATAAATATAAAAATAATCTCTGTCACTTACCAATGTTACTTCATATTTTTCTTTTCGTAAAAAGATAGCGGTATCAATACCAGCAAATCCTCCCCCAAGAACAAGAACTTTTTTCATAAACTAACCTTATTTTTATTTTTTACACTATAAAACACGGACATAATACTAAGATTTTAAATCAAGACAGCGTGATAAAAACTGTTCCCCATATCTCTCAAATTTAACTTCACCCACCCCATTTATATTTAACATTTCTTCTTTATCTTGAGGTAGGTGATTGGCCATCTCTTTTAAGGTCTTATCTCCAAAAACAATATACGCTGGCTTACCCTCTTCTTTTGCTATCTCAGATCTTAAAGAGCGTAAAGATTCAAAGGCCTCTACATTTAAATCTAAGTCTTGAGTATGTGACTTGTATTCTTTTTTCGCCTTAACATTAAGTCTTTGAGACTTTATATCTACATGCATCTCTTTTTTTAAAATTTTCATACCCATAGCGTCAATCATAAGCGCTCTAAACTCCCCTCGTTTAAGTGCACCAATCTCCATAAGTCTTTCCATAATAACGTCCCAGTACGCTTTAGAGAGTTCTTTTCCAATCCCATACACTGAAAGCTTATCATGGGCATTAGACAAAATCTTTTCAATGCTACTGCCACGTAAGACATCAATCACATAGGATTGGCCAAACCTTTGACCGGTTCTATATACAGAAGACAAAAGCTTTTGTGCTTCAATACTGATATCCGTTTTTTCGACCTCTTGGGCGGTACAATTATCACACTTTGTCTGACAGTCTTCAAGCTCATCTTCAAAGTATGAGGCAATATACTGATGCCTACAAGCTTCTGCCCCTGCGTATCTGCTTATAAGTTCTAACTTGTTAAAAGCATTTTGTTTATAAGGAGTATCTTCTAGCTGATCTATAAACTCTCTTTGCATCATCATGTCTGAACCAGATGAAAGTAATAAAACCTCAGAGTCTAAGCCATCACGCCCTGCTCTACCTATCTCTTGATAATAATTTTCTATGGTTTTAGGTAAAGACATGTGTACAACAAAACGAATATTACTCTTGTCAATTCCCATACCAAAGGCAATCGTTGCCACCACCACTTGAATCTCATCATGCACAAACTTTCTAAAGGTTTCTTCTTTAATGTGGTTGGGAAGTCCGGCATGAAAAGGAAGGGCTTTTACTCCTTGTTTTTGTAAAAATTCTGCTAAAGACTCGGTTTGTTTTCGAGAAAAAGCGTATACAATACCACTATCATTTTTAAAATTTTTCAAAAATTCTATGAGTTGAGACTTACCATCTTTAATGCGAGGTTCAACCGAAATATGCAAGTTCTCTCTAAATATTTTTCCTCTAATTTCTACAGGCGTGTTAAGGCGAAGTGCAGATGAAATATCTACTTGTACCTTTGGTGTCGCAGTCGCGGTAAAAGCAGCTATCCCAATGTTAGGAAAGTTTTCTCTTAGAAGGTGTAGTTTCCTATAATCTTCTCTAAACTCATGTCCCCATTCAGACACACAATGCGCCTCATCAATCACAAAAAAGTTAATGCTTACTTGTTTTAATAAACCTAAAAAAGAAGGTGAAGAAAAGCGTTCAGGTGCAATATACAAAAGCTTTAACTCACCTTGAAGCAAGTCATAACGAATAAGGTCAAGTTGTTCTCTTGTTTGCATAGAAGACATCATTTCAGCCTTAATGCCATTAGCTTTTAAGGCCATAACTTGATCGTGCATAAGTGCGATCAATGGAGACACTACTACGGTAACTCCAGGCATCATTAGTGAAGGGAGTTGGTAACATAATGACTTTCCTCCTCCTGTTGGTAAAATCATTAAAACATCTTTTTGATGCAAGATCGCATCAACAGCTTTTTCTTGAAAAGAACGAAATTTATCATGTCCAAAGACTGTTTTTAAGATTTCAAATTTCTGTATCAATGTTTTTATTTCCGTTCGTATTTTGTAATATAATTATTTTATTTTTGTATTAACATCATATCAAGTTTATGCTAGAATTTAGTACATTTAAGGAGCTATATGCCTCAAATATTTGATATTCTTTTTTTTAGTTTTGATTAGCCTTTCTTCTTCTGCATATTTACTTAAACAACAATATATGAACCTAAACAGCTACAAGAAAAAAGGGAATTTGATTCAGGCAATTAAGCATGAACTCATGACCACAAAACAAGGTCAAGTGGTTGCTCCAGAGGTGAGCTTATGAAGAAGTGCTAAGCAAGTTGTTTCGTAATAGTCTAAGGCTTTTGAAAGTATTCAAAACTTTGCAGACCCGTACTTGCTTCAAGCATAAAACCACCTGTGCTAGAGGTATACACTTCTACATTTGTATCAAAATTTAAATCGGCTGAAAGACCTGAGTAAAAAGGAACAACAGAAATTTGGTTGCTATCTTCTAGTCCTCCTTTTTTAAATCTTTCAAAGGCGTCTCTTGTTTTAAAAAAGATAATCTCTTTGTAAGCAGCCACACCTACTTGAACTCCTGCAGTGTACTGAGTCATTTTTACATTACCCGTCCAAATACCACCACGAACAAAGGCGCGACCATCCCCCCAAGCATAACCAAGAACTGCCGAACCTTTCCAAATACTTGGAAATACAACATGAGCATAAGACTTATGTACTAACTGTGTCATTCTTGAACTTTGGGCCATAAATGCACGAATGGTTTTTGTATACTTTTTATTTTCAGAGATTTGGTGTGCAAACATGTTTTGTTTGGCTTGTAATAAAGGGGTAAATAACAATATACTCGTAATAAATAGCTTTTTCAACATTTTATAATCCTGTTTTATAATGGATTTATTATAGCAGACTTTGCTATACTTCAAATAAAAACAAAGGAAACAAATGTCCTTATTTAAGATGCCGTGTATTATCTTTGCTGGGGGAAGAAGCTCACGCATGGGGGAGAATAAGGCTTTTTTACCTTTTGGGCAATATGATAGTCTCATTAAATATCAAGTTAAAAGACTAGAAAAGATATTTGAGCGGGTGTATGTATCTACTAAAGATAAAAATAAGTTTAAAAGTATAGACGCTAATATCATTGAAGACCAAATCTACCCTAAAGTTTTTGCTCCTACGTCTGGATTTTTTAATATCTTCAAATACTTAAAAAATGACGACACTTTTTTTGTTATTAGCGTAGACACTCCCTTTGTAAATAAGAATATTATCACTAGTCTAATGCAAGTAACTAGTACAAACTACGAAGCCATTGTCCTTAGAACCCCTTCAAGTATACACCCTTTATGTGGCATATACACAAGAGCACTTCAAAAACCTATACAAAAGATGTTAGAAGAAGATAATCATAAACTTATGATATTACTTAAAAACTCAAAGGTTAAATATGTTGATGTCGACGATGAAGAGTCTTTATTAAATTTAAATACTCCCGATGAATACTTAAAAGCTGTAAAGATACTACAAAATAAGTTCAAATAGTTTAAAACTTTATTGGCATATCTTAGGTTCTGATTCACATAATATTTTCAGATTAAACTTAGCATCCTCATCACCATTTTCACTTGCCATATTCCAATATTTATGCGCTTGAAGTTTATTTATGGCTATTCCAAGACCTTGATAATACATAAGTCCAAGATCATATTGGGCATTAACATACCCCATGGCAGCTGACTTTTTCAAATACTCTAACCCCTTGCTATAATCTTGTTCAACATACTGAGCTTTTGTGTACATAGTACCAATTTCGTATTGTGCTTTGGCATATCCGCTGTTAGCTGATTTTTCCAGCCAATAAAGCATCTTTTTATAATCTTTTGCAAAAATTTTGGAATGGGTGTATAGTTTAGAAAGCTCATATTCTGCTGTTTTTTCCCCTTTTTTTGCTGTTCTTATAAGAAGCTTTTTCCCTTCTTTGAAATGATATTTTTTCATCTTTTCTTCATTTATATACAAGAGAGATAAGGCAGTACTTGCTTCTAAAGAGCCTTGATTAATGGCTTTTTTATAGTATTTTGCTGATTTAACGAGACTTTTTTTAACACCCTTGGCCTCTTTATACATATTAGCGAGTATAATCTGTGCAGTCACTAAGCCTTGATCAGCTGCTTTTTTGTACCAATAAAAGGCCTTTTTATCATCTTGAGACGTTCCTGTACCTGTTGCATACATCTTGGCTAATATATATTGAGCTTTTACATAACCTTGCTTAGCTATCTCTTCATATTTAGAAAAAGCTTTAGCATAGTTTTGCTCTATTCCTAAACCTTTTTCATGCATCTCAGCAATATGGAACATTGCTGCTGAGCACCCTTTTTTAGAGGCCATTTCATATAGCTTTAGAGCGTCTTTATATTTCTTACTACTTTGGGCTTGCCAACCTTTGTAGAAAGTATCAAAGGCTGTGCCTTCTTTTGTTGTGGTTTTATGGTTTTTAAGTGAAGAGGAATCGGCCTTTGAGTAAACAACAAGAAATAATAAACTCAAAAGCAATTTTAGCATCAAACAGTTCCAAGGTGCAGTTGATTGTGCATTTCAATTTTACATTTCATCTTATAGTTAATTTCGGTAAATTCTTGCCACCAAGGTTCATACCTAATACTATGATGATCCTCATTCGCACCAATTATCATCAAATCATATAAAGAGGCCAATACCCTTAAAAATTCATCTTTGGGAAGATACGCAGATCTGTCTTTAACCCACAAGCACACCTCCTTATCTAAAAAGGCTATCTTTCTATCTTCAAAATCAAGTTCTTCTTCTTCCCAAATATTTTTAAAGTTTTTTTGAATAAATTCCCAATCTTTAAATGTGAAAAAGCTTTTTAGGACTGGGTCAGAACTTTGGGCAAGAGTGAGTTCTTCATTAGTGTCATAGTTCCATTGTATTGCAAGACTGTGAAGCTTATTCATACTTATTTATCATCCTCTTGTATATCTATGTCCCATACAATACTAAGCCCATATTCTTTATCCAATATGGCCCATTTGTAATATTCTTTTTTCACCCTAGAGCTGTACAGTCTTATCTTGACTTGTTCTTCTTCTAAAACAGTACGTATTTCATTTTCACCTATGGATTTTTTGTTCCATTGTAAAAACTGGTTAGCAAAAATTCGATAAGAACAAGATGATTGAGTACTTAATTCACACATGTCATGCTCAAATTCCCAGTGTGCATTACTACAAGCGTAAAGCTTAGTCGGTTTTGCATTTACTTCTATACGACGAACCTCTATATAACCATCATCACAAAAAGGACATTTACCTAATTTTTTATTTACTGACATTTTACGAAAAATATTTTAAAACATCTTGAGGACTTGAAAAAACTTGATGATGTCGTGATTGGGGAGAAAACCCCCATGTAGCAAAAGCACTGTCTATACCTGCATTGTGTGCAGCTTGCATGTCTTTTATATTATCACCAATCATTAAGGCCTTATGTCCCCGTTTATATCCATAATTTTTTAAAATATATACTAACATCTCTCTATCGGGCTTAGCCTTAGCCACTCTGTCCGCACCTATAACAAAGTCAAAGTATTCAAATATGCCACACTCTTCAAGCATACGTCTAGCAAACTTAGTAGGAGCATTTGTTGCTACTGAAATACGAACTTTTTGTGAGCGAAGAGCATGAATGGTTTCTTTTATACCTTCATATAAATAAACATTTTGAATACATTGTTCATGATAATGAGCTTCAAAAGCACCTTCGTCTTTTTTTTCATACTTTTTTGTGCCGTAAAAAAGTTCTGCAAGGTTTCTATTTTCTCTATTAATAGCTTCAATAACATAATCTGAGGTAAGTTCGTCTAACCCATGATTAAGTTTTCTTACTGTGTTAACAGACATAGTAATATCTTTTGCTGAATCTAAAAGAGTTCCATCCATATCAAAAATTGCTATTTTCATGTCAAGGTCTTAGTCAAATTTCATTTTTTCATAAAGTTCTATAAGGGCTTTAACAAATAAGGGATGGTTATTAACACAAGGTCCTACCTTAAACTTTTTAAACCCTAAGTTTTCGGCTATCTCTTTATATTCAATACCTAATTCAAAGTCTGTTTCAGAATTATCGATAGTAAAGGCGATAGGGTAAATCAAGACATTTTCATTACGTGTTTTATCTAAGACGGTTTCTAAAGAAGGTTTAAGCCAAGCCAAAGGCCCTACCTTAGACTGATAGGCTAAATTAACAAACTTGAAATGTATCTTTTTTTCTTTTAGTTTTTCTTTTAAAAGTTCTACATGACGTTCTACATGTCTTTGGTAAGGATCCCCCGCGTCTACTATCTTTTGAGGCAGTCCATGGGCTGAAAAAATAAGATGATAATCTTCACTTTTATCCCCGCCAAGACCTTCTATTACCCTTTCAATTACCGCGTCATTATACGTTGATAACTCATAATAGTGTTTCTTTTCAATTAAAATTGCGTCCAAGCCAGAATCATGAAAAGCTTTTTCAAAATCTTCCAAAGAAGACTTAGTTGTTGTTGTAGAATATTGTGGATATAAGGGTACTAGAAATATTTTTTCAATACCTTTGTCTTTGAGTTTTTCTATCACCTCAGGAGCGAAGGGAGGAGTATAACGCATAACATAGTCTATGTACACATTAGGAAGTGCTTTTTGTAGGTCTTGAACTAATTGTTTAGTATGCCCCACTATAGGAGATTTCCCCCCAAGTTCTCTGTATATTTCTTGAGACGACTCTGTTCTAAAAAAAGTGATCATGGTTGCTATAAATTTTCTAAGTCCACTACTTTTCATGGTTAATATATTGGGGTCATTAAACATGTTTGTTAAGAACATTTCAACCTCTGAAAGGTTGTTGGGGCCGCCCATATTAAGTAGTATTATTGCTTCTTTTGCCATCTAATTATTCTTTGTGTTAATTTGTTTTACGTATTATCTAAAATATTTTTTATATGTTTTACAACATCTTCATTAAACAGAATATCGTTGTGCCCTAGGTTTCCATATTCATAAAAACCTGCTAAATTATGAACATAATTCTTTAACATTTTAGCATGTTTAATATTAACAACCTTATCATCTGAGCCAGCATAAATATGAATGGGGACATTTATATGTGGAACAAAATCAATTGAGGGAAACTTTTCTTTTAGTATCCACCCTATTCCTGAAAAGGGATAACGTTTTTTTAAGACCGAATGAACCGAATCATAAGGCGCCATTAACATAATCTCTTTCACCTGTCTTTGTGAACCTAAAAATGAAGCCACACCTGAGCCTAAAGAATATCCCATCAAAATAATATCTTCAGGCTTATAGTTATACCGAACAATTAAATCATCATATATAAGCATAGCATCAATAAAAAGCTTCGCCTGAGATGCCTTACCTTCACTTTTTCCATAACCTCGGTAATTATAGCTTATAAAGGGCATATGAGGGTAATGTCTTGCGAACTTATCTACCAAGGCAACACTATCTTGTTGAACCCCACCAAAATATAAAATTATCTTAGTAGATGCTTTAAGGGGTTCATACAAAATCCCTTCTAGTAAGGTATCATCTTCACTAAGCAAGGCTAAAGGGGTTAAAAATTCTTCTAAGTCTTTAAAACGTTCTTCATCTCTATAAAAGGTAGGTGAAAAGAAAAGTCTTGCTTGAAAAAGAAAAAGTATTAACATGATAAAAGCATAAAAAAACAATAATAAGGCAAAAAATTCTAATACCAACATTACAAGCTCCCTTTTTTCTTTGCATATCGGTAATAAAAACGTTTGGGTTCCAAATACGAGGCTAAAGCCTTGCCTTCTACTAAAAATTCTTTCATCATCTTAGCTAGAAAGGGAGCTAAAACAAAGCCATATCCTCCTACTCCATTTATCATATATACATTGGGGATGAAACTTAAAAATGCTGTCTTATCTCCCTTAAGGGCTGAAGGGCCTAATTCTAAACTCTTTTGCATATCTATCAAAGAACCAACTATAGGAAGATAATCGTTTGAACCCGAACGCATTCCAGTGAAAGTATTGATAATTTTTATATCTTTTAATTCAATGCTTTTTTGAGCTAAAAGAATTAAATCTTGTGCACCTTGTTTTTTAGATGGAAGGTCTTTTTCATCCAAATAATGACTCGCTCCAATAGCAATACATCCATTTTTCTTTGTAGCAGAAATAGAAACTTCATGATGAACACTCTCATGCATAAAACTTGAAGATTCTATCTCGCAACGTTGACCATAAATACGGCGTAAAGAGATATAGTCTTCTTTAAACACCTCCTCATAAGCACCCGTGCAAAGTACAATCTTTTTAGCCTTATAGCCATCTATCTCCCAAAAGCCATTAATAAACTTAGGTTTTTTAAGATGTATTTTTTTATAGTCCACACCTGTAAGCATGGCCTCACAAATTTCTTTTGCCTCAACAATTGCATTATTTTTAAGACACACAGATGAATACGCCAAGGCATGTGGTTTTAATTTATTAAGTAATGATGTAGGAGGCTCTTGTAGTGCTAGGGAGGTAGAGTCTTTGAAATATTGCACTTTTTCATTATCATTTTCGTATTTTGAAATATGTAAGAGAGGGGCTTGAGTGGTAAATTTAGGAAAATTTTCATTATAAAAGTCTAAGGAATAACGATAAGCTTCTTCAATAAGCTTTTTCAGCTCGCCCGCTTTAGATATCTTAGGATTAATAAAGGCTCCTGCCGCTCCAGAGCCTCCAGAAGCTATGCCTTCTTTGTCCATAACAATAACTTTTTGGCCACTTTTATGTAGTTCATACGCTAAGGCGCAGCCATTTATCCCTGCACCAATAATGGCTATATCATAAGCTTTAATAGATTCACTTTCATCCATAGTCATTTGCCTTATTCTTGTGTCCAAGTAAAAACTTTAGATTGATATTTCTTTAATATCCGCAATAAATATCAAAAAAGCTCCTGTTAATAGGACTATCATGGATAATCCTATCCCTACTTTTTATAGATTTATTTATAAAAAGTAGGGATTTGTTTTAATGCCTAACTATACCAAAAACTATTATATTAGTCTAATTTGGCTTGTTATCTAATTTGGTATAGATTTATTGAGGAGATTAGGAACCCTACCTTTGCTATTGTTTTTACTTAAGTAGCTTAGATAAGCCTTTTTACTTTTTTTAAAAGACTATCTTTTATATCATTAAAGGATAGATCTACTCTATGTGTTTCTGTAAGATAAACACTCTCATCATCGAGTGATTCAGTTTTAATCTCTAAATGGCTTATCAAACCATTTAGAGATGTAATGTTATGCAGTTCTTTACTTATAAAAATAATATCTTCAATGGAAAGTATGCCTTGCTCTAAAATTGCTCCAAAATCATATAGGTCTCGTAGCTTATCTCTTTGGAGTAAGGCTACAAATTTTAGTTTAGCGATTGATTTAACATTGAGTATTTTTAAAGTAGTGTCTTGGTACTGGGTATAACTTGAATCTTTTAATATCTTTTTTTGGATAGGGCGATTAGCTTGAAAAAAATCTATCTTTACATCATCAAGAATAAACTTTAGCATATACTCATCAGGGAATAAACCTGCCATTCTAAGGGCGGTTACATTTTCGTCTTGTATCTTAACTGCTCCAAGTTCTGTCATAGCAGATATGATTTCTCTATACTTAAGTGTTTGTGCGGATACTATGTCAATATCCTCAGATACTCTATGGTTAATAAAATATGAAAGAGCCGTGCCCCCTGTAAAGTATAGAGCCTGATTGAAAATAGAGTTGTTTTTTATCTTGTCTAAGGCTTTAATTACGTTAGCAGTCATTTATCATACCTGTAAGTCGTTTATACATATGATTTTGATTATATTTACCTTCTAGAGGTATATCCATGCCGTTAGTAGAAAGATACCCTTTATGATACATCTTCTTGTACTTATCATTTAGAACACTTTTGACTAGAGTCTTACCAAACTGTGTACATAACTGTTGGATGTCTTGTAGTTGCATAGTTGATAAATAATTGAAGATGATTGAATACACTTTTTGTTGGCTATTCTTATTGGTTTGCCAAAATAAATTATAGCTATAATCAGAAGGACTGAACTCAATAGTATCATGAATATCTATGCCATTTATCTTCTCTTTTGCTTCTTTATAATCTATATTCTCTAGTAGTTGGTAAAGTCGTTGTCTATGCTTTTTCCAGTCTCTTAAGGTTCTATCTGGAACGTCTAATAATTTACTTATTTCTTGTTGTGTCATGAGAAATCCTGTCAATACTCTACTCTAATTATAGGCGATAATCGCCTATTTGTCAAATATTGTAAACTCACTAAGCATCCCACTGCGTCCGATACCTATAACTTCATCCCTTATCCTGTTGCATTCGTTAAAAGCAGTGGTATCACCATGTATGGACTCATTTCGTACACTTTGCATTGTTCTTATAAAAGATGGAACTTCTGCAAATATAAAATCTTTAAGGGTTCTATCGTTTAGGTATGTGTGTAAAGCACTTTTGATAGGGGATGATCTTATGATATAGGTGTAGGTGCCAAAGTTTGGTTTATGAAATTCAACATCTTTAAGGGTATAGTCCCTTCCTTGTACTGCATAAGGAAAGTTTCCAAGATTGTTATCTTTTTCTATAAGGCTTAAAAAAACTTTTCTCATAAATCTATAAAGTTCTTCTTCGACT
>NZ_JAEMVE010000076.1 GCF_029216045.1 Sulfurimonas sp. MAG313 | reverse complement strand
GAAGAATCAACAGTGTATATCAAGACACAAAAAGAAGTTTACACCTTTACTGCAAGTAAAAATGATTTTGCAGACCTGCTTGAACTGGCAGAAGAAGATGCACGCAAACACAAACGCTTGAAAAAAGAGTGTGATGGCGTGGAGTTGGTAGATATAGTGACGGTAGATTAAAGCATATTACCTATTGTTAAGGTGTCCTATATAAACAGAAAGTGGTATTTGCACGATATAAGCAAACATAATGGGAAGAAGCATTGAAACCCCGAAAGTTGCACTCGAAAAAGTAGAGATAACAAGTCCCAATGTGATATATCGTGTAATGGAGTGCCAAAAGGCTGCACGTTCTTGAGGAGAATCCAGATTGTATATCCATTGTGAAAATAGATAATTTAACATATAAAAACCTATCACAGCTACCAGTGCAACAGCAAAAAGTTCTGGTTCAAAATCGTATATCTCTACCAAGAGTTGTGAACTTTGTAACCCAAAAAGATAAAAAAGTATGATAAAAATACTTAGATGACTGATATATTTTCTGTATGTTTGTATCCACTCTTGTAGAGGTTTGATATAGAGTACCACCCTACTTACAATAAAAGGTATCACAATAAGTAGTTCTACTACAGCATTTGTAAACCTGCTTATGCTTATGTCAGATTCATAACTCACACCAAAATGTGGTGCAGCATACATAGCAAAAATGTGAAGCATCCATAAAGAGAGTGAAATTGCTACAAGGTTGATAAATAGAAGTAAGAAACCAAAAGAGGTATCGGCATTGGATTTTTTTATCCAGTGCATGACCATACCACCGCCACTTAAAACAGAGAGTAAAAACAACCCTGCACTGATACCAAAATCATTTGTAAAATATCCAATGAGTACAGCAATAAGTGGGAGAACTACAAAGTTAACCAAAAAGCCCTTAAATAAAATCTCCTTATAGTGCCAAACCAACTGTATGTCTTTAATCTGAAAATGAAATAGTGAAGGCATAATAAGTGTTAAACCTGCAAATAAACAGATATTGGTACTAAAAATAAACCCATCCGTATAGGCACCATATAAGAAACCTAAAATCGTTCCTAAAATCACTACTATAATTAATTGCATTTTTTCTTCTTAGTATTTTTCAAAGCATTATAGCAAAGTAATTTTATCTATATTCAAAAGATTTATAAATAATAATTTTTTTTAAAAGAAAATTATTATTATTTAAGTGTAAAAAGCATATACTACTTAAGGATAATAATTATCCATAACTCAAAAAGGAATGAAGATGAAAAAGTTAACGATGGCAAATGGACGACAAGTTGAAGACAATCAAAACTCAATAACGGCTGGTTCAAGAGGACCTGTACTGATGCAAGATGTACTGCTTATGGAAAAACTTGCACATTTTGACAGAGAAGAGATACCTGAACGTATCGTGCATGCAAAAGGTGCTGGGGCACATGGGACATTTACAGTGACGCATGATATTACTGCCTATACAAAAGCTTCGATATTTGCGAAGGTAGGTAAACAGACCCCTACTTTTACACGTTTTTCTACGGTTGGGGGAGAACGCGGTTCTGCAGATACAGCAAGAGACCCTAGAGGTTTTGCTACCAAGTTCTACACCGATGAGGGCAATTGGGACTTGGTAGGTAACAATACCCCTGTATTTTTCATACGTGATGCGATGAAATTTCCTGACTTCATACACACACAAAAAAGACTCCCTGACTCTAACCTACCCTCTAATACTATGAAGTGGGATTTTTGGTCTAAAACACCTGAGTCATTACATCAGTTAACCACCCTATTTTCAAATCGTGGTACGCCTGATGGGTATAGAAAGATGAATGGCTATGGTAGCCATACCTATAGTTTTGTCAATGCAAAAAATGAACGTTTTTGGGTGAAGTTTCATCTTAAAACACAACAGGGAAACCATACCTTAAGGGCGGATGAAGCCACGCGCATTGCAGGTGAAAATCCAGATTATTCTACTGAAGATTTATTTAATGCCATTGAAAATGAAGATTTTCCAAAATGGACTATGTATGTGCAAATCATGCCTGAAATGGAAGCTGAGAGCTACCACATCAACCCTTTTGATGTGACTAAAGTTTGGCCACATGGGGACTACCCTCTCATGGAAGTTGGTGTACTAGAGCTTAACAAAAACCCTGAAAACTACTTTGCTGAAGTGGAACAAGCAGCCTTTTCACCTTCAAACAAAGTACCTGGTATTGGTTTTTCACCAGATAAGATGCTACAAGGCAGGCTTTTTTCTTATCCTGATACTCAACGTCACCGTTTAGGGGTGAACTATAACGCACTTCCTATAAACAAACCTCTAAATGAAGTACACAACAACTACAGAAATGGAGCCATGAGATATGATGATAATG
>NZ_JAEMVE010000075.1 GCF_029216045.1 Sulfurimonas sp. MAG313 | reverse complement strand
CACTAAGGGTGAACTTGATGTTAAACTTCCTGATTCTACTGAATGGATGAGTATTAAAGGTGGTGAAACATTTGAAATTGAAGCCAATAAAAAGTTTCAAGTCAAAGTTAAAGAAATTACAGACTACTGCTGTTCATACTTAGATAAATAAGATGGATCCAAAAGCAGCTATGACTCAAACTGGAGGTATGGACCTTACGGTTTGGGGAATCATGTTTGGTGTATTAATTGTGATAGCTCTTGTGCTTGCATATATGAGTAAGGACATGGAACGATAGCAAGAGCTTTGAGAAGTGGAGTTTGACATTTTTTAGCTCTTGCTTCTTAGGCAAAGCCGTCCTATTCACCTGAGACTAGGCTAAAGCCTTATCGTAAAAGTGCTTCCACTTTTTTATGTTCTTCAGCCTTCGCGTAATCAGTAGCCAAACTTCCATCTTCATCTTTTAATGTTTTATCTGCACCTTTTTTTAGCAGAAGTTCTACTATCTTTGCATGTCCCATTTCAGAAGCAGCCATTAAGACGGTATAGCCTTCTTCATCTTTAGCATTCACATCTGCACCTTTTTGTATAAGGTACTCAGCTATTTTCACCTCTTTTGGGCTTTCTTCTTGGGCTGCATACATTAAGGGTGTATAGCCACCACCATCTCGCATATCAACCTTTGCACCCTTGTCAACAAGGAGTCTTACAATATTTAATTGTCCATGTTGCACTGCGATTATCAAAGGTGTATTTTCATTTTTTGTTTGAATATTAACATTAGCCTTATGCTTTACTAAAGAAATAGCTACTTTTACATTTCCTTCATTGCTAGCGTAAATCAAAGCACTATAACCTGCGTCATCTTGGGCATTTACATCCGCACCCTTTGACAGTAAAAAGTCTACTATTTCTAATTGATTATTTTTTGCTGCCCACATTAATGCACGAGAGCCCCCTTTTCCAAGTGTATTTATATCTTCACCATTTTCAAGCGCTTTTTTAACTCCTACAAAATCATTTATCTTAGCTGTTTCAAGAAGGTTTGAAGCACTTAAATATGTGAAAGAAGTAGCTAAGAGGCTTATACATAAAAAAGTTTTTAATAATGTCATTGTTTCTCCTATGTGTTATAAATAGTTATTTTATAACATAGTATTAATTAATTTGATATTAGTTCGTACTAGTGTATAATAAAATCATGAAATTTATCACCTTATTACTTTTACTCTACTCTTTTTCTCAGGCCATTGTAACACAAGAAACCCAAGAGTGTAAAACACTTTACACTAAAGCCAATAGCTATTGGCTAGAGTTGACGCCACTTTTAAAAACTAAAATTGCTTCCCAATATTCATGGGGTTTAATTGACACTTATCTTAACCTAGCAAGTCAAACCATTGGCAAATGCGAAACAAGTGGTACCTTAAACTTTCGTAGTCTTCGTGAACTTAAACAAGGCATGCAAAGAGCCGATAAACTCCGTAACTCATTTTGGGTTCAAACCTATAACGAGATGGTAGCTAAGGCAAGGCAAGAAGGAAGATGTACCAATATTTATAATTCTTATGGACATAAACGTTAAGATGGGTGTTAAGAAAAAAATATCTTCTCAACAATCTATAGCACCTTGCTTTACAGGTTATTCAAAAAGAAGCTTAGACTTTTTAAAAGAATTAAGAGCTAACAATTCTAAAGAATGGTTTGAAGAGCGAAAGTATATTTATGAAGAATATATTCTAGAAGCTAATCGCAGTTTTGTTATTGAAATGGGTGAACATATCCAAGCGCTTGTTCCAACTATTAATTCAATACCAAAGATTAATGGATCTATGTATAGAATTTATAGAGACACCCGTTTTGCTAAGGATAAGACTCCTATGAAAACTCATACCGGTGTCATTTTTTGGCAAGGCGAGGCAAAACGCACGCAATCCGCAAACTTTTATACGCGAGCCACTCCTGAAGAGTACGTTATTGGTGCAGGTATAAGACGTTTTGATACTGCCTTGCTTTCAACATATAGGAACTATATTTTAGATTTAGAGCATGCTGATAAATTATTTGATATTTTGCAAACATGTAAGAAAAAAGGTTTTGATATTATTGAACCTTCTTACAAACGCCTTCCTAGAGGATTTTCTAAAACCTATCCTTATCCTGAGTTAGCCTTACTAAATGGAATGGTCGTGAACAAAAAGTTTACACCAGACACTATATATTTTTCGCATAAGCTCATTGATAGGTGTTATAGTATTTATGAAGAACTTTTTGAACTTCAACAATGGCTGTATGAGATGACACTCACCAAAATAAATGAAGAATAAACCTCTTTAAAAAAGTAACTTTTCTTTGTATTATGCTTTAAAGCTTGATTGTTTTATTATGAGAAATGAAAACTATCTTATTAAGCTGTTTATTTTTGACATTTTTATTTGCCTTTGAAGACAGACAAAGTATGATGAGCTCTATCACTGAGCATGCAATTATAATTGGATATGGTGATACTAAGATATACAGTTTTATTGATCCACTTTGTCCGAAATCTCAAGACTTTATTGAGCATATATCTACGAGAGAAGACCTTCTAAAAGATAATACCTATTATATATTTTTGTATAAGCTCCCTTTACTTGCTTCCAAATTTTTAATTGTCCATATTTATCAATCTGAAAATCAACTTGAGGCACTACAAGAAGTTATGATTTATGATGACTATGATGTAGAAGAGGACAAAATCACCACAAAAACAAAAAAGATATTGCATGATATACAGATTTTTTCTCAAAAACTTAATATAAAATATCGACCTTATTTACTAATTTTTGATAAAGACTCAAAGTATTGTAGAGTTTCTGAAGGAACAGCTCCTTGTTTAGAAGAAAATGACTATCATTAATTACGATATAATCATTTCATATGCCAAATATTACGCCACCAACTAAATACCCTCATTGCTATTTGGGTATTTAGTTGGTCGCGTAATAACATAAGTTCAAAGGGGTTAAAGTGTCTAAGTCATTACTTTTAAAACTTGCCCAAGACTCTATAGCAGAAGTATTTGAAGCAAAAAATATTATTAATAGACAAGAGCTTTTAGCCGAGTATCCTGCTTTAAGTGAACCTATAGCTACTTTTATACATCTTTATATAGATAATGAGCTTTGTGGCTTTAGCGGATCGTTTATCACTACAAAGTCTTTACTTGAAAATGTTATTCATCATGCAAAAGCGGCAGCCTTTGAAAGTGAAAAGTATGAACCTATTACGGTTTCAAAATACCTTCACGCACGTATCGAGCTTTCTTTATTAACCCCTTTTATTCAACTTCAGTATGACACTATTAAAGATTTAGAATCTAAGATTTTACCCTTTGAAGATGGACTTACGCTTCATTTACAAGACAAAACAGCCTCTTTTTTACCTATAAAATGGTCTGAGCATGAAACTTTTGAAGTTTTTATTGCTGCCTTATTAAAAGAGGCGGGTATCTCAGACTTTAGTAATGATATTAAAGTATATACATTTCAGGTTCAAAAGCAGAGCAATGACCCCATTCTTAACTAAGCCTATACAGTTTTATCAAAAAAATGACTTTGGTATCACCTGTTTAATTTGCAGACATTTTTGTCAACTTAGAGAAAATGAGGTCGGTCAATGTGCTAACCAGAAAAATGTAGATTCAGAACTTATAGGAATCACGCGGAATATGCCTTCTGCCATTAGTATAGACTTTATAGAAAATCGCCCTTTTTTGCATTTTCTGCCAGGGTCTTCTGTTTTGTGTATAGGAACTATTGGATGTAACCTTCACTGTCCAAGCTGTCAAAACCATCAAATATCACAACACTTTTCTCAGGTTGAACCTCTTTCTTTATCCCCCATTGAAATTGTTAAACTCGCCTTAGATCAAAATATAAAAATCATCTCTTTTGGATATAACGAGCCTATCATTTATTATCCTTATGCTAAAGAAATTGGATTGATTGCTAAAGATAAGGGTATTAAGTGTGTGATGCAAACGAGCGCTTATATGTCTGAGGAAATAGCTTATGATATGAGTTCTTGGTTGGACGCAGTACATGTGGATTTAAAATCTTTTAATGCTCCTTATTATAAAAACATCTTAGGTGCTGAACTTTGTGCAATAAAAGAAAACCTAGAAATTCTTGCACACTCCTCATTATGGCTAGAAATAACTACCCTTCTTATAGATGGGATTAATGATTCAGATGAAGAAGTAGAAGAGATAGCAAGTTTTATTGATAATAAGCTCGGTTCACACATACCATGGCACTTGTCCATTTTTCTCCCTCATAACCAAATGCTCTCAACTGAGACTACCTCCATTAGTACAGTACTCAATGCTTATGAAATTGCAAAGGCACATGGTTTATATCACGTGTACTTTGGAAACCTTCCTTTTTTAAATGAAAGCTTTTGCCCTTCATGCAATACACTCTTACTACAAAGACGATATGAAGAGGTATTTGTAAACTCTTTAATTGAAGGAGCCTGTCCCAACTGTCATAGGCCCTTAGAAGGGGTGTGGAGTTAAAATATATTTTATTATTTTTTATGATAGAATAAATAAAATAATTATAAAGAAAATCTATGAACAGCCTTTCGTCTTTATCAAAGATTCAATATGCAAATATTATTTCTTTAATCATTTTCACCATTGCCCTCGTAATTGAAATTTATCATTATGGCTTTGACTTTATGCGTGTTGTAAACATTGCAAATTTTGCTTTAGCTTGGTATATGTTTATAAATATAAGAAAGGTACAAGAAACCGTTAAAAAAATATCACTAACGGTTGAAAAAGTAGAAAAAGGAGAATTAGACTATAGGCTCTCAAATATAAATGATGCAGCAGAAATGGAAGAACTTGCGAATAAGCTTAATACATTTCTTTCTCAACTAGAAAAATTTGCTTCAAACATCTCTTTTTCTATCTCTCAAGCCAGTAAAAAAACATCTTATCCCCATATTGATTCACAAAATTTTCAAGGGCAATTCAAGGAAAATATCGACACCACCAATGAAGCAATAGCCCATATGAAAGAAGATACTGCCCATATAGAAGGTACTGATGTAAACGAGGCCTTAAGTGAAATAGGTTCAGGTGTCATTGGAGAACTTGAACTTTTGCAAGACGATTTGAATAAATCCTTAACCAATATAGAAAAAATTGTTACTGCTAGTGAAAAAACTTCTGAAAATGCAAATAGTAGTACCCATCAAATAGAAACAATATCTTTAAATTTGAATGAACTAATAGAAGGCGTTGATAGCTCTTCTCATAGTATTGAAATGTTATCTGCTAAAACAGATGAGATTACTTCAGTTGTGGAACTTATAAAAGACATTGCAGAGCAAACAAATTTACTCGCATTAAATGCGGCCATAGAAGCAGCACGTGCGGGAGAACATGGCCGTGGTTTTGCGGTGGTTGCTGACGAGGTAAGAAAACTTGCCGAAAGAACCCAAAAGGCAACCTCAGAAATTGCTATATCTATTCAAACCCTTCAACAAGATGCAAATAATTTACAAGAACGTTCTAATAAAATGATAGATATCGCACAAAACTCCACTGAAAGTATTCATAGTTTTGAAATCACCTTAAAAGAGTTTTCAAAAGATGCCAAACTTACGAGTCGATATGCTTACTCAATTGAAAATATGGTGTATGTTATCTTAGCCAAGATTGACCATACTATTTATAAGTCAAATGCGTATTCTTCTATTTTTAGACGTGAAGTACGTACTAAATTTTCAGGAGCACATGAATGCCAACTTGGAAAATGGTATGAAAGTAGTGCTAAAGAAAAGTTTTCTTATACAAATTCCTATAAAAAACTTGATGCTCCGCATAAAAGAATTCATGAGCTTGTTGATAAAAATATCTCCTTTGTCGAACCAAAAGATATCATTATTCAAAATAAGGCCGAGGTTATCGCTAATTTTAAAGAAATCGAGCAGCAGGGACATGATTTATATACTCTTATGGAAGAGATGTTAGAAGAAGCAGATAAGATGTGTATGAGTCAAGGAAGGTGTACTTAAAGAGACCACTGAACAGGAGTCTCTTAAAGTTGTTTACAAATAATATCGCCTACTTCTTTGCCAATGGAATTGGCAACAACATTACATTTAATCTTTAGTAAAAAGAAAAGGTTATCTCTTTTAGCATCTGAGAGACATTCATAATTTCCCATTCCCTTAGTCAAAATAAGATCTGCTTCATCAAAAAGTTTTTGAGATGCTTTATTGGCTCTATTGTAGACAAATCCAGGTGTGTTTACTCCTGAATTCACAAGCTCACACACCTCACTAAACCCTGCATCTTGAGCTTCTTCATACGTCACATCATTAATGATGGCATTTCCCCTTGTCATATAACTCAACTTAAGATTAGGATATAAAGACAGTATTGTCTTAATATAAATAAGATCAAAAATATGTTCACCTGCATTATCTGCTATATACAAAAGACTCGATGAAAGGGCTAGTCTTTTTTCTAATAAAGGAAAATCATTTACTGCAAAGGAGGTATGAAAAATCTTCTCTAATTCTTCATTTAAGTCAAAACTATACTCAGCAGCTAGATCTATAACATTTCCTGCAACGGCTACCTTAGTTGCTGTGAGTAAGGGGTTAGTTGAGTCTTCAATTTCTTTTTCTAAATACGGAACAAATTCTTGGGCCTTTAGAGTAGAAAGCTTTTTCACTTCATCATATAAATCTTTTTTGCCTGCTATCTTAGCCATTTTCTCATACACAGCAGCAGCTACTTCAGGAGGACTTTGCTTAAAGGAAAAGGAAGAGGCCATATCTTCAACAGCCTTAGTAATTTCAGCAGCAAGTTTTTCATCTGCATCAATAGCAGAAGCAACACGTTTACTTTGATTAATGATACATTCAACACAGGCTTTATCTATGTTCAAGCCCACTCCGTTTACTTAAAGTTAATCGTGAAGAGCCCAAGAAATTTTGCAAACCAACCGTACTTGCCCTCTTACGCTTTTTAGTCACCATTTACCGATAATTCTTTAGGTTCTTTGTCTGCATATTCATCAATTACCTTGCCCCACATAAGTTTATATTTACGTTTCATAAACTCTACCTCATCTTGTGACAGATTAAGTTGTTTCGTAAGGGTTTCTATTGTATTTCTATCTTCTTCGTACAGTTCTTGTAAAGACGATAGCGCTTCTTTTAAAAAAAGATTTTCGCTTTTTACAGACTCTATGGTTTCATCTTTAGCGTCAAGTACCTTTTCATGAAGATTAATAATAGTACCTATTGTTTTTTCAATAAAAGCAGGACCAACACTAATACTGTTACCCGCTTCTGTTATGGCATGTACTTCAGAAGGCACTATTGCTTGCATCCCAGCAGAAGGATCAATATAAATCTTTCCTAATTCTTTTTTACACTCAAGCTTACCGCGTTCCATTAAGTCATCAATGGCGTCAGGACTTAGCCCTGTTAATTCAGAATATTCTTGTATAGTAATCCAGCTGTTACTCATTTTATCCCCTTAATGTACTTTATAAAATCGTCTCTATTTCTAAAGAATCCATTTCTACTTTTTTTGCTTTTGCAATTCTATCTTCCGTTAATTTAACTCTTAAATCTTCATTTCCAAGGGCTAAAATTTGCATAGCTAAGTAGGCTGAGTTAATAGCCCCAGCCTTTCCTATTGCTACCGTAGCAACTGGCATTCCAGCTGGCATCTGCACGGTTGATAAAAGAGCGTCAATACCTGCAAGCGCAGAAGCAGACATAGGAACACCAATAATAGGCTTGATCGTCTTAGATGCCAAAACACCCGCTAAATGTGCCGCCATTCCAGCTGCAGCGATAAAGACCTGAGCGCCTTTTATCTCAGCATTTTGTATATATTCTCTTGTTCTTTCTGGACTTCTATGACCTGAAGAAATAATTAATTCATAATGTACGCCAAATGCCTCTAATGTATCTGAACATGACTTCATAACATCATAATCACTTTTTGAGCCTATAACAATCGAAACAAATTTCATTGTCTTCCTTAAAATTATTTATACAATTATATCTAATTAAGCTAATTCATCCATTGTAATAATAATTTCATTCATTTTCGTATCTACTGTCCCAACATACTCGGTTAGACTTATCATATCTTCTTTATTAAGATTTAGTGATTCACTACTATCAGAAATTGCTTGTACTAAAACATTAATCGTTGCAGAAATTTCAGCCAAAGATTTTTGTGTTCTTTCTGCTAGTTTTCTTACCTCATCTGCCACAACAGCAAAGCCACGACCATGTTCACCTGCACGGGCTGCTTCTATCGCTGCATTTAAGGCCAAGAGGTTTGTTTGGTCTGCGATATCACCAATAGTTGAAAGAATCTCTTTAGTCTCATTCGCACTTGAAACTAAGTTTTGTAAATTATCTGCAAGTTCTGTTTCTTTTTGAACAATACCATCTATGCGTTGCATAGTTGTATCTATCATACCATTTAACTCAACAAAGGTTGTTCCCTTCATTGTTTCAAGTGTTGTTTGAAGTTGTTGTGTATTATTTTGAAGATCGGCTTTTGATTCTTCTGTTTTGCTTTGCATAACCTCTAAAGAATCTCCTAAGGTATTTATATCATGTAACATTCTTCCAAAGGTTCCCTCTACTTCAATAGTAACCTTAGCATTAAAATCACCTGCAGAAAGTTTTTCAAGTATTGTCGTTGCACCTTTAATATTTTTTTCTATGCTATCAAGCATTGAATTCATGGTAACTTGAAGCATATGAACGTGAGGTGTTTTGGTATCGGCATGGATTCGTGATGATGTATGACCATTTTTCACCTTATCTGCAAGTAAAATCATTTCTCCTGCCACTTTTATATCTTCTTGTGTATTTTTTTGAAATATCGAAACAAGGTTGTTTAACTTATGTGTTAACGTACCCTTTTTAGCATTTTGGATAAGAGCAACTTCATTACGATTGTTATTTAGAAGTTCTTCTATCTCATCTAAAAGTCTATCCAACTCCTTATCTTGTGCAGAGACATTAGTTGTAAAAATAAATCCCGTTATCACAATAAAACCCACATAAATAATAATATCATTTTGAAATACTGCATAAAGGGTCATAAAAGCGAACATATGTGTAACGGTTAATAGTCTGTGTTGCATTGTAGTTAATTTCATAATTACCTCATTGTCTTATATAATTTTTCTGCTGCTTCTATCTCATCGGGGGATGCTTTTCTTCGACACGACATATAACCATCATCCATTGGATACACCGTTGCATAAACCCAATAATAACCACCACCTTTAATACTGTTTTTTACATAACCCGTCCAAATATCATTTCCTTTAACCGTATCCCATAAATCTTTAAATGCGGCCTTTGGCATATCGTGATGGCGTACCATATTATGGGGTTGACCCACAAGTTCATCTAAGGTATATCCAGCCACCTTACAAAAATCTTCATTTGCAAAAGTTATTATTCCTTTTTTATCTGTTTGTGATACTAAAAAATCTTCTTTTAATAAGACATATTCATCATTCATTCTCGCCCCTTAATCTATAGTACTTTAATGATATCAAGTCATATAGTAATTCAAGCTTAATTTCTTTTCTAAGATTCCCAACAATAGGGCATTTAGTATAAAAAAAACAATACTCCAAAAACGGTTTTTATTTATGGGCACCTCTAAAAACACAAATATCGGCCTATTTGGGTGGAGCCTGATTAATATCGTCTCCTGCAGGAATACGAAAAAAGCTGTACTTTGGAAAGATAGATGGTAGTTTAATGGGATTTACATTTCCACTATGAACCGCTTCCCATATCTTATTGTTTTGTGCTTGAAGTTTTTTAAATGTTAAATATGGGATACCGTCTTCATAAACAATACTTCCAAATTCATTATCAATTTCTTCTATTGTTTCATTAACAGGAATCATAATTTCAAGCTTATCGCCTGGTTTTGTTGTAAATTTACAGTGATAAAATTCTCCGGTAATATCTGCCATGCCCGTGACCTGATGCGTTCCCATTTGCATAGTAAAGTCTAAACTTTGACCATCATGTTTTTCAAAAGGTCTATTAATTAAGTAGGCATCTGTAAACCCACGATTTTGCATAGAGTTTAGCTCATTTTGATATTTTTCTGGAACAAATTTTTCTTCATAATAGTCATTTAAGGCCATTCGATAAGCCTTTGCGGTAGTTGCTGCGTAATATGAAGTTTTAGTCCGACCTTCAATTTTTACAGAGTCTATACATCCCGAATCTAAAATTTCTTTCATGTGCGATGCAAGGTTTAAATCCTTAGAATTCATAATATACGTTCCAATACCGGGGTCTTCTTCTAATCTAAATAGGGTACCCGTATCAGGGTTTGCTGCGTATATCTCATAAGGGAATCGACAGTCATTTGCACATGAACCACGATTAGGAACCCTTCCACTTTGAAGGGTAGAAATAAGACAACGACCTGAATAAGCAAAACACATAGAACCATGAACAAAGGCTTCTAGTTCTAAGCTAGGTATTTCTTTTTTAATTTCTACCATATCTTTAAGCGAAATTTCTCTCGCCGTAATGATTCTCTTAGCACCCATATCATGATAAATCTGCGCATCTAAAACATTCATGACATTAGCTTGAGTAGAAAGATGTAAATCAATATGTGGTGCAATTTCATGAGCCAATTTAAGAACACCAGGAGTTGCAACTATCATCGCGTCAGGACCAAGCTCAGCAATAGCAGCTATATGCTTTTTAAGAAGATTTAATTGAGAGTTAAAAGGAAATCCGTTAATAGTAGTATAAACCTTTTTCCCTCGTGCGTGGGCATAATCTATACCCTCTTTAAAACTTTCCATGGTAAATTCTTTACCTGAGCGAATACGAAGTGAGAAGTGTGAAACACCACCATAAACTGCGTCCGCACCAAAATCAAGGGCTATTTTTAGTTTTTCAAGGTTTCCAGCAGGAGAAAGAAGTTCAACTTTTTGCATAAATATTCTTTAATTAATAATTTTTAGAATTTTAACAAAGATTGATAGTAACAGAGGTTAAGAAAAATAATTAGGATTTTCTTTTATCTCTACGCAAGGCGTAGATTTATTTCTCAAAGGAGGCGAGTAAGGCTTCTATCTCATCCGTAGACACCACTTCTTCTGTGCTACTATCCCCTGGTAAATGTCGCGCTGAGGCCACACGTTTTGAGTCATCAATATTTCCTGAGAAAAGTTCATTCATATACGTTGATAATGCACGCATAACATTAATTACACGTTCTATCTTTTGTCTATGAATATCTTGATATTGCATAATATCCATGACACTCATAATAGAGTCCCCATGAGTTTGTAAAGACTCGATATGCGTGACAACCGTTTCTTTTGAAGTTTCATTTTTTTCTAATTGAGTTTTAAAGGCCTCAACATCAGGAAACTTTACACTTAAAGTCTTGAAAAGCTCAATATTACTATCGAAGGTTTCAACCACGCAGGCTAAGGTGCCTTCTGCTTCCATTAGTTCATCAGATATTTTTTCAATATGGTCAAATATTTCAGAAGCTTTTTCTTCTGATTCTTTGGTGACATCATCAAGTTGATGCACCATCTTGTTGTCATCGGTTGGAGGTGGTGGTGGCCAGTTATGTGTAGCGGAAACCTTATAATCTTCTGCTGTTGCCTCATAATGCTCTTCATCTTCAGCCGGAGTAGCTTCCTCAGAAGATGCCTCTTCTTGTACTTCGTCTAAGTCAACATCTTCACCCATTAAGGCATCTAGTTCTTCTTGAGTCATAAAATTTCTCCATTAAGATAAATCACTTTACTCTATTATAGGCAAGTTAATATATAATTAGTTTTAAATTTTTACTCTAGTGAGAAATTCATGCCTAAACCTACCAAAGTCGACCTTCATAACCATACTGTTTTGTGTAACCACGCTGAGGGTGAGCTTCATTTATATATAAAAGAAGCTATATCTCAGGGTATAACTATATATGGTGTCTCAGACCATGCACCTATGGATTTTGATCCTAAATATAGAATGTCTTTTGAGCAGATGAATGAATATAAGTCTATGGTTCGATTCGTTCAAGAAAAATACAAAGATAAAATAGAGGTTTTATTTGCTTACGAAGTGGACTATCTTCCTGGGCATATGGACAAACGAGTTCTTGACGCGGATGTTGATTATCTCATTGGTTCTGCGCATTTTATAGATAAGTGGGGGTTTGATAACCCTGAATTTATTGGTAAATATGAGGGTGCAAATATTGACACCATTTGGCAGGAATACTTTGATCTTATAAAAGATATGGCTGAAACAAGGTATTTTGATATTGTAGGGCATCTTGATTTAATCAAGGTCTTCAAATATATACCTAAAGGAGATATTGTAGAGATCGCGGAAGAAGCCTTACAAGCCATAAAAAATGCAGATATGGTCTTAGAACTTAATGTAGCAGGATACCGAAAGCCTTGTTCTGAGCCTTATCCTTCAAGAGCGCTGCTTGAAAGAGCCTTTCAAATGGGAATTCCTATTACCTTTAGTTCAGATGCACATAAACCAGAGCAAGTGGGACTTTTTAGAGATGAGATAGAGTCCTTTGCCAAAGAAGTTGGATACACCCAATGCGCTTATTTTAAAAAACGTAAACGCTTTATGGTTGACTTTTAATGCTTAGAAAAAACATTCACCTTCCTTTCTTTTTAGTTATTTTTATATTCTTGAGTGCGTGTAGTACCCCCCAACTTTCTATTGTACATCCACTTAAACAAGATTGCCAATACTATTCCTTAAAAGCTGCTCAATGTAAGACTGAGAAACAAATTATAAAAGCCTTAGACCCTTATAAGGTGATTTTTATAGGCGATCATCATACACAAGATACTTTACATTTAAATATTTCTAAACTCATTGCTGGCCTTTCAAAAAACGGCACTAAAGTCATTTTAGCCAATGAGTGGTTTTACCCTACTGATAATATAATCCTAGACAAGTACACTTCTAATGAAGACAATACCAGTCAATTTATCAAAAACATAAGATGGAAAGAGCGTATGAAATTTTATAAATACGAGTCTTTTGGAACTATTTATAAGGCCGTTAAAGATAATGGAGGCACTCTTAGAGGAATCAATCTTTCTAAAGAAGAACGTAAAAAAATATCTGATCAAAACCTCTCAAGAATGACTCAAAAAGAATTAAACTTTTATCATAATATCGACCTCAAGGTGAGCCCTCACAAACAACAAGTAATGCCTTTTCTATCCCATTGTCATGCACCAAAAAGTAATGAATCTTTACAAGAATGTTCACAACGTATGTATAAAGTGCAAGTCGCTTGGGACACAAAGATGGCACTTGAATCGTATAAGCTTTTACTAGATCTTAAAGATAATGAAAAGCTTATAATATTTGCAGGGGCTATGCACATAGAAAATAAGCTGGGTATTCCCTTACGTTTTTCACGACTTAGTAATGAGCCTTTTGTTACTATTATTCCAGTTGAAGTAAACGATAAAGAAATTGAACATCAAATAGGAGATTATGTACTTTTTTATGAAAGTCCTCTTCAAGAAGAAAAAGAATAAGCTAACAATCGCAAATACGATCAAAAGTTTTTTTGCTCGCTGTGTTTAAAGCACTTTTTCCCTTAGCTATTAGTGAGCTTACTGTGTCATCTTCTTGAAATTCGGTAAGACCAAAAGCCATATGTGGACGTGTATCAGGAAGGATATCCTTTTTAGAAAGAAAGGTGCTAAGTTTTTTAGCCACGATATAGGTTTCTTCTAAGGTAGTATGCGGTAAAAAAATAACAAAATCCGATCCTTGCCACCTAGCAGCGACGTCAGATTCTCTAAGAATTTTTTTTAATTCTTTAGAAAATCCAACAATCATTTTTTCTCCATGCTCAAAACCAAAAGTATCTACTGAACGCCTTGTTTCAAGAAGCCTCATATATATGAGTGTCGTCGGATTGGTATAACGCTTAAACAAGTCAAATTGATGCTTTAATATCACTTGCATATGCATCTTACTTGAAAGTTTCGACAACTGGTCTACCGTTGCTAAATGCCCTAATTTATCTACCCTTAATTTGTATTGCGCTCTTTCTAAAAACATTTTTATATGCAAATCTATACGTAAAAGTAACTCATTTGTATCAAAGGGTTTTTTAATATATTCAACCGCGCCTGCTTCAAGACAAATTTTTAAACTGTTGGCATCATGTTTTGCCGCAGTGTCTAAAAATATAACTGGAATATGAGGGATATGACTTTCATTGACGCGATTTACAAAGTCCAAGGCTTGAACAAATTTTACTTGCTTATTTATAATAACAGCCTGATACTCTTTAAAGTCAGATAAAGCAATAAGTTCTTCTTCAGAGTGCAAAGAACTCACCTTGTATTCTTGCTTTTCAAACAAGTCAACTAAGACCTCTAGATTTTTAACATTAGACTCAATAATTAATATGTGTTTTTCGCTCATGCACTATAATCGCCGTTAATAACTTAAAACTTCCTGAAATAAAATTAACATCCTGCTATAACCATATGAAACACTCAAGTTAAATGATTAATTTTTAATCAAAAGCTTTCTTTAATTTTAAAGCTTCTTCGTTATACTTCCTATAATTAAAATTATCAGGAGAACTACCTATGGGTAAATTTGTAAACACTACAGAAGAATTCTTTAAATATTGTGAAGAGAATGATGTTCAATTCGTTGACCTTCGTTTTACTGACATTAAGGGTGCATGGCACCACTTATCTTACCGTATGTCTGCGGTAAACGACACTAACATGACTGTAGGTTTCCCATTTGATGGTTCATCTATTGAAGCATGGCAGCCAATAAACCAGTCAGATATGCTTCTTAAAGCGGATGCACAATCAGCTTTCTTAGACCCATTTACTGCTGATCCTACTATCATCGTATTTTGTGATGTTTATGATATCTACAAGAAACAAGCTTATGAAAGATGTCCTCGTTCAATCGCAAAAGCTGCACTTAAACATGCTGAAGAAATCGGTATTGCTGATGCTGCATACTTTGGACCTGAGAATGAATTCTTTATCTTTGATGATGTAAAGTTTGTTGATAACATCAATGAGGCTGGATACAAAATAGACACTGAAGAGGGTGAATGGAACTCAGGCACTAACTATGAAGATATGTATAATACAGGACACCGTCCAGGAACTAAAGGCGGTTATTTCCCGGTAGCTCCAACTGACTCTATGGTAGATATGAGAGCTGAGATGATGCAAGTACTAGAGCAAGTCGGTCTTGAAGTTATTCTTGGTCACCACGAAGTTGCACAAGGTCAAGGTGAAATAGGTATTGTTTTCTCTGATATAATTACTGCATCTGATAATGTTCAAAAATACAAATATGTTGTTAAGATGATTGCTCACCTTAACGGTAAAACTGCTACATTTATGCCTAAGCCTCTTTATGGTGATAACGGTAATGGTATGCACGTTCATCAATCACTTTGGAAAAATGGAAAGAATCTTTTCTATAACGAAGGTGCTTACGGTAACCTTTCTGACATGGCTATTAACTACGCGGGTGGTATTTTCAAACACTCTCACGCAGTTTCAGCATTCACCAATGCATCTACTAACTCGTACAAGCGTCTTATT
>NZ_JAEMVE010000074.1 GCF_029216045.1 Sulfurimonas sp. MAG313 | reverse complement strand
CTTTTCTATTTTACTCATTGTTTATCAACCTTTTATATTTTTATTATATCAGGCTGACACAGATTTTTGAACACTCCCTTGTGCTATTTCATTATACATTTAATGGAATATATAATGGAAAAATATCGTCAATCGAGCATATTGAACCTTTGATCAATTTTACGAAATATGGTTATCTTGGAGTAGAATTATTTTTTATGATTAGTGGGTTTGTAATATTCCACTCGTCAGCAAATAGAACGGCTTCTCAATTTATAGTTTCTAGAGCTATACGACTTTATCCGGCGTACTGGATTGCAGTAATTTTCACTTCAATGTTTGCTATTAATTGGGGTGGCACAATGATGTCTGTAGATTTATCTCAAATTCTAATTAATTTGACTATGTTACAAAACTATATTCATGTAGGGCATGTGGATGGGGTCTATTGGACATTAATATATGAGGTAAAATTTTATGCACTTATATTTTTATTTCTCATACTTGGACTCCAAAAGTATTTAAGTGCATTTTTTATTTTATGGCCTTTTCTGATGCTAATTGCTTTTGTTAGTGGCTATAATTACTTGCCCTACCTGAGTGGAACCTATTACTTTTTCTCTGCGGGTGCTTTATTTGCAATAATACAATTAAACAAGTCGTTTTTAAATATATTGTCTATACTTATTTCATTTTCTTTGTGTTTGTTATATTCAATGGACATAGCAATTTCTCGAACAGAATCTATGGGAATAATGTTTTCTGAACATGTTGTGGGTGCTATAATTATTGCCTACTTTATATTTTTTATTTTACTTAATTTTAAAAAGCTTCAATTGTTGAGTCTTCCTTTGTCCCAAACATTTGGTGCTTTAACTTATCCGGTATATCTAATCCATGCTCATTTTGGATATATGTTTCTTTCAAAGTTTGCATCTGAAGATAATAAACTATTTATTTATATACTGACTATATCCATTGTTATATTTGTTGGATATTTTATTCATCGTATTATTGAGATCGCTCTTTATTCTTTTTGGAAAAAGATTTTTATGAGTACACTTTATATAATTTCCTTTAAGATGGAAAATCTTTTGAATAGAGCGCTTTTTCGGTATAGAAAATTTATTTTTCTCGGATAGTTAATTATAAAGAGATAAACTTTATAAGTTGTATAACCACTTTTTTGCAGTAGATCTTAAGGCTTCTGGATTTTCAGAAGCAAAAAGCTTAAGTTCAGTATTTTTAAATCTTTTTTTAAAGCTATAATGATGTTCTAAGTACTCAACAATAGCTTCTCCTGAATGAATAAGAGTACAGTTTCCATGGAAATAGTCCGCTATAGCTTGTGAAATTAAAGGAAAATGGGTACAACCTAGGATGATTGCATCAGGATGCTCTAGCTTATTAAAATAAAACTTCATTGTGCTTTGTAAAACTTCTCCTTCGTAGAGAGCTTCTTCAACTATAGGAACAAAAAGGCTGGTTGCCTTTGCACTAATATTTGTATATTGATTTGAAAGTAGAGGTTTTTCATAAGCTTTAGAATTTATAGTAGCCTTTGTTCCAATGATAAGGATATTGGCATCTTTATTTTTGATAGTGTTCTTCAAGGCTAAAACACCTGGCTCAACTACTCCTATAACATCAAAAGGGGCTGCTTCTTTCATCTCTTCTAAGGAATAGGCGCTTACCGTATTACAAGCAATAATGAGTAGGTCTATATCAAAATTTTTAAAAAACTCAAGTGCTTCAAGAGAATATCGTATAATAGTATTTTTGTCTTTAATACCATAAGGAACTCTCGCGGTGTCTCCATAATAAATTATTTCTTCAAAAAGTTTATGCTCAAGAAGACTTTTTACAACAGTTAATCCACCAACGCCACTATCAAAAACTCCAATTTTCATAAAAGGACTATTGACCTTCGTTCATCATTGCAAAAAACTCATCATTGTCTTTTGTTTTCTTAAGTTGACCAAAGATAAATTGAAGGGCTTTCATTTCATTTTCTTGTTTATGTAACATAGAACGTAATACATATATCTTTTTAAGTTTGTCTTCATCAATTAGAAGTTCTTCTTTTCGTGTTCCTGATTTTAGTAAATCCATTGCAGGATAGATACGGCGTTCAGCAATATGTCGGCTAAGTACTACTTCAGAGTTACCTGTACCCTTAAACTCTTCAAAGATAACCTCGTCCATACGGCTTCCAGTTTCAATTAATGCGGTAGCAATAATAGTTAAAGAACCACCAAATTCAATATTTCTAGCTGCACCAAAAAAGCGTTTTGGTTTATGCAAAGCATTTGCATCAACCCCACCAGACAGTACTTTGCCAGAGGAAGGAGTTGCTGTGTTATATGCACGTGCAAGCCTAGTGATAGAATCAAGCAAAATAACAACATCGTTACCCATTTCTACCTTTCTTTTGGCTCTTTCAATAACCATTTCAGCTACTTTAACATGGTTTTTAGCAGGTTGATCAAAGGTTGAGTTATAGACCTCACCTTGTACAGAACGCTCCATGTCCGTTACTTCCTCAGGTCTTTCATCTACTAGAAGAACCATTAAATCAATTTCAGGATGATTATTAGTGATACCATGAGCTAATTCTTTCATTAACTCTGTTTTACCTGAACGAGGAGGCGCAACAATAAGACCACGTTGTCCTTTACCAATAGGTGAAAACATATCTAACATACGACCCGTTAGCCTGTCTTTGTCATATTCAAGTTTAATCTGGTCTTGAGCATATAAAGGAGTAAGATTTTCAAAAAGTGGACGTTTTTTGCTTTCTTCTGGTGGAAGGTAATTAATTGCTTCTATTTTTAGTAAGGCGTAATAACGTTCTTGCTCTTTTGGAGGACGGACTTGACCCGTTACAACGTCACCATTTCTAAGTGCAAATCTTTTGATCTGAGTACTTGATACATAGGCATCATTTACTGAGTCCGAAAAGTTAGTGTCTGTTCCACGTAAAAAACCATATCCATCTTGCATGATTTCTAATATTCCAGTGAAAAGGATAAACCCACCCTTAGTTGTTTGAGCTTTTAAAATCTCAAATAAAAGGTCCTGACGTTTTAATTCATTAGGGTGTTCAACCTTTAAATCATCTGCAATAACAATAAGTTGATCAAGGGGTTTTGAACGAAGATCATCAATAGTGTAACCTTCTGCTGGTTTATGGGTGCGGTTGTTGTTTTTTCTTTTAGTAGCGTTTTCGCTCATTAAAGCCTCTGTTTTGGGTATTTTGTAGAATGTGGAATCAGCTAAATGCTGGGAGAGATTTGTCTTTTATAAGCGTATTTTATAATATATAAGTAAACATGTCAAGTGCATAAGCAAATGTGAAGACTTTTATTATATTTACCTTAGCTAAAATATGATAATATCTCACAAATTTAAATGGATGAACATGAACAATAAATTATTTTTTAATACTAAGATTAATGAAACCTTTGCATCAGTGCTTTCAAAAGAAAGTGAAGAAATAGGATTTTATCATTTGCCTGACGCGGATACTAGTGCTTATAAAAAATATGCTTCTAAGATTAAGCAAAAAGATATTGTAGTTGTTGGTATTGGGGGTTCCGCTCTTGGTACTTTAGCCATTTATCATTTTTTAGGACTCGGTCAAAGTTTTGATAAAAATTTACATTTTATTGATACGACTGATCCTTTAGTCCTTAAGCAAAAAGTTGAACAGATAGATTTAAATGATGCCTTGATTTTAGTTATTTCTAAATCGGGAGCTACGGTTGAAACGATAGCTGCTTTAAAATATCTTCAAAGCTTTGTACCTATTTGCAAAGAAAACTATGCGGTTATAACAGACCCTGATTCAGCCTTAGAAAAGTTTGCTTCATCTTATGGGATAAAGGTTTTTAATATGCCAGCAAATGTAGGAGGGCGCTTTTCTGTGTTATCGGCAGTTGGTCTGGTTCCTTTGGCTATTATTGGGGTAGATATTGATAAGCTACTAGGAGGGGCACGAGGTGTTAAAGAATCGTTTTTTAATAACGCAGGATATTGTGAAAAGCTCTTAACAAAGGCTACTTATTATGCTCAAGTGAGTAATGCTTATAATATCAATTGTTTATTTTCGTATTCAGAAGCGTTTAGAGAGTTTAATGCTTGGTATGTTCAGTTGTGGGGTGAGAGTTTAGGTAAGCAACAAAGAAATTCTCAGCTTCATGTGGGGTTAACTCCCGTAGGGCTTATTGGTCCAACAGATCAACATTCATTTTTACAGCTTATAGTAGATGGAAAAAGAGATAAAACAGTTACTGTGATTAAGATTAAAGATTTTGAAAATAGTATAAAAGTTCCTGAGATTACTCTTCCTGGGCTTGAAAAACTAGATATTTTAAATGGATACGGCTTTGAAGAACTTATTAATATGCAAGCCGACGCTATGATTGAGTCTTTAGAATCGTTGGAATTTATCCCCTTAGATGTTATAGAAATAGATAAGGTTAATGAGCAGACCATAGGGGAATTGATTTATTATTATGAACTCTTAACGGCCTTGGTCGCGCAGATGTTAGATATTAATGCCTATGATCAACCCGGTGTTGAAATGGGAAAAATAATTTTAAAAGAAAAAATGGGAGCACGATAATGCATATATTAGTAACAGGTGGGGCAGGGTATATAGGATCGCATGTGGTTAAGCAGTTAATCGAAGATACCAATAACTCTATTACGATTTTAGATAATTTATCTACAGGACATGAAGCTACTATCGACACATTAAAAGAAATTTTTGCTGAGAATAAAAGAGGGAAAAGAAGTTTTAATTTTATACATGCTAATTTAGCAGATTTTGTTAATGTCGATGAGATATTTGCACAAAATAAGTTTGATGCCCTTATACATTTTGCTGCTAGTATTGTGGTTCCCGAATCCGTAGAGAATCCTTTGAAATATTATATGAACAATACCGTTAACACAACAAATATCATTAATATGTGTGTAAAACACAGTATAGCAAAGATGATCTTTTCTTCAACTGCAGCGGTATATGGAGATGCAAAAGAAATTCCGGTTAAAGAGACAACACCTAAAGACCCAATTAATCCTTATGGTTGGTCAAAATTAATGAGTGAACAAGTGATTACGGATGCTTGCACGGCTCATGATAACTTTGATGCAGTTATATTAAGATATTTTAATGTGGCAGGAGCGGATAGTTTAAATCGAATTGGACAAAGTTTTCCTAATGCTACGCATTTGATTAAGGTAGCTGCACAAACGGCGCTGGGAACACGAGAAAAAATGGCACTTTTTGGTGAAGATTATGAGACTAAAGATGGAACCTGCGAAAGAGATTATATTCATGTGGATGATCTTGCATCTGCTCACTTAAAAGCCTTAGACTATTTAGATAAAGACGATAAAAAATCACCGGATATCTTTAATGTTGGTTATGGACATGGATTTTCAGTGGCAGAAGTTATCAAAACGATGAAAGAGATTTCTGGAGTAGACTTTAAAGTAGATAAAGAACCACGTCGCGTGGGCGATCCCGCTATCTTGATTTCAGATAATTCAAAAACAAAAAAAGTACTTGGATGGACACCTAAGTTTGATGATATTAAGCTTATCTGTCAAACTGCATTAGCTTGGGAAAAAACAGTATAAGACTGTTAAACGTACTATAAAATATAAATGATGAGAAATATGCTTCCATCTGTTACATTAAATGTATGGATTTCTTTATTTTTCCACGTTCTTAACAGCGCTCTAAACACTTTTTTAGTATAAATCATAAAATCATAAAATAAAATTTTTATAGGAAAATATTAATGTACTTATTTACATCCGAAGTAGTTAGCCCAGGTCACCCCGATAAATGTGCAGATATTATTGCAGATAGTATAGTGGATAGACTTATTATGGAAGACCCAAATTCTCGTGTAGCCTCAGAAGTTTTTGTGGCGGGTAAACATGTCATCATTGGTGGAGAAGTAACGACAAAAGCAAAGGTAGATATCGAAGGGTACAAAAAAATAGTTTTAGATGCCTTAGCAAAGATTGGTTATGACGGTAAGTCTGCTTTTACAAAAGAAGAATGTTTGCATCCTGATGATGTAGAAGTTCAAGTGCTTTTAAACCGTCAATCACCAGAGATTAATCAAGGTGTAGATCAAGAAGATGGTGAGATTGGCGCTGGAGATCAAGGTATTATGTTTGGTTACGCGGATATGGAAAGCGCAGATTATATGCCTTCAGCAATTACGTATGCACGAATGTTAATGGAAAAGGTTTATCATTACGCCTTAGAACATAATCATAAACTTGGAGTTGATATTAAAACTCAGGTGACTATGGATTATGTTACTAAAGAAAACTTTGAAAACTGCCAGCCTCAATCTATTCATACTATTGTAGTCTCTGCTCCTTGTGTTAATAGTATAAATATAGATGAAGTACGTGAACTTATTATGGGTCTTATCCTTGATACCGCATTGCCTACAAATTTGTTTAATAAAGATACATGTATTATTCATATTAATCCAACAGGTAAATATGTGTCTCATTCACCTTTGCATGACTCAGGACTAACGGGTAGAAAGCTTATTGTAGATAGTTTTGGAGGATATGCTCCTATTGGTGGGGGAGCACAATCGTCAAAAGATTATACAAAGGTAGATCGATCGGGTCTTTACGCAGGAAGATGGCTCGCTAAAAACATTGTTGCATCAGGCCTATCTAAAAAGGCTATCGTACAACTTTCTTACGCTATTGGTGTGGCCAAACCAGTTTCTGTGACCGTTGATACCATGGGTACAGGAAAAATGGATGATGGTGAATTGTCCGATTTTGTACTCAATAATTTTCCTTTAACACCAAGATGGATTACGCAAAAGTTTTCTTTAGATAAACCATCAGAAGAAACATTTCTATATGCAGACGTAGCTGCACGTGGACAAGTAGGTCAAAGTGATTACCCTTGGGAAAAACTCGACGCAATAGACATCTTTAAAACACTTCAATAATCTAATATTT
>NZ_JAEMVE010000073.1 GCF_029216045.1 Sulfurimonas sp. MAG313 | reverse complement strand
AATAACCATTTCAAGACCAAGCTTTTCTGCAAAATAACGAGCTCTAGCAACACCACCAATATCCGGACTAGCTATGATAGGATTTTTAAGGTTTTTAGACTCAACATACTCTTGAAAAATGATAGAGCCATAAAGATTATCCACAGGGATATCAAAGAATCCTTGAATTTGACCTGCGTGCAAGTCAATAGTAACCACACGATCAATCCCAGATTTTTCAATTAAGTCAGCAACTAGACGAGCTGTAATTGGAACTCTAGGAGCTGCTTTTCTATCTTGTCTAGCGTAACCAAAATACGGAATAACCGCAGTAATAGAATTAGCAGATGAGCGTCTTAGTGCGTCGGTCATAATCAAAAGTTCCATAAGATTATCATTAGAAGGAGCCCCCGTAGATTGAATAATAAAGACATCACGTCCACGAACACTTTCAGCAATTTGAATTGAAATTTCTCCATCAGAGAAACGTTTTACTTCCGCCTTTGAAAGAGGAACATCTAAAGAAGAACATACTTCCTTAGCAAACTCAACACTAGAACTTCCAGCAAAAATCTTATATCCGCGCATTTAATAGGGCCTTTTAGGTAAATTAATAATGGAATTATAACAAACCCAACTAAAAAATCGGTTTAAATTTTAGAGCTATTTACTCAAGGCACCAATCAATTTCATTTATACCCTTAGTTTTTAAATATTTATTAACTTTAGAAAATGGTTTAGAGCCAAAAAAACCTCGATAAGAGGATAAAGGGGAAGGATGAGGCGCGTTTAAAATCATATGCTTAGATTCATCAATTAGCTTGGATTTAACTTGAGCAGCCTTACCCCATAAGATAAACACTATATTTTCTCTTTCATCACTAATTTTTTTAATTACCGCGTCAGTAAACGTCTCCCATCCTTTATTTTTATGGGAATGTGCCTTTGCTTCTATTACTGTCAAAACAGTATTAAGTAAAAAGACCCCTTCTAATGCCCATTTAGACAAGTTACCATTCGTAGGAGTTATAAATCCCGTATCAGAAGTATATTCTTGAAATATATTACGAAGGGAAGGAGGAAAGGCAAGCTTATCTTGTACAGAAAAAGCCAGACCATGTCCTTGATTCTTTCCATGATACGGATCTTGACCTAAGATAACTACTTTTATATTAGCTAAAGGGCAGCTATTAAAAGCAGAAAATATATTATTTTTTTCGGGGTAAATTTCTAGTTTTTCATATTCTTTGTTTACAAAAGAGATTAAATCTTTGAAATAGGGGGCATTAAACTCTTGTTCTAATCCCAAAGACCATTGTTTGTTTAACTTCATTTAAGAATTATATCTAATAGTAGTATTTTTACAAACCTTAAATGAAAGCATATATCTGTGACAATTAAGTTATCATTGTGTACCTAGGAGGTTTCACATGTATCATAATAATTTAAATCTTGCCCGAAGAACCTTTGTTAAAGGAATTGCTGTATCTTCCGTTTTAGCCGCCCTTCCCTTATCTTTAAATGCCTCTAATTTTAAAAATAGAAATTCTACCGAAGTGTTAAGAGGAAAAATATTTAACCTAAGTATTGATAACACCTTAGTAAATATTACAGGCAAAGATGTTTTTGCTACGGCCGTCAATGGTATGTTAGCAGGTCCTACTTTAATGTGGAAAGAAGGCGATGATATCACCATTAATGTAACTAATAATCTTGATGTTGATAGTTCCATACATTGGCATGGTATCATCTTACCCTTTGAAATGGATGGTGTCCCTGGTATTAGTTTTGATGGTATCAAACCCGGAAAAACCTTTACATACGAGTTTAAAGTAACTCAAAGCGGAACGTATTGGTATCACTCACATTCAGGATTTCAAGAACAATCAGGTGTCTTTGGAGCTATAGTTATTGAGCCAAAAGAAGAATTACTTAAATACGACAAAGATTATGTTGTCTCTTTATCAGACTGGTCAGATGAAAAACCTGAATCAATATATAGAAAACTAAAAATTTCTGCCGATTATTATAATTTCAACCAAAGAACCATCGGTGACTTCTTTTCAGAGATAGGCAAAAAAGGATTTTTACAAGCCTATAATGATCGTTCTATGTGGAATAAAATGCGCATGAGTGATAGGGATTTATCTGATGTTACAGGGTATACTTATACTTATCTTATAAACGGACAAAACCCTGCAACAAATTCCGCCTTAGTATTTAAAAAAGGTGAAAAGATACGACTCCGCCTTATAAATAGTTCTGCAATGACCTATTTTGATATACAAATTCCAGGACTAAAGATGAGTGTCGTTAGCACCGATGGAAGCTATGTTCAAGCCGTAGAAGTAGACGAATTACGACTTGGTGTTGCTGAAACCTATGATGTAATAGTAGAACCCAAAGAAAATATGGCCTACGCACTATTTGCCCAAAGTATAGATAGAACAGGATACGCTCTTGCTAGTTTAACCTATGATAAGAACATCAAAGCAACCCCACCAAAAATGGATAAAAGACAAAATCTTAGTATGACAGATATGGGCATGGATATGTCAAGCATGAAAGGTATGGATTCAAGTATGCCCATGGAAGGTAAAAAACAAAATATGCACATGCCTAAAAAAGATATGAAAAAGATGATTCCTATTACACCCCTTGAAAGTGCTGATGATTTTACAAGTACTATGAAGGCTATACGTCCAAAATACCGGTTAAATGACCCCGGTGTCGGACTTAGAAATAATGGAAGAAAGGTTCTCACTTACGCTGACTTAAAAGGATTTTATTCTACAAAAGGTGATAAATATCCTGACAGAGAAATCATCTTACACCTAACAGGTAATATGCAAAGGTATATATGGTCAATTAATGGTATTGCCTATAAGGACGCTCAACCTTTAACATTTAACTACGGTGAAAGACTTAGAATCACCTACATCAATGACACTATGATGAATCACCCTATGCACATGCATGGAATGTGGAGTGACTTAGAAACGGGAGATGATAATTTTCTAGTAAGAAAACACACCATAACCTCACAACCTGGTTCAAAAATAAGTTTTAGAGTTACGGTTGATGCAAAAGGTTCATGGGCATATCATTGTCATTTACTTTATCATATGACGGATATGTTTAGAAAAATTATAGTGGTATAAAGGAGAAAGAAAATGAAAAATTTAATATTAAAATCTGTATTAGTTCTTTGTGTAAGTTCTACTTTATATGCAGGAGGTGGCGGAGATATTTTTCGTTCAAACCTAACCATAGATCAATTAGAATATCAATTAAATGATGAAAAATCTACGGCTTGGGATGCATATGGTTTTATGGGATTTGATACCCATAAAATATATCTATATTCAGATGGTGAAAAAGAAAAGGGAAGTAGTGCAAGTAGTGAAAATGACCTAGTATATTCTCGGGCATTTGCCGCGTATTGGGATATTCAAGCCGGTATAAGTTATGACAAAAACAGCCAAAGGTCAAACACCTGGGCTCAAATAGCCCTATCCGGACTAGCCCCCTACTTTTTTGAAACACGAGTAGCAATACTCGCCGATAAAGATGGTAATGTTGGCATTAGATCTGACTTTGCTTATGATGTCTTATTAACACAAAAGTTAATTATCACACCAAGTTTACAAATGGATGCCTACACAAAAGATAATGTCGAAAGTGGCATAGGAAGTGGTTTATCAAATGTAACAATCGGAGCTAGAATGAGATACGAATTTCGAAGAGAATTTGCACCTTATCTTGGTGTAGAATGGAGTAAAAACTACGGAAAAACAAATGATATATCTCCCTTGAATCAAACCTATCTTGCATTAGGACTAAGTATGTGGTTTTAATCTTGTTTACAGTTGGCGATTAGGTCGTTGTGTCAAAGGGGGACACAGCTAAATTTCATCGCACAGCGATAAAATAAAGCAATGTCCACACTAGCCAAGTCCATTACCTGACTAGTTTACAACTGCAATAAAGCACTATTTCTTTTTTCTCTTAAAGAAGACAGTCCGTAAACGCAGAAACTAATCAAGGAAGGTACTGCCCCATACGCACGGGGTCATTGCTTAAGTT
>NZ_JAEMVE010000072.1 GCF_029216045.1 Sulfurimonas sp. MAG313 | reverse complement strand
ATTTAAGATAGCTATATATACAGCTTGTTTAACTATAATACGACTAATTAAATATAAAGGAAGTGCCCATGTGCGACTTCAATAACTTAGACGACACCGAAAAAGAAAAATTTCATAAAATGATGATGGACTGTGCTGACAAATTTGGAGGGGTAAACTTCTTCCTTCAACTCTTAGAAGCTATCCGTAAATATGATGGTCACCCATTAACAGCAAAACATAGTGAGTTCAAATTTTCTCGTGGAAACATTAGATGGGAAAAGGTAATCTTCAAGGATAAGTTGAGTTTACTTTTTAAAATACGTGTAAATGAAAGTGAAAGAGGAAACCTTTTACCTCCTAAGAACGATAAAGGTTATAAAAATATTATGAACCTTATCCGTACTCTAGCACCTATAGAATTTACAGTAACACCTAAAAACTTAAATGACGGCGAAGGTTTTTCTTTCAAGCCCTTTGATAGAATAGATGATGAAACAACACGTCTAAACCCTATCTTTGATGCGATGTTCTTTTGTTCGGTAGACACCATTAAAAAAGTATTGGCTTACACGGTGAAGTCTGCTTAATGTTAGACGGAACTCAAAGAAAAAATATTAAAATCGGTGAACCTGTTGCTGTCGTTAAAAAAGAAGATCAAGATACAGGCCTTCTTACTGATGGCATAGTAAGAGACATACTCACAAACTCAGCCACCCATCCCCATGGAATAAAAGTACGACTTATGAGTAGAGAAGTAGGACGTGTTAAAGAAATTTATTAGAAATTTTAAGGGTTTCTTTTCTCACCCTTTTTCTTTTTTATAGTGTAGCTATCAATGGCTTCATCTTGGCAAAAGAAATACCGCATATTGATATCTTTTAAGATTTTCGCATATCCAATATAATACTTTTTATTGACGATAAGATACTTGTCTTTAAAATAATGTTTAAACAGTGGTTCTAGATCTTCTTTGGATTCACTTAGCCAGATAAAACCAAGCTCTTTTAGTTGGTGAACTTCTTTACGTTTTCTTATGACTTCTCTTAGTGAAATTTCACTCTCACAAGGGGTTTCACCTTTCTTGGACGCAATATCAAAAACAGCTTTCATATTACTGACATCTTGAATCTTTTTCCAATAGTCATGAGTGTTTTTTGTTTTATAAAGAAGGGGCTCCTTTTGTGCCTTGTTTAAACACATATAAGAAACACATTGTTGCACTTTAGTGGACGCAGCTTGAATAAAGGCTCTTGTTTCTAGTGAAGGTGTTTGGGGTGTTAAACCCTTTTTATCTAAAATCTTTTCAAAGGCTTTTTTAGTGTCTGGGTTTTTAATCCGTGTATTTGAATGAACATAAGAAACTAAAAAGTTTTTTTGAAAAGACTGTGGTAAGAAGTTTACGGCCTCGTCTAAAGAAGTTGTTTGACTGAGGGCTGTTTGAATATAGTCGATAAGAGGTTTCATTTAGGCTCTTTATTGTTCAATTAAAAGATAATGTCTTTTGTCTGTTTTAATAATTTTTATATGTTCAGCCTCAGTGATTTCATCATATACTCTTTCCCCTTTGAAAAATAAAAGCAAGGTTCCTTTGCTAATAAATGGTTGCGCAAAATCCATCAATGTTTTAGTCTCAGTGACCGCTCTTGAAGTTATAAAGTCATAAGCAACAGGAGCAACGTCTTCAATGCGTTTATTTAAAACTTCTACATTTTTAAGTCCTAAATCGGCTTTTATAAACTGTAAAAACCCTGAACGCTTGGCTAATGGTTCAACTAAAGTGAACTTAGTGGAGGGGAGAGCCATCGCTAAAATTAGACCAGGAAAACCAGCTCCTGTTCCAATATCTAAGGCATTTTTTAAAATAGGTAAAAAACTCACTGGAAAAACAGAGTCATAGATATGCTCTGCGACTAAGTCTTTGTTTGTTGCACCCGTAAGGTTATGTATCTTATTCCATTTTAATAGGTGCTGTGTATAACGCTCTACATGTTCGTAAAATGTATCAGGAAGAACAATCTTATCTTGTTCTAATTTGGCTTTTAAATCCATAATCTATCTTTCATTTAATATGTTTAGAATTATAGCTTAACTATAATAAGCTATCTTACTTACGAGACAAAAATGAAACTATTTTTAAACAAACTATATTATTTAGCATTTATGCTTTTCCTTATTTCTTTAATTTCTTTTGGCGCAATTCACGCCGCGCCTAACAGTTTTTTTTCAGCAGGTGAGCTTAATCCAAACATGACCCCTGAGGTCTTAGAACACTTAAAAGCAGTATATGGCTTGGATAAACCTTTGCATATGCAATATTTTGATTGGATGATAAATCTTCTAAGCCTAAACTTTGGAGTGTCTTTTGTTTCGGGACAAAACGTCATTGATATGGTAAAAGACAGAATAGGAGTAACGCTTATTATGAACATGACTTCTATGTTTTTTGTTTTTATAATTTCTATTTATTTAGGGATAAAAGCAGCTATGAATGCAAATAAATTTACGGATTTTCTTATCAAACAACTGTCTTTGTTTTCTTTTTCTATGCCCTCTTTTTATTTAGCCCTATTACTTATTTTGGTGTTTTCAGTTAATTTAGAATGGTTCCCTATAGCAGGACTTCATTCCATAGAGCCAAAAGAAGGTTTTAGCGAATATATAGATATGGCTTGGCACTTATTTTTACCAATATTTGTGATGGTGTTTGTGTCTTTGGGTTCGATGATAATTTATGTACGCTCCTTAGTAACAGAAATTTTAAAAAGTGATTATTATTTCTTTGCAAAGGCACGGGGTTTAGGGGAGAAAGACTTATTAAGATATTTCATCTTACCAAACCTTATGCCCCCTATCATCACACTCTTAGGCTTGTCTCTACCCGGTCTTATAGGTGGGTCTGTAATACTAGAAGCAATTTTTGGAATTGAAGGAATGGGACAGTTGTTTTACATGTCAGCTTTAAGTAGAGACTATCCTGTCATTATGGGGATTTTAATGGTAACAGCATTTTTAACACTTCTGGGGAATATCTTTGCCGATTTAATCCTTTTAAAGCTAAATCCTTATTTTAAAAGAGGTTAAGGAAAATACCTGCAATTCTAATTGATACAATTGGGTTTATTTATGAGTATTATATTTTTTATGTTGTGGGCTTGTTTTGGTTGAATATTTTTAAAACTTCTATCGTATTTTTTTGAAAGCTGATTTTATAAACTATTGTATAGCCTTTGTACGTCATATCTCTTACATTTTCATTTTTTAAGTGATCAGAGGTTTTATAATTTAATTTACTTTACTGAGCTTTCGCACCTTACAAAGTGCTTGAAGTTATTATCTACACGAGGTGCATCAAAGGTTTAATATAACTCTTGACAGGTATTTTAGGTTGTTTTGTATCCCCTATTATAGGGATTTAAAATCTTGAATATTTGTTATCAAGACCTATGTCATACACTAAATAAGTCCCGTTTTCATAGGTGTTTCATCTACAT
>NZ_JAEMVE010000071.1 GCF_029216045.1 Sulfurimonas sp. MAG313 | reverse complement strand
GAATATTGTCATGAGATAAATAATGCCTTATAATGGCCACCATACTTGCTGCTGACTTATTTCTCATACTTAACAAACCGATATAAGGCATCAGTTTTAAAAAGTCTAACTTTGTTGTCTTCTCTTGGGATTGGGCATAAAGTCCCAAAATAGACATCATATATTTTGAAAACTTATCAGCTAAATCTCTTTGATACTGAATATAATATCTTTGTTTTTCCCAGGCAGGATAAACAAATTTCTGAAGATGATGGTTAAACATATCTAAGAAATTAACCAGCACGGCATCATTATCTAAGTCTAAACTGTCCAACACTGATTCACTATAATGGGAAGGCAAAGGTGAGGCTGAACCAAATAATGCCATAAAGTTAAGTGTTAAAAATGCTTTTATGCCGTTACGAGTCTCTTTAAACTCCACTTTTGAAATTTCTGATTTTGGAAAGGCCAAAGAAGGATTGGCTTTAAAATGTATTTTCTCATAAATATAAGAGGCATTAGCTTCAGGATAAAAATCACGCAAGTAAGAAGAAACGATACGAATAGCTTGGGGTAAACTTACTTTTCTAATTTGAACCTCTAGGGCTTCATTTATCTCTTGTGTTGTCATCTATTTTAATACGTCGTATCCCATTTTAGCTGCCCACTCAAAAGTCTCACCCTCGTCTGTCTCTACACGTAACTGATGAAAAGTATTGATATTTCCATACAGTGCAAAAAACTCATTTAAAACATTACAAAAAAGGTACATTTCACCTTTACTTGCAAACTTCGTCATAATCACTTCTAAGGTAGTAATCACACCTTTTATCGGTAAACCTTGGTAAATGATACTGGTATGTTCATAAGAAACATCATGTAAACCCCGTAACATATGCTCTGTATGTTCTTTTTGCTTTTGATCATAAGAGCCTAAAAAATCATAAGTTTTCAAAATAGTTTTCAGTGTTTTTAAATCAGACAATGAAAGATAATTCAAAGACATATTTGAGATAATTTTCCATAAAAAATCACCCTCAATTGGAGGAGGATAAGAAAATGTCGGTATGGTGATGCTTTCAAATTCCAAATGGGCTACTTCACTTAAGGGATCGGAGGTATTGATAACACCCATGGCTAAACGGGAAGGTAAATCTTTGTTTGTTGAAGAAAACTCCACAGATACGGTTGCATTTGAGTGATGAAGCTCTTCATACAAGCCTTCAGAACCTGCAAAACGCAAAAATGTTTGGGTGCGTTTGGCATCAATACTTAGTTTGACACGTGTAGAATAATAAAAACTACTACCCTCTTCTTTAAAAGTTTCAAAAGCTTCGTAATCTTCATAAGCACTTTTTGAGGGTACCCACCCACGCACTTTATCAATACTAAAAACTTCACTTTCATCTTTTTTAAACTCAGAAGCTACGACCATGTATTCTTCTTCTAATGAACTTTTTCTAATGGGTGTTGCATCTGTTGAAAAGAGATTGACAATAGGAGTACAATAAAGCTTAAAGTGATCGGATGTAGGTTTATAGGCTTCAGGTAAACGTTTGTTAAATTTAACATTCATACGAAAAGAAGCTGCGGACGAGAGTGTTTCTTCTGAAAATTCATTTTTTAAATTTAACTTTTCAAAATTGATAAAATAATACTTTTCTTCATAACAAAAATACTCTTGAAGCAAGGCGTATCCATCAAAAACATTCCGAGGATAAGGTAGAACGGTTTGATCTCTATCAAAACCTAAAGGTTTGATTTTTTTTGAAGATAGCTGAATCGTTTCTAAAACTTTATGCTCAGAATCTAAGAGTTCAAACTCCAAATGGTCTGTATATCGTGAAAAGAATAAATAATTTTCTTTTGCCATGAGTTTTGAACCCAATAAATGTAAACGCATACTTTCTAAACTAAGATCAGCGACACAGGCTCCTGCACTTAAAGAGAAGTCAAAGCTTAGCGTACTTTTATCCCCTTGAACTGTATACAAAACGTCTTTTATCTCGTAGGCTTCTACTACTGTTTCATAGACTGTTTTAAAACGGCACTGAGTCGACGTGCTTTGATGACTCAAAACTTGTGTCCCACGAGAAACAGTTTGAGCTTTATAGGCATCTGTTAAAGGTTTATATTCAATGATTGACATAGAAGGGATGGGTCGTACATAGTTTGGCCATAAAAGCTGCACCAAGTTATGTGAAAGTTCAGGAAGCTCCTCATCCATTTGTTGGCGTAAACGTCCTGTTAAAAAGGCAAATCCCTCTAAAAGACGTTCAACATCAGGATCTTGTCCCTCTTTGGCAAGATAAGGGGAGAGTCCAGGATTTTCACGTGCAAATTCTGCACCTGTTTGCCTTAAAGCATGAAGCTCTTGAAGATAATAATCGTTAATTTTCATTATTGTATACCTTAACTTTCCCATTACTCATTAAATCCGCTTTGTAGCGAATAGGCTCTGTTTTTCCATCAACAATCAGTCCCCCTTGAATAAACAAGGTCATATCATTTTTATTAAGATCATCTCTGACAATACTCACTTGAATATCAAGTAAACGTGGTTCATATTTACGTATATTTAGTTCTATAGAATCTTCGATAAGTTCTAAAGAGTCTTTGAGGCTCAAGTGAATATTGTTTAAATCAGGTTTGCCATAATCTAGCACCGTGGAGGCAGAACCTGCATTGGTGGAGAATATTTTTGATAAATTGTTAGCAACAGACTGATAGATAGCTTCAGAATTGTCAGCAAAACTAAAGGAGGTAAGACCTCCATTTAGACGTTCAAGAATAGACCCTTTGTACATTTTAGTCTGTATCCAACTTACCAACAAGTGATAATTCAAAACTCGCACCCATATATTTAAAGTGTGGACGAAGTGCAATCTTAACGCGGTACCATCCTGGATCGCCCTCAACATCCTCTACTATAATTTTAGCAGATTTAAAAGGACGTTTTGAACGAACATCAGGACTTGGATTTTCTTGATCCGCGATATACTGTTTAATCCATCCATTAAGTTCACGTTCTAAATCGACACGCTCTTTCCACGAACCAATATGCTCACGTTGAAGCACTTTAATATAATGTGACATACGGGTAATCGCAAATAAATACGGTAGTTGTGTCCCCAATTTATAATTGGTTTCAGCTTCTTTACCTTCTGCTGTGTTTGCAAAAATTTTAGGAGCTTGTGCTGAGTTAGCTGCAAAAAATGCTGCATTGTTACTGCCCTTACGCATCGTAAGTGGAATAAATCCTTGTTCAGAAAGTTCAAACTCACGTCTGTCTGAGATCAGAACTTCTGTTGGAATTTTCATCTCAACATCACCCATAGAATCAAAAGTATGCACCGGTAAATCTTTAATCGCACCACCAGAGTTTGGTCCAATGATATTGGTACACCATCTATAGCTTGCAAAACTTTCTGTTAAATTGCTTCCCATGGCATAGACAGTATTTCCCCATAAATAGTCTTCGTGGGTTGCAGATACATCTTCGCGATAAGAAAATTTAGAGATAGGATTATCTTCAGGATCATAAGGTGCACGAAGTAAAAATCTTGGTAAGGTTAGACCCACATATCTTGCATCTTCATTTTCTCTAAAACCTCTCCATGCCGCAAACTTAGGAGAAGATAAAACATCATCCAAATCTTTAAGATCAGGTAAGCCCTCAAAAGTTTTTAAACCAAAGAATTTAGGACCTGCTGCAGAGATAAAAGGAGCATGAGCCATCGCAGCAATTGAGGCTACTTTATTTAAAAATTTCATATCTACATTTGAAGGAGAGAGCTCATAATCAGCTAAGATTGTTCCTACAGGCTCACCACCAAACTGACCATATCCAGAAGTGTAAACATGTTTGTATAAACCTGTTTGAGTAATATCCAAACATTCTTCAAAGTCTTCAAGTAAATCTTCTTTAGATACATTGAGAATTTCAATCATAATATTTTGTCTGAAATCGGTTTTTTCAATTAACATAAAAAGACCACGCCAGCGTGATTCTAGTTGCTGAAATTTTTGATTGTGTAAGATTTCATCCATTTGAGCAGAAACTTTAGCATCAATCTCAGCAATCATTCTATCAACAATCGCTTTATTTACCTTTTCTTCTGCATTTTCTGGTTTAACAAGCTCTTGAATTAAAGCTCCTACTCCTGACTTAACTACATCGTAAGTCTCATCTTCTGTATCCATTTCTGTTTGAGCAACTATGGCATCTAAGAGACTTCCACTCTCACCTGTCGACGCTTGTCCTGCTTCTGCTAATTCTTCTGACATCTCTAGCCTTCTGTACTTAAATTCATTTCACTAAGAAGCTTATCTCTATCTTCTTTGTCATTCACTGCACTCTCAATAGCTTTTTTAAATGCAGGAACATTTCCTAGGGGACCTTTTAAAGCGATAAGAGACTCACGTAATTCCATTAAAGCTTTTAATTCAGGAACATTTTCAACAATATTTTCAGGTGAAAAATCTTTCATGCTTTGTAGTTTTAAATCTACAGATAATGAACCATCCTCTTCGCCTGTTAATTTATCATCAACCGCAAAAGAAACTGAAAGTCCTTGATGTTTTAAAACATCATTACAATTTCCCTTATTGATTTTAATCACTTTTCTATCTTCAACCGGTTTAAACGCTTCATCCGGATTAAATTCACCTAAAACAGTGATTTTATAAGGGATTTCTAGTTCTGCGGTTTGATCCCCTGTTGCAGGTTTGTAGGTAACATTAATACGTTCTTTGGGTGACTCTGATTGATTACTCATTTATTTTCCTTGTTTTTGTAAGTTTTAAGAGCTGGCTTCATGATAACTCTAATAAATATATGTCATATACTTACTAGAACTATCACAGCGTTTTTAATGTATAGACATCGCCCCTGCAATATCTATTTTACACAGTTTTCGATACATACTTTCATAGGCTTCATGATCTATTTGCGTTCGGTTGAAATGATTTAAATACATGCCGAAAACTTTCGCAGCAAGTTCGGGCTTCCAAACATCCACTTTAAATGTCTCTACTTTTTCCACCAAGTCATCTAAAAGTGCCTGAGCAGCATCTTGCTGACCTGAGTCAAGAGCAAGTTCTGCATGAAGTAAACGCATCTCAAAACGCTCTTCTTCATTTTTAGCACTGTTATACGCCTCTTCTATATATTGCAGTCCCTCTTTTGTTTTGCTCTTTTTTAAAAAACCTTGAGCCGCATCTTTAGCTATGACTAAAGCATCATCCTCGCTTGATCCACTCCCACCTGAAGGCATCGCTTCATTAATGACAGACTTACTTGCTAGAGAAGCAAATGGAACACCATCTGCATAAGAAAGATCTACTATCCCTTTAAAGCTTTGCACAAAAGAGACCAAAGTATGAAGTACATAATCTGCACTTTGCGTCGCTTCCATAGCGATTAAAAGTTCATACGATTTTACATGCCCATCTATCCAAAAAGGGGCATAATTCATCAAACTTTCACACAGTATTAAAGCTTCTGAAAAATTGCCTTGAGCTTCTAGGGCTTCAATGCTTTCCATCCCCTCAAAACTCGGACCATTCATCCCTATTTTACCGCCATCAGATTCAGGAATGGCATCAATATCCATCCATGATAGCAAACGTGTCATCTTCAAAGCACGCATATCAGATGCGTCTTCTGTACGCCAGAAGTCAATCAGACTTTGTACATTCTTCTTAAGTGGGCTTAAAACTTTATTGGCATCACTTACATTTGTAATTTCACCGCTTTCAGCAGCTGCTTTAGCTTTTTTTTCTTTGAGAGCTGCTTCTGCCTCTTTTTCTTTAATTAAACGGGATAGTGCTTCTTTAATCTTCCTAAAAAAGACCTCTTCACTTTCTAAGCCCTCTTTAATCGATGTACTTAAAAGTTCAAAAGATTCTAAAAGTTCAGGTAATTGATGAAAGTTTGAGAGATGATTCTTTTCATCTAAAAGCTTATCTGTTAAAAAAGTTTCTAAAGACGTTAATACATTATTTTTGGCACGAGGAGATTTAGGGAAAATAGCTGTTTTATACGTTCCTATCAAGGTTCCCATCGTACTTATAGCCGTGGGCAAACTTTTAATGCCATCACGTGTCCATAAACCAAAAATCCACCAAGAAAGAAGTTTAATATCTTTGGTGAATTCGCCAAGGATGCTTTCACACTCACTGATAACCAGACTCCAGTCTGTATTATTTTCAGCACTTGCAGAGGTATCTTTGTCAATTTCTTGTTCTAACTCTAAAAACCTATCTTCATATTTAAAATCTATTCCTGTGGGTTCATCGCTAGAAATGGCTTGTAACAACGCTTCATTCATACAAATCTCCTCAAATGAAAAATATTATTTTTTGTTATCTCGAATATCTAATGCGAATTCTACCTTATTATTACTTTTAAACTCTTTAAAACGGAAATACTTAATATATATTTTCATTCCAAAAAAAACATATCAAAAAGAGTTGCGTTATCTTTAGGGCACCTTTATAGAGAAAGAAAATATTTCATTGACGTAAATATATACGCAAAAATTTAATATTATCGTAAAGATAAATATAATAATACTATGGTAAAATGATATGTGCATACTATTTTTACACGAAAAAAGATACGCATTTAAAAAGGATATTTATGGATTTTACACCTCATATACCCAGTGATATTCATGGTAATTTCAGTAATGAACTTATTAAGAAATCTGAAGACGTTATTATTCAAAGTGCAAAACTCACAGGGAATATTGCACCTGAAATTCTTCTAGAAGTTAAGAATATCTTGAGAACAGTCAACAGTTATTATTCTAACCGTATAGAATCCGAAGGCACTGGTATTTTGGGAATTGATAAAGCACTTAATAAAGAGTATTCTACAGATACAAAAGAGAAAAAATTACAAATTTTAGCTGTCCGTCATATCCAAACACAAGAGTTTATTGAATCTTATATTAATACTCACGATATTTGTGTCTATGCTACAAATTTTATCAAACTTATACACAAAGAATTCTACAGTAAAGAGGGAATGCAAGTTTTTTTAGACATAAAGGATAAAGACTTACAGGTAAAAATGATTCCGGGGCAAATAAGAGAAGAAAATGTTTTTATCGGAATGCATCATGCCCCTGCATCTTCCAAGATAAGCGGTATGCTCAATGATTATTCAAACCTTTATGAACAATCTAGACATAAACCCCTAGCTCATAAACTTATTTATATTCTTTCATCACATCATCGCTTTGTTTGGATACATCCATTTTTAGATGGCAATGGACGGGTATCAAGGTTGTTACTTGATGCAGCTTTTTTAGCCCAAAACATAGAAGGCTATGGAATATGGAATCTTTCTCGTGGACTGGCTCGAACCGTAGAAACATACAAGTCTTCTCTAAAGTATGCAGATACCCTTCAATTAAATCAAAAAGATGGCAAAGGTTATTTATCTGCACAAGCATTGGAGAAGTTTGTCCATTATATGCTGGACACTGCTTTAGATCAGATTACTTATATGAGTGAGGTCTTACGCCTTGATACCCTTACTCAGAGAATAGAAAACTTTGTAACACTTTTAGATGCAAATATGTATCACGAAAAACCTTTACCTAAGTACTCCTTGTTAATTTTTAAGCACTTATTACTTTATGGTTCTATGGAAAGGGGCAAAGCAGGTCAAATTATTGGTAAAGGCTTGAGAACAGGAAGTGGTCTCCTCTCAAGCTTAGAAAAAAGAGGCTATTTGACCTCCGATTCACCCAAAGGAAAAGTTCGTATCAAGTTCAATGTTTTTTTTTGCTCAACACATCTTTCCTGATATTGTTGGGAACTAAGAAAAGTTTCACTTCAAGATTGAAAGTAAGTTTATGAAACATACTTTCATCACTTTAATCACAATCTAAGCATATTAATTATAAAATCACGACAAAGAACATACAGGCACTTCTAATAATATGCCTATTCAACTAAAAAAAGGCTCGTGATGTCGGCACCCTTAGCAACCCCAACCCTAAAAGCCACCCTAAAATTCCAAGACCCAGAAGATATAAAAACTTTAGCAGATAAGCTCCTAAAAGTAGTTTCGCTTAAAGGAGATTCAAGCCTAAATAAAGGCTACAATTTCAAAATAGACTTACTAAGCGTAACCGAACTTAAGCTAGCAGAACTGCAAGACCAAAAAGTATCCATAGAAGTGCGTCATGGGAAAGAAAAACAAAACATCCACGGACGTATCCTTAAAGTAACAGAGATAAAAGCCCTAGACACGGGACTGCAAAAAAGTAAACAAAAGAAACGCTTTGCTTATGAGTTTACCATCGTCTCCGCCTTAAACTACCTGCAACAAAACCAACAAACACAAATATTTCATAAACAAACAGCGGCAGAGATTATCGTGCAAGTGCTCTCGCGATACACAGCCATACTAGACTTTTCAGTTAAATCTTCAGAACTTGATGCCCAAGCACTCAGTGTGAGACCCTACACCACCCAGTACAAACAATCAGACCTAGACTTTATACTTATGCTGTGTGAACAAGATGGACTGATACTCAAAACAGACTTTTCCCAAGAAAAAGAAGTGATATCTTTGTGTGATTTAGAGATGCACCAAGAATACTTCACCCACAAAGCTGAACTACTTTCCCTACAAAAAGAGATAAGCTTTCATGCTTCATTTCATGAACACTATCATTATAACTATGCAAATAAAAGCCCTGAGAGCCAAACAAGTCGCGGTGAACTTAGAGCAGATGTAGAAGAAAACGATTTCACTCAAAAGCTCAGAGCCTTTAGTGTGCAACAAAAGCAAGAAGAAGTACTCAATACAAATACAAACAAAGACCTATCGCGACGGGTAAAGATAGCATCCGAACGGGCATTGGCACAGACCCACCGTATCTATGCTACATCAAAAAGTTTACACCTTAAAGATGGAGTGATTTATACACACGAAAATGAATCATGGCTGATACTACAAACACAGTATGAGGCCCTGTTTATCAAACGTGACAGCACAGGTGATGAGAACTTTCACTTTACCTCTACTATCACTGCTTGTGATGCTAACATCGTTTACAGAGATCCATACACCCACAAACAAAGTAAAGTCTATGGTGTACTGAGAGCCAAAGTAACAAGCCATAAAGAAGAACCCGTACTTAACAAGGACGGGGAAGTCAGAGTGGTCTTTAACTTTAATCAACAAAAGCCTAGCTCTGCTTATCTGCGGTACAGTAATGCTCAAAGTGGAGATGGCTTTGGTGTGAACTTTGTGCCCAGAGTTGGGTCTGATGTTCTGGTGAGTTTTATTAATGCCAATCCTGATGCACCACTTATCAGTAGTGTGTATCATTCTAAAGATAACGAAGTACCTTACAACTATCAAACTGATAAAACAAAGTCCTATATCAAAACTTCCTCTTTTCCTCAGTATGAAGAAGATGAAGGTTATCACGAGATTCTCTTTGAAGATGCAAAAGACAAAGAAGAGCTAAACATACGTTCTCAAAAAGACTTTACGCTTGAAGTGACAAACAATGCAGATATAAGTATCCATGCGAACAGTAGCTCACTCATACAAGGAAATCAAGAGATAAACATACAAGGCAATCAAAACATACAAATAGCAAAACAGAGAAAAGTGTTTGTTTCTTCAGATGTGCTACAAAATGTCAAAGAGACCCACGTGGTATCAAGTTTTGATTATGAACAAAGCATTAAGAAGGATCATATGAGTATCATACAAGGTGATTATAAATATTTAGCTCATACAGAACTTATTCGTACGATAAAGAATAATTTACTTTCTTATGTAGAAGGTGATGCTCAGGAGGAATATCTGGATTCTTTGTATATCAACATCGCAAAAGATATGCGTTTACAAGTGGGAGATAACTTTTCACTTAAAGCTGATACTATCACCCTCGAAGCTGAAAATATTGCTTTTGATGCGACAGGTGAGCTTTCTTTTTCTGCTGGGGGTTCTGTTTTTTCTGTAGGAAGTGCGGGACTTGGTATCATGGGGCTGTCTGATAATTTGGCAGCTGAAAGTGGTGAGGCTTCGACGGCGTTGGAGCATCCTGAGATTGTTAAAAGTCCTTATTCTAAACTTAGGGTAACTTTACTTGAAGTTGACATCGAAGAACAAAGTGAGCTTGAAGAAGTACTTACTTTTACGGCTACTATTGAGATGCTTGAGGATTTGGGTGATGGTGAGACGCCTGAGTGGGTTGAGGCTGAGGGTTTAGAGGCGTATGATTTTGCGAAGCTTACGTGGACTTTCGTTAAAACTAACACTGATGATATTGCTTTGTCTACTCGCGAGGTATTTAAAGATGATATCCGCTTTGAGGATAATAAGATGATTGTTATGACTGAAGCTTTGAACATTAAGCGTTATGCTCATGTTTCTTGTGTTGTTGGTGACATAGTAGAAGATGAAGCGTCCATTCCTTATGTTTGTGTGGAACTTAAGAGGGATGTAAATATTGTTTCTTTAGAAACACCACAAAGCATTAAAGGGATTAAAGAAGTTTCTACTAAAATAGAGCTAAATATTATTAATCCAAGTGATGCAGAAATTGAAACCTTATCTGTTTCCTTAGATGAAGTCTATGATGACGATAGTGAAGAAAACTTTCCTATTACGATAGATGATAGTTTAATCATTGAACATACGATAACAGTTGATAAAGTTTTAGTTGATTTACATTTTAATGCGGAGGTAGTTTAATGGCTGGATTAGAAGGTGCAGTAAGCCCAAAGAAGTTTACCCATAAAGTCAGTAACATACCCGTAGCTTCAACACGAGAGCATTTACGTATTTGTATGCTAACGCCTAACAATATAATCTCCAAAACAGTTAATAATTCAAAAATTATCGTAGTAGAAACTATTACGGGCTACCTAACTACAACATCACTTAATGTAAAGTTTTATTTTTTAGATACAGACGCAACAATCCCCGAAGTTATGGTTGATATGGGGAATGACTTCATGCTACACAATCAAGAACTCAAAGAAGAATTCAGTCTTGAAGCTATTCTATCAAGCTCTGATGCTCCAAACAAAAAAACCTTTGAACAATTCTATGTGGAAGTTAATATACTGGGCGAAGGTGATGAAGTCTTAGATAGTGCTAAGAGTTCTAAAGTTACATTTATTGATGCTATTACTAAAACCTACTTCGCGACACGTACAGAAACTAATGATAAGCCGATGCCCACAGGGGATACATATCCATATTCTTTTAATGGTGCTCATCCTAACATGAATGCAAGTAAAAAGATTGAGATAGCTAATTACATTGTAGAACATCCTCCATCAGCTTTAGCTAAGGGAATGTTCTTCTATAAATTAGAAGATATTGTAAAAGCCTTACCTGATAGCGTAACCGTAGGTCAATCTTTTGATTTTCCGACTTACTCAAAAGGCTTTAACTATACTAAAATTACCAAAGCTTATCTAGGAGAGGAAGTCTACCTCGTGGCTAAAACCGAACTCAAAAGTGGCGATAAGGTTTACTTTTCAGTCAATGAACGTAGAAATGTTTTTAATGAGAGTGAGAATGATGGTGATTATTTTAGACCACACTCTTTAAATCTTTTAGAAATACAAAATGATGATACTGAAATACCAAAGAGTGGATTTGAGGGTACGGTTAACATGTATAAAGAAGCTATCATAAAAGTTAAGCTAAGACCTCAAAGTGATGATGATTTAAAAAGATGGCAAAAAACTTATGAAGATAAAACTTCTATGGATATAGCTCAGTACCTTTTCGTGCAGGCTTCTCATGATTTGGATGATGGGGTTAAGATTAAGAAGAGTGCTAGGATTCCTGTTATTGTTTTGGTTGCTCCTTGGATGGAGATTGCTGAGGGGGAGATTGGGGTTCATGAGAATAATGATCCAAAAAAAGTCCAATCATACTTTTCATCTGCCTGGGGAGGTTCCACGTGGGCCTATACACTAGATGTTACTCTTCCAACACGTGCTTGGTGTTCAGTTTTTGCATGTTGGGTAATAGATGAAACTAATAAAAAATTTACTAAAGAATATGCAAAACCTTTAAAAAAACAGACTCCTGAACG
>NZ_JAEMVE010000070.1 GCF_029216045.1 Sulfurimonas sp. MAG313 | reverse complement strand
TTACAAATATATTTATCCTAAAAACCTGAAACTCACTTCGTTCAAACAGTCAGGTTTTCTTAACGGAGAAATGTATCTTCCATTCAGTTTTGGAGGGCTTGAGAAAAAGCTCAAGCGCTTTTATTCCTAGTAAATTGATTAAACAAAATAGATATCTTCAGTGGAGGAAGTGTCACAGAAACCTTAGTTTCTGAATTAATGATGCGTCACTGCTTGATTGCGTCAGAGCCTCTGCAGAACCGAACGGAAAATAAAATAAATCGTGAAAAAATGGCTTTGTTTGAGCGTATCGAGTTAGACATTTTTAGATTTGTTTTATTTGGAGAGAGGGAACTTGACAGCTATCAAGTTCGAAGCCCGTGGAGAGAGCTTTTTGGTCCTCTTTCGCGGTCGAAAAAGGACGGACACGTTAAGAGAAAAGTTCTTATGCCAATATAGTTCAACTCTCAAATAAACTTAAAAGAAAATACAATCATAAATTGAGTATAATTCCATAATTATAATTCAAAGAAGGTTCTTACCATGTCCACTTACGTTTTCGGTCACACTAATCCAGACTCTGATTCTATCGTTGGAGCTATTGCTCTTTCATACCTAAAAAATAAGTTAGGTGAAGATACTATCCCTACACGTCAGGGTAAAATTTCTCCTGAAACACAGTTTATCTTAGACAAGTTTAATGGAACACTTCCTGAGCTTAAAACTTCTTACGCAGGTGAAGATGTTTATATTTTGGATTTTTCAGATAAGGCTCAAGCCCCTGAAGATATAGCTGAGGCAACTATTGTTGGTATTATTGACCATCATAAACTTGGGGATTTAACAACAAATACTCCACTTGAATGTTGGATACGTCCTGTTGGTTGTTCAAACACTATTATTAAAGAGATGTTTGATTATCATGAGGTAGAAATTCCAGCGGATATTGCAGGAATGATGTTGTGTGCTATTCTTTCAGATACAGTAATTTTCAAGTCGCCAACCTGTACCAAAATGGATACAAAAATCTGTAAACAATTAGCTGAAATCGTGGGAATTGAAGATTATAAGGCGCTTGGGATGGAAATGTTCATCGTTAAGTCAGCCGTTGCTGGTGCAAGTCCTAGAGATTTAACGACAAGAGATTATAAGAAGTTTGATATGGGCTCTACTAAGGTAGGTGTGGGGCAATTAGAAGTAGTTGACTTATCTGTTTTTGATGATATGAAAGAAGCACTTTTTGCAGACCTAATAGAACTTAAAAAAGATGACAATTTACATACATGTATGCTTCTTCTAACCGATATAATGACGGAAGGCTCACAAGTTTTAGTGGTATCAGATGATGCTTCTAAGGTGGAAAAAGCCTTTGATATAAAACTTGAAAATAACCAAGTTTGGTTACCCGGTGTGTTGAGTCGTAAAAAACAAATTATTCCTTTTTTACAGCCCCAATTCTAGATTAATCAAAATGGCTTTCGTGCCATGCTGATTAAATTTATATTTTCTTCCTTAGACATTCTCTTTCAAACTTTTATATTTTTTGTGTTTTTATTTAACTTTATGTTGTAAGTTAGAAGCAAACATTACCTCTTTAAAGACTTTATCTAAGACCTTGCTCTTAAAGTTTTTTAGTACAAGTTCTTTTTGAAAGCGTACAAAGTCTCCTTTTTTTACATCGGCACGTTCAGTTGCTATCCAAAAACTCTGATTACTGTGTTCTTTAACTTGGATATAGGTGTAGGCTTGTGCCTGTGCTACATCTACTACCTCGCCCTGATAAAAAGGTTTTTGAGCACTAGGCTTTTGTGTGTGTGTTTGAGGTGTTTCTTTTTCATACATTATGAAGTCTTTGAGGGTTTCTGCGTTTAGGTTTAGTGCAAGAAGCGTGAAGACGAAAGTATGTATTAAAATGTTTTTCATGTTATTCCTTTGAATTTAATTGACGTTTAGGATAGGCCATCATAATAATGGCAAGTACGGTGGATGAGAGTATATACACCCATTGTGGTATGGGTACAGGATCACCTGTAGCGTAGGAATGCATCCCTGCTAGATAAAAATTTACACCAAAATAGGTCATTAAGATTGAGAAAAATGAGATGACACTAAGCACAGCAAAAAGATAGGGTGAATATATCTTTTTAATAAGTCTAACATGAAGAACTATCACATAAACTAAGATAGATATATATGCCCATGTTTCTTTAGGATCCCAACCCCAGTAACGACCCCAAGATTCATTTGCCCAGATGCCCCCTAAAAAGTTTCCAATGACTAAGAGGGTTAAGCCAAGGGTTAGGGTAAGCTCATTAATGTAACCAATATTTTTAATGTGTGTATTGATATGAGGTTTTTTGTCACTTCTTAAGATAAATAAAAATAAGGTAATCAGTCCTAAAATCGCGCCAACTCCAAAAAAACCATAACTTGCAGTAATAACAGAAACATGAATACTAAGCCAATAAGAATTTAAAACAGGTACTAGGTTTGTGATTTGAGGATCTATTTCTGCAAGATAAGCTGCAAAGATAAAAATCCCTGCCATTATAAAAGAGGCTGAAATAGCAATGCTAGAACGTCGTAAAAAAACAAGTGAAGCTAAAATTGCGGCATAAGAGATATAAATCATGGTTTCATAGGTATTGGAGATAGGTGCATACCCACCGATATACCAACGAATAGCAATACCAAAGGTATGTAAGCTAAAGAGGGAAAAAGAGATGAAGCTGATAAGAGTTTTTATCTTAGTGGAAATGAGCTTGTTATAAAACATAGAACTTAAAGCATACACTAAAACAACAAAGCCAAAAAGCAAATAAGCCATTGAAAGTTTGAAAAATAAAGCAAGTTTACTAAACCACAGCTCAACATCAAGACTTTTTTGTGAAGGCATAACAGAGCTTCCAAATTCATTTTGATAGGCTCTAATGGTTTCTATGTATTCAAAGCCTTTGTCATAGTTTCTATTAAAACACGCATCAAGAAGACGGCTAGTAGCTCTTTTTACTCCGCTGTGCTCTACTTGGGCAAACATAGTCTTAAAATCTACCCATTTATCTTTGTCGTTATTGGGTAAGGGGAATAACGTTAGTAAAACACCACGATAGGACATAAAGGCAATGTTTAGACGTTCATCAACCTTTATGAGGTCTCTTTCAAAGGTTCCTCTTTTAGAAGGAACAAGCATATTTGCGCGTTCTACTTCTTTGCCGAGTTTATATTTACCAAACTCATTAAAAAAGTCCATAAATCTTACAAGCTTTTGATTCTTAGCAACTCCCAATAGCTTTCTTAGTTTAGGTGTTTTTACCCGTATGATATTTACTTTCTTCCATATTTTGGGTCTTGAAAACATGCCTAAGACGACTTGATTGGCACTCATGCCTTTCCAAGTGCTTTTTCCTGTTAACTTGTTTAAAACTTCACGGTTTTGGGTGTCTAGAGGTTTCATTCTTCCTACAGGTCCTTGAACAACTAAGGAGCCAAAGGCATAAGCGAGTTCTTTTGAATTTTTTTGATGTTCTTGTAAATACGCATCTGTATAGGGTGAGGCGTGAAGGGTTTGAGTGCTGAAAGATAAGGCTATGGCTAAAAGGAAAAGTGCTATGGGCATCTTTTTAATTTTTGAGATTAAGTATTGAAAGCGTGATTTCTTGTCAAAAAGGTTTAAAACAAGTCCTAGAAATAATAAAAAATATCCTATATACGTCACTTCAACCCCAGGATCCTTGTTAACCGAAAGTTTTGTTCCTTTTTCATCTGTGTCATAAGAGGTTTGAAAAAACTTATAGCCATCGTAGGTGAGGGTGTTATTCATAAAAATCTCTGCATCAAAGCTAATCTTATTTTGTTTATCTATCACTTTAACCTTAGAAGAAAATTCAGAAGGGGAACGGCTACCGGGATAACGTGTTAAGCGAAAATCTTCTAAGGCAAGATAAAAGTCTGTTTTAACTTCGATGTTATTAACCATTATGATATTAGATTTTTCACCTTCTCTAATATGCATGACCCCATCAAGACCAAGATAATGCGTGAGGGCAGAACCCAATAAGATAAGAATGAAGGCTAAATGAAAAAGCGTTCTTGCTCGTACCTTATACATTTTAACCCTATAAAATACGGCTAACATATTTATGGCTGCAAAAAGCAAAGTCAGTTGGTACCAAAAAGAATGGTATATTAACTCTTTTGCGCGAAATGATCCAAAATCATTTTCTATAAATGTGCCAATAGCGGCGCCAATTGCCAAAATCAAGAGTAAAAATATCATTGTTTTTAAAGAGCTTATAAATTTGTACATTTAAGGATTAATCTTTGTATTTAAATTATGGGCATCTTTAAAAATTCTACTTTTGATAGGTAGAATTTTTAGTGTTGTCCAAATAGCGGGCAAATTGCCCACTATTTTTGATTACTTTGAATAAGCTGTGTTGATTTCGTCTAATCCAACACGAGATTTTTCAGGGTTTAAATTGTGATTTGCTACCGCTTGTTTATACCATTCTTTTTCTAGAGTCGCCTTAAATCTTAGTTTTTCTTCCACTAATTTCTTAAATGGAACACCAACAAGTTTTTGAGCAATATCTTTTGTAGAAAAGTCAGGAGCGATATAACGCTTAACGCCATGTTCTGCAAGCACAGATACTAACTTGATTCTTCCTTGCATAGCCGTTTCATTTGCTACACTTAAAATTCTCAATGTTTCTTCTGGTGCATGGAAAAATCCTGCGTGAGAAGCAACTGCATAATCCCATTTCCATTGAGCTGAACGGATATCTGCTCTAATATCTTTAAGATCAGCGTCATTTGCTCCAGCTTCCATAGCCTTAGCTGTTTCAAGGTGCGCTTTTGCTAGGTTGTCCATAACAATTTGTGCTAATTGTTCTTTTCTATCATACTTTCTATGAACAATGCTTTTGAGTTTTTCTTCACTTTCTCTGTGACACGGCATACACGATCTATCCATTGTATTTAAAGGATTTTGAAGTTGGTGGTCTGAATATTTAACCGAACCTTCTTGAGTATATGGCATATGACAATCTGCACAAGACACACCTTTTTGTCCATGAATACCTGTTTTATATAAACTATAACCCGGGTGTTGTGCTTTTAACATTCTAGTCTTAGACAGTTTATGCGTCCAGTCTGAAAAGTTTAAGTCATCATAATATTTCTCTTTGCCTTCAACGGTTAAACCATTTGCCCAAGGAAGTGTTGTTACCTTAGCAATTTTCTTTACACCATTTTTATCGGTCCAAGGTGTTTTATGAAAATAATATTCATTATGACACTGAGCACAAACAAGGCTTCTTTTTTCTTGATGCGTAGAGTTTTCAAAGGTAGGAAGTCCTGCTGAGATTAAGGCTCTGTTTAAGTGAGGAACTCGTACCGCTAATTCACCTGTTTGATTTGAATGACAGTTAGCACAACCAATAGTATTAACGATTTCATTTCCATACTTAGCCCATTTACCAGTAAAGAATTCTAACTCGCCATCTCTTTCTTGAATTCTAGGAACATCAGGAGATTTACAGGTCCAACAAGCCGTTGGCATTGGTCCTGTCTTTCCATCTACTGGCGCACCTGTTCTCAGTGTGTTTACATTGTCTTGAAGAGCGTAGTAATGTCCTCTAGGAGCATTGTAATCTTTGGAAAAACCATAACCTGCCCATAAAACAACAAGTTGAGGATTTTCTTTTAACATATCAATGAGCTTATCCCCTTCTTTTGTCTTCTTCCATGAACCATACTGACGAGGGTAATATCGTTCCCATTCCTCATTTTTATTCTGAATTGCTTTTTCAATAACAGGCGCTTTAGCCAGCTCAATTCTTTCTGCTTCTCTATTATTAATACTCCCTGCTAATAAGGTCATTGCACTAATGGCAACAACACAAGCGGTAAGTAATAATTTGTACATTTTATTCATTTAATTCTCCCTTGGTTTTATTATTTATAAGGTAAGTGAGAAACACTCACTTACCATTTAAAAAGTTTAATTGACTGTTTTAGTGTCTAAACTGTTTGGTGTCGTTGTTAATGCCCGGACTCTTCCATGAGGAACATCCCTATGACATGACCAACATCTCCGTCCATTTTCAACATTCTCATCATCAAAACTATGATACTTGTTTGCATTTGAAGCCATGGTTGATGCTAGACTCTTATGACAAGTTATACAGTTTCTCTGAACACGTTTTGCTCCATCCTCACTAATCTTTATGGCGTGATCATAAGTGTCAAAGGTAAAGGCTATAGTATGGTTAAAACCATCTCTAGACTTCGCGATGTACTTACTGATAAAACCATCTGTTGGTAAATGACACTGAACACAGGTCACATCACGAGCGTGTGAACTGTGTTGCCAAGTTGCATATTGAGTGTTCATCACATGACAGTTGATACATGCCTTTGGATCCTTTGATAAATATGAAGTAGCCTTTGAAAGATAAACCATATAGGCAAAGAAAAGGATTGCAATGCCTAATGACCATATTGCAACCTTCTTAATTCTTTCTTCGGCACCTTCCGCTCGAAATTTCTTTCCCATCTTTTCCCTTAATTTAGTTGTTTATTATTAATCTTAAACTCTTTTATAAACCGAACTAATTTTAGCTAGGCTCATAATCTCAGTTAAAGATTTATAGCGGTCTCTCCGTGAATGGTTTCATCAAGACCTTGTTGCTCTGTTTCTTCATCAACTCTTCCACCACCTGTTAACGCAGAGGCAATGTAAAAGACAATAGCCGTTACAACAGCACTATAAACGATAGTTAAGGCAATGGCTTTAGCCTGAGCACCAAGTTGTGTAAACATACTATAATCACTCGCAGTGAAATAAGGAGCGATAAATATTGCCGTAGCAAGTGAACCCCAAATACCAACAAGTCCATGTACCCAAAAGGCGTCAAGACTATCATCAACTTTAAACATTTTCTTAAATTTAAAGACACCTAGAAAACCGATGATACCACCGATGAAACCAATAACAAGTGCGCCTGTAATTCCAGCAGAACCACTTGCAGGAGTAATGGCAACTAAACCAGCAACCGCGCCAGAAGCACCACCAATTAAAGTAGGTGTTTTAAAAACAATGTATTCAGCAACTAACCAGCCAATGACACCAAGAGCAGCGGCAACATTAGTGATAAGAAATGCATTTCCAGCAATACCATCAGCCGCTACCTCACTTCCTGCATTAAATCCGAACCAACCAAACCATAATAAGGCCGCTCCAAGTACGGCTAAAATAGGAGCAAATGGCTTCATTGCTGAGGTTCCATATCCCTTTCTCTTACCAAGTATCATTGCAACAACAAAACCAGCAACACCGGCATTAATATGCACAACGGTACCACCTGCAAAATCCATTTCACCGAAGTTTAAAGTAGTTCCACCACCCCATGCCCAGTGAGCAACAGGAGCATAAACCGCTAAAATCCAAAAAGCAACAAAGATGGCAAAGGTAGAAAACTTAACTCTTTCTATCATCGAACCACTAGCAATTGCAACAGCAATAGCAGCAAAGGTTCCTTGAAAGGCCACAAAAAGTAGTTCAGGAACGGTTCCTACTAAACTTTTATCTGTAATTCCAGCTAAAAGAACCTTTCCTGTACCAAAAAAGTCTCCCTCTCCAAAGGCAATCGAATAACCTGCTAAGACCCACACTAAAGTACCAACAGAAAATGCGATAAGACTCATCCCCATAGTATTAAGTACATTTTTACTTCGCGTCATACCACCATAAAACAAGGCAAGACCAGCCGGTGTCATTAACATTACCATGGCTGTAGCTACTAGCATCCAAGCCGTATCTCCTGTATCTAATTCATCAGCAGATGCAATAAGAGGTATCAACAGAAAGACTAGGGACATAAAAAATTTATTTTGCATAAATTCACTCCTTTTTATTTTAAAAGGTTAAGTATATTAACTATATTAGTAGATTGTGTATATAGTAAATATGACAAAAATTTTATAATGAACGTGATTAATTAAGCGATTATTCTTTTATAACTAATCCGAATATTAAAAAAATTATTTCCTTTTGAAAGTATTTATACTATAATATCCTATAAGGAGATATTAAATGAAGAAAATTGAAGCGGTTATTAAACCATTTAAGCTAGAAGATGTAAAAGATGCACTTGCAGAAATTGGTATAGACGGAATGACAGTAAGCGAAATTAAAGGTTATGGTCGTCAAAAAGGTCATAGTGAACTGTATCGTGGCGCAGAATATAATGTAGATTTTGTACCCAAGGTGAAAATAGAAATCATTGTAAAAAGTGAAGATGTAGAAAAAATAACATCAGCTATTCTTGAAGCAGCAAAAACAGGAAAAATTGGAGATGGAAAAATATTTGTAAGCGATATACAAAAAGTTATTCGTATTCGTACAAGTGAAACAGACGAAGAAGCTATATAAAAAATTGCAATTTTTGAGCTTTGTTAGTTTTGAACAGGTACTTATTCTTGTTTAGAACGCAACCCTTCAATCATTACGGCAGATATTTCATCAAAGTACTCTGACCACGCTTGCTCAAATAAGTCACTTTGTTTGTTTTTGAGTTGCGTTTGCAAGGCTAGCATCAGAGCTGATTTAACAATAGGAAAGTGGTTTTCTTTTACCCCATATTCATAATGCTTAGCACCTAAGGCGAGTAAGGTCGGTCGTAATATTTCTACATGCTTGATGTTTTCAAGAGCAGAAATGACAATGGTTGAAAAATGTTCTTCTTGAACATTGCGATCATTTTTAAACATGGGTTTTACAAGAGGTGCCATCTCAAACAAAGCATCATAAAATTCTTTAGCAAGTAATTTCATGTCAAAAAGTTTTAATGAAGCAATTATTAAGTCTTGGAGATGAAGTGCTAGTTTTGATGAGTACATTATAACACCTTATTATAGATAATGAAATATTATAGCACTTTTAAAATTTAAATCAAATTTTAAAAGAAGTTACACGTTAAAATTAGATTTAACTTGAAAGATAAGTAATATTTAGTTATACTTCCACCCGAAAAACATTTTCTTAAAGAATACCTCTATGATAAGAAGATGAATAACTAGTGACAAAAGCTTAAAGTGAGCATTGAATAATGTTGACTTTAGCCTTTTGTGCTGGTTAGATGTGACGTCTACATAAGACGGTAAGAGGAAAGTAATTACTATGAAGTCTTAGCACTTTATCTAGTAACCCCTTTCCCCCTTACTTTTTTGACTCAGATCTAACCAGCAGCAAATGATTTATAGTCATTTATCAATGGGTAATATATTTTAAAAGGAACAATATGACAGTAATTCGTTTAACTCGTATGGGTCGTAAAAAACAACCATTTTATCGTATCGTTGTAACAGATTCTCGTAAGCCTCGTGATGGTGGTTGGATCGAAAAAATTGGATATTACAATCCAATGGTTTCTCCAGCAACTTTAGTGCTTGATGAAGAACGTCTCAACTACTGGGTTGGAACTGGTGCTCAAATGAGTGACCGTGTTAGAAAACTAGCTGGTAAATAGATAATGGTTGCTGAGTTTGTCGCAGATTATGCGAAAATGATTGTTTCTCACCCTGAAGATATCAAAATTGATGTTAAACAGAGTGACGATTTTGCAGAAATCACCGTTTATGCTAACCAAGCTGATGTAGGTAAACTTATCGGTAAAGAAGGCAAGATGATTGGCGCAATTAAAACAGTTATTTCAGGTTGCAAGGCCAAAGATGGTCTTTCATATAGAATAAATGTCGAACCTAAGCAATAGATTTCAAGTCGCCAAGCTTGGTAAGGCTGTGGGTATTCATGGAGAGATGAAATTTCATCTTAAAACGGATTTCCCTGAGCAGTTTGCACCGGGGCTTAGTTTCAAAACTAAGCGTGGTGAACTTGTTATTGAGTCTTATAATCCTGAACGCGATTTAATCAAGTTCAAGGGTTATAATTCTGCTGAAGCTGCAAAAAAGCTAACGAACTTAGAACTTTTTGTATCTGAAGAACAAACTCGCGATAGCATTACGCTTGAAGAGGGGCAGTTCTTTTGGTTTGACTTAGTGGGTCTAAAGGTTTATGAAGGTGAACTTCTTTTGGGAAGTGTTGCTGAAGTTGAACGTTTAGGTGTTACTGATTATTTAAAACTGAATACAGACAAAAGTCTGGTTTCAAAGAAGATGCCAAACTCATTTTTAATACCGTATCTTGATAACTTCGTTTTAGAAGTTGATATGGCTACTAAACACATTAAAGTGCAGGGGGGATTTGATATCCTCGAAGCGAGCTAATGACGTTTAGTTTTATCTCATTATTTCCGAATTTAATTTCGGGTTATTTTGAGGATTCTATTTTATCTAGAGCGATTGAAAAAGGTTTTTTGGAGATTAACTATGTTAATCCAAGAGATTTTAGTTCTGATAAATGGAAAAAGGTTGATGACACAGCTGTTGGTGGTGGTGCCGGAATGGTAATGACGCCTCAGCCCTTGTTTGATACACTTACATCTCTACAAGAAGAAGATGTGCATATCATCTTTGCGAGTCCTGTTGGCAAGCCGTTCAATCAGAACGATGCCAAAAGGTTAGCTAAGAAAAAGCATATCGCTTTTGTTAGTGGTAGATACGAGGGTATAGACGAGCGTGTTATCGAAAGGTTTGCAGATGAAGTTTACTGCATTGGGGATTATATCCTCACTGGAGGAGAACTTCCATCTCTTGTAATGGCGGACGCAATTAGTAGGAATGTGCAAGGAATTTTGGGTAACCAAGTTTCCTTAGATGAAGAAAGCTTTGAAGGTTTTCTTCTTGAAGCACCTGCCTTTGCAAGACCACCAGAATATGAAGGTATTACGTCGCCCTCAGAATATATGAACGGGAATCATGCTAAAATATCTGCATTGAAAACTGCTCTATCTGAGTGTAAGACAAAATACTTTCGTCCAAATGAGCTTTTAAAGCACAAAAGAAGGAAAAAATATGAGAAATAAGTACATCGAAAATTTCGAAAACGCGCAAATTTCTGAGAAAAATATTCCAGATTTCCGCGCAGGAGACACTCTACGTCTTGCTGTAACAATTAAAGAAGGCGACAAAACTCGTGTTCAGTCTTATGAAGGTGTTTGTATCGCGTTAAGCGGAACAGGAACTGGTAAGACAATGACAGTACGTAAAATCGGTGCTAATGGTATCGGTATTGAGCGTATTTTCCCAATATATTCAGACAGTGTTACTGAAGTTAAAGTTCTTCGTCGCGGACGTGTTCGTCGTGCGAAACTTTACTATCTTCGTGATCTTGCTGGTAAGAAAGCACGTATCAAAGAGATTCGTCGTAAGTAATCCCTTTTGAGCAAACATTATGTTTGCTCTTTTGTTCCTACATTTTTAACCAAGCTTTTCCCCGTACTCCTCCCTACTTTTCTGTAACACCATTGTTATCTAATTAAATTATAATTCTTTTTCATATACGCATATTTAAAAAGAAATAGGATTAATTATTGAAATATCTTTTAGAACTTAAAAAACTTATTGATATTAATTCTTATACAAAAAATAAAGAGGGTGTGGATAAACATGGTCAACTTTTTGGATCATGGTTAAAAAAACTTGGCTTAGTTGAGAAAATATATGAGCGAGAGCTTATAGGAAATCATCTCTTATTTACAAGTTCTTATGACAAAAAATCAAAACGTTTACTCTTATTAGGTCATCTTGATACTGTTTTTCCACCAGATACATTTACCAATTTTAGTGAAGATAATGATTGGGTGTATGGACCTGGTGTATGCGATATGAAAGGCGGTAATTTAGTTGCCTTTAAAGCCCTTGAATCCTTAGTTAATGAAGGAAAAGAACTTAAAAATATAGACTTTTTACTTGTGAGTGATGAAGAGACCGGTTCGGACGACTCAAAACTACTTTCACGTGAACTAGCCTCATATTATGATTATTGTTTGGTGTTTGAGGCAGCAGGTAGGGATATGGAGGTTGTAGTAGGTAGAAAAGGTGTGGGAACCTTTGGTATAGATATTATAGGAAAGGCAGCGCACGCAGGAAATCATTATATAGATGGACATGATGCAAACTTAGAGGCGGCCTTTAAGCTACAAAATCTTGTAAAACTTACAAATCTTGAGAAAAATACCACCGTCAATGTAGGCAAGATGCATGGAGGTATTGGAGCCAATACCATTTCACCTAAGTCTCATCTCTTGTTTGAACTAAGATATGATGATTTAAATGAAAAAAGCCGTGTTTTAAAGGCTATTGATGAGATTGTTAAAACCTCTTACGTTGAAGGCACAGTGTCAAAATTATCGGGTGGGATACAAAGAGATGTGATGCAAACGTCTCAAGGTCATTTGGACTTTGTAAAAGCTATTGAAAAGATTAGTGGCAAGGCTTTAAAAACAGAAAAAAGAGGTGGAGTATCTGACGCAAATATTTTTTCTGCTTGTGGTGTTTTAACTCTTGATGGATTTGGACCTTTTGGAGATGGAGATCACACCCCTAAAGAAAGAGCTTTAAAAAGTTCCTTTCTTTCTCGTATGCACTTAATCAAAGAAATTTTAGAATATTTTTTAATGAATAAAAAAATAATAGGATAAGAATGAAAATATCATGTAATAGAACCGTTGGAATGTGGATGTATCAAAATGGTGGAGGTGCTGAGATTGAGCAAAAGATGATACTACAACTCCTTGATAGAGGAATTAACTCTGTAACAGGTTTAAATCTTCGTTATTCTGAAGCGGATAAGTCTGGACTACGATGTAAGGGCTTTAATTTGGCGGATATGGATTTGTTTTTTTCTTATAATGCAGGAGAACAAACGGTTTCTCAGATCTATTATTATGAACAATTAAATAAGCTTATTCCTACGATTAACTCTTATGAAGCTTTTAGAATTTCTGAAGATAAATTTCAAACTAATATGGCACTTTCTAAGGCAGATGTAAATTGTTCGGACTTCTTTTTATGTCATAGAGAAGAACCTGAACGTATTCGTGATCTTTTTTCTAAATGGGGAAAGATGGTGTTTAAGCCTATTGATGGTTGGGGCGGAGTTGGTATGGCTCTTATAGAAAATGAGCATACCCTTGATACACTAATGCCTTTTTTAAATCAGATGGATATTCGTCATTATTATATAGAAAAATACATAGACAATGATCATACCGACTTTAGAATAGATGTGGTTGATGGTGTGTTTATCGCGTGTTATGGTAGGCAGGCTTCAGATAAAGATTGGAGAACTAATATCACTTCGGGTGGACAGATAATTATGCGTGAGCCAAATGACGATGTTGTAAATCTTGCTATTAATGCGGCTAAGGCATGTAATATTGATATTGCAGGTGTTGACTTGCTTTATGATAGAGAAAAAGAAGAGTATGTAGTCTTAGAGGTGAATGGTATTCCCGCCTTTGCAACGCCGGAACAAGAAAAGTTTGGATTAGATTTTAATGATAAAAAGATTGAAAAAATCGTAGATTTAATTGATAGAAAAACCTCTAAATTAGTTTAATAAAATTAATATAAGCTGATAGTTTTTGCGTGAGGGCACGGGGGCATTGCTTAAGTTTTCACTTTAGTGCATAGCACTCAATGGAAATTTATGCTGTGTCCCCCTTAAGCATAATACCAAATACATCAAACATAATAAGTAGCAGGATATAAAATATTTGATAACTACTTCACATACTAAGGAAAAAGAATGAGCACAAAGAAACTCCCACAACTAGGCTTTCTATATTTAGATTATGTAATGCGTTTTTTTGATTATTCAAATCTTAAGGGTTGGCCCGATAAGATTGAAGAAGTTACCTATCATTGGAAAAATGATAAAGATCGTTTTATAAAAGAGGTAAAAAGAAAGAAGATAGAAGTGCTTGTTGGAAATATTCCAGCAACAGCCTATGAAACCTTTAGAGAGATAGCAAAGGAACTTCCTAATGTACGTTTCATCCCTTCTCTTGAAACACAATTTCCTAATAAATCAAAAGAAAATGTTACTTTATTTTGTCACAAACATGGTGTAGCTACTCCTCAAACAGGAATCTTTTATGATGAAAAAGAGGGAGATGCCTATCTTAAAAAATGTTTTTATCCACAAATTGTTAAACGCTCGTATGGAGCGTCAAATTATGGTGGTTATTTTGTTCATAAGGTAGATAATTATTCAGAAGCTAAGGCCTTATTTAAAAAAGAAAAGTATAGCCCTATGTATATGCAAGATGCTATCCCTTTGAAAGATTCAGGAGACATTCGTGTCATGCTTATTGGGCATAAACCCGTATGTGCTTTTTGGCGTTATTCAGGGAAGGGCGAGTGGATTACAAACACGTCTCAAGGTGGAGATATGAATTATGATAATGTTCCTATGGCAGCTCTTGAATTAGCGGTTGAAGCTTCTAAAGCAGCTAAGGCTGAGTATTGGGCTTGTGATATTGGTATAGATAAAAACACGTCTAAGGCGTATATAATCGAATGTGCTACTGCCTTTGCTGCCTTTCCTTACATTCGTGATTGGATTGGTCAGTATATTATGTGGGACCTTTCAGAAGGGCGTTTTAGAATGCCTCATGTGCCACTATACTCTTGGGAAGAATTAGGTAAGATGGATGCTAGTATTTTAAGAACCTTAAGACACTTGTATTTTGCTCAATACACTCCTTCATCTGATGGGGCTATGTATTTAAGTGACTCGGGTGTTTTTGATATGCAAAAAGCAGAAAAAAGTAATCCTTCAGACTTTCCTGAGTCTATAGAAATTGTGACGAATGAGGATGACCTTCCTGAACTTATAAAAGTTGCAGCAAGTGAAGGTGAAAAGTCTACGGCTATTGAAGCTAAATTATTTACTATGGAATCTATTTCTTTAACACAACTTTTGTCTTTATATGGGATGGAAGAAGATGTAGCGGTTAAGATTAAAACCTTAGTAGATGAAGAAGGAGTTTCTTCTTTTAAGGATTTGAAAAAGTATAACTTTATTTCTACGCAACATTTGAAAAAATGGGAAAAGTCTTTCGTACAAAGTTAGCAAAGGGAAAAAATGAGAGAACAATATACATCGTATGATGACACAATAGCATTTTTTTATAAGGCTCAAAAACAATATCCTGATATCTTTAGAGTAGAAGTTATTGGCAAGACTTGGGAAGATAGAGATATTGTTGTTGTGACGGTTTCTAAAAATCTTGATACGGCGGATACTAAGCCTGCACTTTTTTACACAGGCACGGTTCATGCAAGAGAGTGGATTGGGATAGAACTAGCTAAGGGCTTTGGTGAATATATCTTAGAGCATATTGAATACGACCCTGTACTTAATGAAGCCCTTTCCCATGCAACACTATACATGGTCCCTTGTGCAAATCCTGATGGCTTTGAGTTCTCTCGTACCCACTTTTCTTTTTGGCGAAAAAACCGAAGACAAAATGCCGATGGTAGTTTTGGTGTAGATTTAAATCGAAACTTTAATGTAGGTTATATGCCAAGTAAAAACACCTCTTCAAATGTATATTCAGGCCCCCAACCTTTTTCTGAACCTGAAACTTTGGCCTTGAAAAATTATGCGGAAGATCATCCAAACATCACTATCGCCTTAGACTATCATTCTCAAGGAAATGTGTTTTTTCCTGCGCATAATTTTAAACATGAAGACGCACTTAATGCCACGGACTTAAATACTCTTTCCGCAAATATGGCGGAAGAGATACGAAAAGTTTCAGGCCGAGAGTATGGGGTTCATATGGGAAAGCCACCGGTCAATCTTATAAGTGGATGTGGACGAGAATTTTATTATTCAACAGGCGCCTTAGCTCTTACAGTAGAAGTAGGAACTCGTAATATTTCTGATTTTATAGAAAATATGACAGAACATATTAATGAAAACATTCCTGCACTAATATATGCGCTAAGTGAGGCACCTAATTACGACAAGGCCATACGATTACCGAGAATTACAGATTTTATTGCCACAAAGGTAGGAAACAATAGGGTTGAATTACAGTGGAATTATTGTGAAGATGAAGATGTGTATTTTGAAATATATCGATCAAAAAAAGAGATTTCACATTGTCAGGCATCTAACCGTATAGGGATGACAAAGGCAAAGAAGTATATTGACTATCACTTACATGCTTCCATGAATTATACCTATTTTGTACGAGCGGTATGTAAAAAACGCCGTATAAAATCTGCCTTTGCACCGAGGCTTAGTATTCGAACGCATAGTGACATTGATGGATTTTCTAAAATACTTTTTCCTACTAAGGAAAAGATTGGCTATGTAGGAGAAAAAACATCTAAAAATTCTGAACACTTTGGACTTAACTCTCTTTTTGTAGGTATTTCACAAACTAGGGGTGAGTGTTATGGTGTGATAGGTTTTCCTTTAGATTCGGTACCTGAAAATGCTATTATAACGGAAGCTAGAATCTCTTTCTTTCCTCTAAATCGCGTAAATGTTCAAGTGGAAAAGTTTGGAGAATGGCGTATAGGTATTATGGATGAAAGTGCTTGTGATAGCCTTTACTCTTTTACTTCGGTTAAAAATGCACCCATACTCTCGTACATAGAAAAACCAACACGTTCTCATGAACTGTCTCAAGGAATATGGCGCACTTGGGTCTTTGCTAAGAATGAACGAAAACTCTTACAAGAAGCACTTAAACGTAAGCTCGTTACCTTTAGAATGGATGGCCCATCGCGGCTACCTCTTGATAGGTCCTCTCAGCTTATGCAATGGGACATAGGCTTTAATAAATACTCTAATGGCTTAGAATTTAGACCAAAACTAGAAATTTCTTATACTCTTTCAGGAACCACAATAGAACTTGAAAGTTCCGCCTTAACAACGATTAGTGAATGTGGAAAGGAAGACAATACGCTTCAAGTTGGATTTGACAGTAAAGGGTGTATCCAATATGGGTGTGTAGAATTTAATCTCGACAATTTACCAAATATTGAAAATACTGTTTTTTCAAGTATATATTTAGAGATGGACGCAACGAAGATAAATACTTCTCAAAATCTAAGGTTTCACGTTGAAATGGTTAATTCTAAGGGAGAAGATAAGACAATTCAAAATATACAAAACCGTGATAGTATTGAACGTATTGGCTATGAGGTGAGTGTAGAAGATATTAGAAAAGACAAGACTCAAAGATTTGTTTTTGATACCTACAGTATAGTTGAGCTGGTGACATCTATGCGTAATAATCAAAAGCTACTCTTTGTAATTCTTCCTACTTCAGATAAAAATTTTCCAAACTCACAACTTGTGGACTGGACGGATACTAAGAATATGACCCCTCCGCGTTTAAAAATTGAATATGTTAAAAAAAGACGTGAGGGAGTAGATCCTGTGACAGAGCTAAAGTTTATTGAAGATAATGGACAAATTAAACTCTCATGGAAGAATCCAAGTGATGATGCTTTTAAAGGAGTTATTGTGGTGAAAAATCCTTTTCATATTCCGTGTTCCCCTTATGATGGTCAAAAATTGTACGGGGGAAAAGACTCTTATACCTATGATAACTTTGGCTCCATAGATGAGAGTAAATATTATGCTGTGTTTACGTATGATGATGTCCCAAATTTTTCTAAACCTAATTCGGTTTTTTATAGAGTAGATTAACCATAGATTTATAGTATATGAAGTATACTGCAACATGTTAAGTATTATTAAAAGTTTAGATTTCTTCAGTCAGACAGAAGATACTAAGTTAGAATCACTCTTACCCTCAGTACGTTTAAAAAGTTATAACACATCTGAAATCATGACTTATGAAGAAGATGATGTGGCTAAGGTTTATTTCCTTCTTACAGGAGAGGCTAAACTTTATAAGGTAGATAGATATGATAATGAAATATTTTTATACACCTTACAAGCCACGGCATTGCTAACCAATATAGGAAGCTTGGACGATAATCATATCTCATGTTTTTCTAATATAGAATTTATTAAAGACTCTCAGGTGATTTCTTTTGATATGCACGCTTTTAAAGACTTAGTGAAATCAGAGAATACGCTACTTATAAATTTAGTAAATGCCTTAGCTTCACAAAAACAACTCATGGACTGCATGGTAAATATGGGTATGGTGTATGATGGAACGGCGAAGGTTGCTAATATGTTGTATAAACATACCGAGCTTTTTAATTCTTTGAAAAAACAAGAAATTGCTTATAGACTCAATATCCAACCTGCTACCTTATCAAGGATATTAACCAAGCTCACACGAAAAGAAATTATTGTTGAAGATGATCATTGTGTCAAGGTCTTACAAAAAGATGAGCTGTTTGAATTATTTCATACCTGATAAAAAGATGAATAAATTTCATATTTGTCATGAGTAAAGTAGATTGAAAGGTGCCATTATTATATCTATTGGAACAAAAGTTAAGCTCATTACCTTTATCTTATCGGTTACCATGCTTATTAATATTTTAGTAAGTTATTATCTCGTTCAAGATGAAAAAGAGGACGCTAAAATTATCAATATTGCTGGTAAGCAACGAATGTTGACTCAAAAAATGATTGTGGAATTTTATCGTTTAACTTCAGGTGTACTAGAGGCTAAAACAATTTTTTTTAAAACACAAAAAGAATTTAACATTAATTTACAAAGACTTCGTTCAGGTGATTTGAAAATTAATAAAAACAAGGTGGTCTCACAACTTTTGGATGAGGTTGAACTCTCTTGGCATAGTTTTGAATCCTTATTATTAAGTAGTATAGATACTAAGATAAATTTGAATAAGGTTTATCTTAAAGGAAATGAAACCTTGTCTTATATGGAAAAAGCAGTTGTGGCTTATGAAAAACATGCCACTACTAAACGTGACTATATTAATAAAATACAACTTATATTGGGTGTTTTTACGCTCTTAGTTATTTTTTATATGGGATTTTTATCCTTAGGTATCCACGCTCAACTCTCAAAGTTTTTAAAACATTCTAGAAGTATAAGCGGTAGAAAATCAAGTTTAAAAGGTAACGAACTTGATTTGGCTTATGTTCATATTCAGTACTTTTTAGATGATGTTGAACTAGCGATTGATTCCGCTTCTTTGGCGGTAGCTCAAAGTGAAAAAGCTTCTATACAACTTGCCTCAGCTAAGTTAGATTCAAAAGCTATTGAGCATTTAGATAAAAGTGAAGATATCGTTATTGAAGCAAATGAAGAACTCTATAAAACTTCTATTCTTTTGAAAAATCTTAAAACAAAACTTCAAGATGTAGTGAGCCCTAAATTTTAAAACAAATATTTTTATAAGTACAAAAAAAGGCACCTTTAAAAACCCTATATTCACTGAGTATAGGGTTTTAGAGATTCCCAAAATATAGTTTAAGCTAAATTTCACATAAAAACACTACAATTAATCACAAAAAAATCATTTCTTGACCTAGGTCAAAGACTTAAATATTAATAACCTATATACTTATGGAAATTTAGCTCAAGATGGTTGCTTTGTGCAAAATATTTTTTTACAAAGCAGCCATCACTTAATTGGCTTTAGGAGGATTAAATGTCACTAGATAGAAGAAAGTTTTTAAAGAGTGCGGCGGCAGCTTCGGCAGCATCTGCTATGGGTATGACGGTTCCTGTTGACTTAGAAGCAGCACAAACTAAGGTAGATAGCGAGTGGCGTTGGGATAAGGCGGCTTGTAGATTTTGTGGTACAGGTTGTGGAATTATGATGGCGACTAAGGGTGAGGGTGTTGATAGACGCATCGTTGCGGTTAAAGGCGATCCAGCGGCTCCTGTAAATCGTGGTCTAAATTGTATTAAAGGATATTTTAATGCAAAGATTATGTATGGTGCGGACAGATTAAAGCAGCCTCTTCTTCGAGTTGATAAAGATGGTAAATTTGATAAACAAGGGAAGTTTGCCCCAATTTCTTGGAAACGTGCCTTTGATGAGATGGAAATTCACGCGAAAAAAGCCCTTAAACATGGTGGACCTGAATCTGTAGCCGTATTTGCTTCAGGTCAGTACACTGTTATGGAAGGATATGCAGCGCAAAAGATGATGAAGGCAGGATTTAGATCTAACGCAATTGATCCTAATGCACGTCATTGTATGGCGTCCGCGGTAGTTGGTTTTTATCAGACCTTTGGTATTGATGAGCCATCAGGGTGTTATGATGATATTGAAATCACTGATACAATTGTATCTTGGGGCTCAAACATGGCGGAAATGCATCCTATCTTATGGTCTCGAGTAACGGATAGAAAGCTTTCTGATCCTGATCGTGTTAAGGTAGTTTCTATTCAGACCTATACACACCGTACTTCAGATTTAGCGGATTTTGAGATTTTATTTACACCAAACACAGATACTGCGCTTTGGAACTATATCGCTAGAGAGATTGTTTATAATCATCCTGAGTCTATAGAATGGGAGTTTATTCGTAAACACATCATTTTTGCAACAGGTCCTGTAAACCTTGGATATGGAATGAGAAATTCTAATGATAAGTCTATTAAAGAGGGTAAATATACAGAATTAGAGATGCAAACTATTTCTAAAGAAATGGAAAAAGTTCTTGCAAAAGATGAAGGTAAAGCTCTTGAACCTTATGGTTATAAAGAGGGTGATACTATGGTCAATCAAGGTGGAACATTAGGACACTGGGAAATTTCATTTGAAGAATATAAACGTTCATTAGAGCCATACACACTTAACTACACAGCTAAGTTATGTAAGGGTGATCCTGATGAAGATATGAGAAATTTTAAGAAGAAGTTAAAAGCATTAGCAGATCTTTATATTGAAAAAGGTCGTAAGGTGGTTTCTTTTTGGACTATGGGTATGAATCAACATACACGTGGAACATGGGATAACACTCTTGCGTATAATGTTCACTTCTTACTTGACAAGCAAGCACGTCCAGGCTCAGGTGCATTTTCACTAACAGGTCAGCCATCTGCTTGTGGAACAGCCCGTGAAGTAGGAACCTTTACCCACCGTCTGCCAGCAGATATGATGGTTAAAAATCCTAAACACAGAAAAATTGCTGAAAACAAATGGAAAATTCCAGAAGGAACGCTTAATGGTGTTGGAAAGCAACATATTATGCAAATCCATCGTGATATCGAAGATGGTTTAGTAAAATTTGCTTGGGTAAATGTTTGTAACCCTTACCAAGATTCAGCTTCGGCTACGCATTGGATTAAGGCAGCACGACAGATGGATAACTTTATTGTTACTTCTGATGGCTATCCAGGAATTTCGGCGAAGGTATCTGACCTTATCTTACCATCAGCGATGATGTATGAGAAGTGGGGTGCTTATGGAAATGCGGAACGTAGAACACAACACTGGAGACAACAAGTTATTCCTGTGGGTGATGCAATGTCAGATATTTGGCAATGGTATGAATTTTCTAAGCGTTTTACCGTAGATGATTTATGGGGTGGTTACCAACCCTCAGGTCCTAGAAAGACCCCTCTTAAAGATGTAAGAGCAGAAGCTAGAGATATGGGTTATAAGGGTGATACTACGATGTTTGACATTCTTTTCAACAACGAAGATGCCCGATCTTATAAGCTTGATCAAAATGATCCTATTCAAAAGGGTTATGACAACACCGATGGTTATGGTGATAGCCGTAATGTTCGTGGAGAAGATGGAAAAGTGTTTAAGGGTTATGGTTACCATGTAAACAAATATTTATTTGAAGAATACGCGGCATTTGGTCGTGGACATGGACATGATTTAGCACCATTTGATGTGTATCATAAGGTTCGTGGTCTGAAGTGGCCAGTGGTTAATGGAGTCGAAACTCAATGGAGATTCAACGCGAAATACGATCCATATGCTGCTGCTCAAACGATTAAAAGTGGAAACCCATTTGCCTTTTATGGAACGATTGCAAAAGCGCTTCAATCAGGAACGCTTGAGGGTAAAAATAAAGATTCAAAAAAAGTGCCTCTTAAAAATAAGGCAAAAATCTTTGCAAGACCATATATGGATGCACCTGAACTTCCAGATAAAGAATACGACACTTGGTTATCAACAGGACGTGTGCTTGAACACTGGCACTCAGGAACAATGACTATGCGTGTACCTGAACTCTTTAGAGCCGTACCTGAAGCACTTTGTTATATGCATCCACAAGACGCAAAAGACAAGGGTCTTAAGCAGGGTGGATTATGTTGGATTGAGTCTCGTCGGGGTAAGGTAAAAGCACGAGTTGAAACACGTGGACGTAATCGTCCAGCACGTGGACTTGTGTTTGTTCCTTGGTTTGATGAAAAAGTGTTCATTAATAAGGTGTGTTTAGATGCCACCTGTCCAATGTCAAAACAAACCGACTTTAAAAAATGTGCGGTTAAGATTTATAGCGCGTAATTATGAAAGAGATGAGTGAG
>NZ_JAEMVE010000069.1 GCF_029216045.1 Sulfurimonas sp. MAG313 | reverse complement strand
GATTGACACCTTGGATTGCGAGGTTAAATTAAAAGCAGATGAACTTTCTAAGGTGAGACTTAAGACCTTGAAAGGTATTGTAGTTTCCTTTAATGATTTTTTAAAACAATTATATTTAAGACCAGCGCGTATAAATCTAGTAAAAGAGGAACTCAATGCTTATGGCCAAGATAAGGTTGAAATAGAGTTAAATAACACGGCCTTAGATAAAGTTTCAGCGGGAGAATTCAACCGTCTTCGTTTAGCCTTACTTGCAGTTAAAAGTCTTCAAGATACTCAAGGTGGTATCTTGATGTTAGATGAGATTGATGCTAATTTAAGTGGCGAAGAATCTATGTCTGTAGCTAAGGTTCTTTCTCATTTATCTAAACATTACCAAATTTTTGTTATATCACATCAGCCTCAACTAACGTCTCAAGCAGACCAACACTTTTTTGTACAAAGAGACATTTATAGTAGTGTCAAGGTGTTAAAAAAAGAAGAACGCGTGTCTGAAATTGCTCGTATGATTAGTGGGGATAAGGTGACTCATGAGGCGATAGAATTTGCCCGTGGTCTAATGGCAGAAAAATGTGTTTAGTCATTGGTGTATTTCTTGGAGTCTTAGGAATAAACTTTTATTTTAATGGATTTTATGTGCAGTCTGTTTTGAGCTTAGTTTCTGCTCTTGTTTTATTTGTATTCATGTTGAAAAATATATCGTGTATTAAAAACTCTTGTACCCTTAAAAAAGAAGAGAAAGAGTAAATACTTTTTGGTACAATGCTAATATGATTATAGATACCCATATACACTTAGATAATGAACAATATTATGATGACCTAAAAGAGGTCTTAACCCGAGCAAGACAAGGTGGCGTGGAAAGATTTATTATTCCTGGCGCTGACCCTAAAGATTTAAAAAGAGCAAAAAAGCTTGCTCATGAACATGAAGATATTTTCTTTTCAGTAGGAATGCACCCTTATGATATAAAAAACTTTTCAGAAGAACTTATTCGTGAATACAGTAAAGATGAAAAATGTGTGGCTATTGGTGAATGTGGTTTAGACTATTTTAGACTTCCTGAAGACGAACAAGAAAAAGAAGATGAGATAGCCCTACAAAAAGAGGTTTTTAGAGCCCATATACGTTTAGCTAATGAATTAAACAAGCCTTTGATTGTGCATATCAGAAATGCAAGTTCGGATGCTCGTAAAATATTAGAAGAAGAGAAGTCTCAAGGCGGGGTGCTGCATTGCTATAATGCAGATGATGAGTTGTTACCTTTGGCTAAGATTGGCTTTTACTTTGGCATAGGAGGGGTTCTTACTTTTAAGAATGCACGTAAACTTGTGGAAGTGTTACCAAAAATCCCAAAAGATAGGCTTCTTATTGAAACAGATGGACCTTATTTGACACCACACCCTTACCGTGGAAAACGTAATGAACCTTTCTATACAACCCTTGTGGCTGAGAAAATTTGTGAACTCTTAGACGAAGACTTAGAATATATTTCTACTTTAACAAGTAAAAATGCACAATCTCTTTTTGGTCTTGATATTTAATAATATTAAGCCATTTAAGGTCTTAATATAAGTATCTTAATGATAATAAAAACTCTCTTTGGCTAAAATATAGTTTTTAAACAACTTAGCTTAGGCGAGTCCTTGATGTTAAAGATGAGTTAAATAATCTATTAAAGCATATAGCTTGTGGCTAATGTCTTTTTTTTGGGGTGCCTTTGAAATTTTTATTTTTATTTATTATTACCTTTAGTTTACCTGCCTTTGCAGTTTTGAATTTTCAATCCAATCATAGTAAAGAAGTAAAACTTTTAAGAAGTTTTGATATTTCACCCTCATTCTTAAATGATATTTACCTTAATAAAATTACGGAACAAAAACGTGCTCGCTATAAAAACAAATACTTTTTTAAAACAATGAATGATGCTTATATATTTATCCCCTTAGTAAAAAAGATTATTTCTGATGCGGATGTTCCCAGTGAGATTTTATACTTAGCTATGGCGGAGTCTAATTTCTCTACACGTGCGTATTCTAAAAAAAGAGCCTCTGGAATGTGGCAATTTATGCCCTATACAGGTAGAATGTATGGTCTTAAAATTGATGACTATGTGGATGAAAGACGTGACTTAGTGAAATCTACTGAGGCCGCTGTTAAATATCTTTCTTATCTTCATAAAAAATTTGGAAAATGGTACTTAGCTGCGATAGCTTATAATTGTGGGGAAGGGCGCTTGCGTAAAGCTATTAGAAGAGCTGGTACGGATGACTTATCTGCCTTGCTTAATGCTAAGAAAAAGTACCTTCCTAGAGAAAGTCGTCGTTATATTAGAAAAATTATTGCCTTAGCTCTTATAGGTTATGATGAATCATATATGATAGAAAATGAGTGCGATTATCTGTTAAATAGAGGGAACGCGTACTCTTTAGCAACCGTGTTTGTGCCTGCAGGAGAAAGTTTAAATCATGTAGCTAAACAAATTTCAATTCCTACCAAAGAATTAAAAAAATTAAATCGTCACCTGAAATATGATTTTGTGCCCCCTTATGGAAATGAATACGCTATTTATATCCCTTATATAAAGCTCTCGGAATTTAAAACTAACTATTCGCCAGCTAAACTCCAAACAATGTATCTCGTTCATACTGTTACTTCAGGAGACAATCTGTCTTATCTTGGAAAAAAGTACAGCATCCCATATGGACGAATTAAAGATTTTAATCATTTGCGTTCTGATGCCTTATCTCTTAAGCAAAAGCTTATTATCCCTGTAAGCAAAACATATAAACCTAAAAAAATGCATTATACAGTTAGAAACGGAGACACATTAGACTCAATATCCAAGCTCTTTAAATTAAGTATCGCTGATTTGAAAAAGATTAATAAACTGCGTTCTGATATGATCAGAATTGGAGATAAGCTTAGTGTACGTTAAACATTTTCTGCTGTTCGTAAGTATTGCTTTACTCTTTACTTCGTGTAGTCGCCGTCCCATAGATAAGACAAGTACACAGTATAGGGCACCTGTAGCCAATGCCTCTAAGCCAAGTAATTTAAAACATCCCACGATGAGACCTTATACGGTAATGGGTAAAAGATATTATCCTTCAGTGGTAAGAGTAGGGGAAAAGTTTTCAGGTAGGGCGTCTTGGTATGGGCCAAACTTTCATGGTAAAAAAACATCTAATGGTGAAACCTATAGTATGTGGCAAATGACAGCGGCACATAAAACCTTACCTATGAACACTGTGGTTAAAGTGACCAACAAAAGTAATGGACGAAGCGTGGTTGTTAGGGTAAATGATAGAGGGCCTTTTGTAAATACTCGTATAATAGACTTGTCGAAAAAAGCAGCAACTGAGTTAAATATGGTGAAAACAGGAACAGCCTTAGTTCGGCTTGAAATTCTTGGTTTTAATAAAAAGGGTCAAACAAAAATAACAAAAACCTCTATACAAAAAAATCTTAAAGAAAAGATTGTTGGAAAATATGCCTTGCAAATTGGCTCTTTTAGTAAAATTGAGGGTGCAATTAGTACACAAGAACGCTATAATGACGTATCTAAAAGATATAAAGCCATTATAAAAGATATAGATAACGGAAATAAAAGACTTTTTAAAGTTTTTTTAGTAGGTTTTCAAGGTGAAGAAGAAGCTAGAGACTATAAAGAAAAATATTTTTCTGGGGCATTTATAGTTAGAGAATAAGGATATAGATATTATGATAAACATTGAACGTAAAACAAAAGAAACAGATATTCAAATTTCATTAGACCTTTATGGAACGGGAAAGAGTGAAATATCAACAGGTGTTGGTTTTTTAGACCATATGCTAGAAAGCTTTTCTAAGCATTCCCTTATTGATTTAAATGTTCATTGTAAGGGTGATACTCATATAGATGATCACCATAGTGTTGAAGATATTGGTATAGCAATAGGACACGCCTTAAAAAAAGAAATTTATCCTGTTTCAAAGGTGGAACGTTTTGGCTCGTGTGCGATAGTGATGGACGAAGCCTGCGTTGAATGCGATTTAGATTTAAGTAACCGACCTTTTTTAGTGTATGAAGTTGATATAGAAGGTAAGGTTGGAGATTTTGATGTGGAACTAGTAGAAGAATTTTTTAGAGCTGTTTGTTTTAATGCGGGTTTAACTACACACATCATTATGAAACGTGGTAAAAACAAACACCACATTATAGAAGCTGCTTTCAAATCTTTAGCCGTTGCTCTTCGACGAGCAACCACGGCTAATGAAAGAACGGGTGTACCTAGCACTAAGGGTGTACTGTGATTAAACTCTTAGTCTTTGATGTAGACGGGTGTTTAACAAATGGACAAATAAGCTACAGCGAAAATGGAGATGAAATCAAGTCTTTTAATGTGAAAGATGGCTTGGCAATGAGTTCATGGATTCGTATGGGTAATAAAGCGGCTATAATCACAGGAAGACGTTCTAAAATTGTTGAAAGACGGGCTAAAGAGCTTGGTATAAATTTTTTACATCAAGGTGTTCATAATAAGTTAGAAGTTTTAAAAGAAATTTGTAAAGAAGAACAGCTTGAATTGTGTGAGGTTGCTGCTATTGGAGATGACTTAAATGATTATTCAATGTTAAAGGCGGTAGGGCAAAGCTTCACGCCAGCAGATGGGTCAGAATATATACGCTCTATTAGTGATGTGGTTTTATATAACAAAGGTGGAAATGGAGCTGTACGTGAGATGATAGAAGTTATTATTAAAGATGGTGACTTAGAAGAGGAATTTTTAAAGATCTGGAACTAAACGTATGAAAGTCACACATTTTTTTATATTTTTGTTTATATTTTCCATCTCGTTGTTTGTTCTTTTAAAGCCTACGGCTAATATACAAAAAATACAAGGAAATATAGCCCAACTTGAAATTGAAGATTTTACCTTATATAAAATGGATAAGACCGGTGTTTTAAGTGTTGTTAGCGGAAGTATGGGCCGTCAGTATATAGATCATTATGAGATTCAAAATGTCCATTATATAGAAAATAAAAATCAAGTAGGAGAGCACCTTTATTCGGATAATGGTGTTTTTAAAGGAAATATCGCTTATCTGGATACAAATGTTAGATATTTCAAAGAAGACGGTTTGTCTTTTGAGAGTAATCATGCTATATATAATACTAAGAACTCTTATTTATATATACCAGATAGCTTTACTTTGACACAAAACCAAAATGTTGTTTATGGACATGAATTACATTATGATTCTGTCTCAGGACAGATAAAAGCTGAAAAAATAAATGCAAATTATGATATAGAGGAAAAGAAGTGAAAAAACTGTTGGTGATCTTGGGTTTATTCTTAAGTGTCTTAAGTGCAGAACAAGTGAAAATCATAGCTGATTCATTTAATGGAAATGAAAAAAAAAGGGATAACCACCTTTAATGGGAATGTGCATATTATAAAAGGTAAGGATGAGCTTAATGCCTCTAAGGTAGTTGTGTTAACTAATAAAGACAGAACACCTTATCAATATACAGCTCAAGGTGACGTTTCTTTTTATATTTCCATGCCAGATAATAATGCAAGTTATAGAGGTGACGCGGGAAGGGTTGTGTATTATCCTTTAAAAAAAGAGTATCAGTTTTATACAAATGTTCATTTATATCAAGTTGGGACAAATAGGAAGATTTTTGGTGAAGAAGTTATTTTGAATGCACAAGATGGAAATGCAAGAGCTATAGGAAAAGAAAAGGTACCAGTGATAATGATTTTTAATATACCCGACAGCCAAAAGGATAACAATTGATAGACATTATAAATGCAAAATTTCTTACATCTGCTCCTAATATTTCTATGGCACCAGAAGAAGAACGTCTAGAAGTGGCCTTTTTGGCTCGCTCTAATGTAGGGAAAAGTTCATTGCTTAACTCTTTAGTTAATCATAAAGGGATGGCTAAAGTATCAGCAACGCCAGGAAAAACTCAACTTATCAACTTTTTTGACTTAGAATTTAGAGATCAAGAAAGTAATGAAAGACAAGCAGCTCGTTTTGTTGACCTTCCTGGCTTTGGTTACGCAAAGGTTTCTAAAAGTATTAAACACCAGTGGCAAAGAAGTTTAAATCAGTTTATTGCTGAGCGTGAACAAATTAAACTTTTTATTCATCTTGTAGATTGCAGACATACAGATTTAGCGATAGATGCTGAAGTAGATGCATATCTAGAAGAGATTTTAGAAGGAGATCAGGTTCTTTTACATGTCTTTACTAAGATGGATAAACTTAATCAAAAAGAATTAGGAGCCTTGAAAAATAAATTTCCAGGCTCATTAATGGTTTCAAATACAAAAAAACGTGGTATTGATAAGCTGATTCAAGTGATACATGAAATCTTATTTACCGAAGATGAAATGCAAGAAGACAGCTAGTGATTCATTACTCTAAGGCAAATCTTATCCATGTTAATCAAATGCAATCCCTTGTTCAAGCGTATGTAGATGATGGAACCATACTTGAACGCTCAGCAGACGAAATAGCTACGAATATACGCTCGTATACTTTGGCCTTTGAAGAAGAACGACTTGTTGGTTTCTCTGCACTGCATATTCATACTGTGAGCTTAGCTGAAATTCGTTCACTTATTGTACATGAAAATTATAGAGATAAGGGTGTTGGAAAAGAATTAGTATCATTAGGATTAAAAGAGGGTGACTCTCTTGGACTAAAAGAGGTTCTTGTCCTGACGTATAAACAAGCATTTTTTGAAAAACTTGGATTTGTTGAAATCCCTAAAGAGTCTTTACCTGAACATAAAATTTGGGCTGACTGTATTAAATGTAAACACTTTCCCCTATGCAACGAAGTTTCACTTATAAAAAAATATTAATAGGACTGCTTTTGGTTATAAGCTTTGGCTTATACCAAAGTTTAAGCAGTATCTATCTTTTTTTACCTCCTATGCTAGGGGTGCTATTCTTTTGTTTCATGAAGGCATTACAAAAAGAGGACGTAGCTAAGCTTCTTCTTGTTTTAGCCTTATTACTTGTTTTTGAAGCGGAAAAAGATTTTTTATTGTTCAGTTCTTTAGTGTATTTTACCTTTATTTACCGTTTTGTAATCCCAAGGCTGCGAATAATGATTTTGTGTGAAGTGTGTTTGAGGATAATATTTATAATGCTTGCCTACTTAGGCTACATACTATTTTCATATATTCTAGCTGAAGTGCTTTGGGTTGAATTACCTAGTATAGACTGGCACATATTTTATTATATGTTCATAGAATTCTTTTTGGTGCTTGGTATATGAGAATAAAATTTGTCTTAATTGTCTTTGTTTTAGTATGGATTTCTCTGCTTGTTCGTATTTATTATATATCTATACAGTCTAATAATTATTATGAATCTTTAGCAAGTAGAAATACCATTAAGTTTGAATATATCCCACCCATTCGTGGAGAGATTTTAGATAGAAACAAGCAGCCTTTGGCTATTAATAAACTTGGATTTAAGGTGCAAGTTGCCCCTCATTTATCTCGAAAAAATGGTGACTTGGATGTTGAACTTCATAAAATTGTATCAACACTTAATTTTTTAGATATTAATAAATTACGTAAAGTTTATATTAAAAAAGATTCTTATTATAATCATCATTTTATAGATGTTGTTGATTTTATAAGTTATGAAGATGCAATCCCTGTGTATTCTAAAATGAATTTAAACGAAAATATCAAACTTTTGCCTTCGCCTAAACGTTACTATCCCAATAAAAAGTTAGCAGCACATATTATTGGATATGTTGCTAAGGCAAATAAAAAAGATATGAAAACTAATCCTATTGCTAAACTTACGGGTTCCACTGGTAAAAGTGGTATAGAAAAATATTATAATGATTTTTTACAAGGGCAACCAGGAGAAAGAGAAATTAAGGTGAGTGCTTATAATGAAGAGATGCAAGAGTTAAGTCATAAGGCACCTACGGAACACCAGCAAATTATTTTAGCACTAGATCTTAGACTTCAGCAACTCATAGAAGAGCTGTTTAAAGATAAGGCTGGAGCCGTAGTCGTTATGGATATTCATGGAGAAATCCTTGCTGCAGGTTCGTATCCAGAGTATGACTTAAATACCTTTGTATCGGGAATATCTGTTCCTCGTTGGCAAGAACTTATAAATGATCTTGATAAGCCTTTTACCAACAAGGTTGTTAATGGTCTGTATCCACCAGGTTCTACTATTAAAACAGGATTAGGATTGGCGTATGCCAGCAGTACTAAGATGAGTCCTTGGACAAAATTTGATTGTCAAGGAAGTATGACTCTTGGAAAAAATCATAGAAAATTTCGTTGCTGGAAACACGCGGGGCATAAACAAACAGACCTTATTAAAGCCATACGACAATCTTGTGATATATATTTTTATAAGGGAAGCTTACGTGTTGGAATTGCTGAGATGTCAAAACAATTAACTCGTTTTGGCTTAGGTAAAAAAACGGGAGTGGACCTTCCTAATGAATATTTTGGTACCGTTCCAAATAGAGAATGGAAAATGAATAAATACGGAAAACCTTGGTATATAGGCGAAACCTTAAACTCTGCAATTGGGCAGGGATATTTTTTAACAACACCTATGCAAATCGCTCAATTTACTTCGTTAATGGCCACAGGAAAAATTTCAAAACCACATTTTGTGAAAAATATAGGGGAAAAGTTCTTTGTGCCAGAATATACAGAGGTTTTAAATGAGAAACAAAAAAAACGACTACCTCTTATACAAAGAGCGATGTGGGAAGTGTGTAATCATCCTAAGGGAACAGCTACACATTATTTAAATTCTAAGGTTAAAATTGCAGGCAAAACAGGAACTGCTCAGGTTATTGGAATCTCTCAAAAGACTAAAAAACGTTTAAAAGAACATGAATTAGCCTATGTGAAACGTTCACACGCATGGTTTACAACCTACGGGCCTTATAAAGACCCTCAATACATCGTGACCGTCTTAGTAGAGCATGGAGGACATGGAGGACAAGCCGCAGGACCCATGGTGTCAAAAATATATAATTTCCTTCTTGAGCACAAGTACATAAAAAAGTGATTTTGTTGTAATTCTAAAAAGATAGCTATGCCACTATTTAAAAATGTAAAAGTTTCAAGAGATTGAAAATCAAGATCTACTTACCTAAGGGAATGTCTTCATTGTTAAAGTACACAGATAACTCCAAAACTTAGATATGACTACACTTTCGGCTTACCTTGCCTTAACAAAAACTTTGCTAAAATCGCGATAATTATTATAGCTTATAAGGTTTATAGATGACACAAACATTATTGATTGAAATCGGTGTGGAAGAACTTCCTGCTGTTCCTTTATTAAAAGAACTTAACAATATAGAAAAAAAATGGGCAAAAGTTTTAGAAGAAAAATCTCTTTTATGTGAATTTGAATTTTATTATACACCTCGCCGTTTAGTTTTATGGCATAGAGAATTTCAAAGTTCACAATCCGATAGTGTTGAAGAATTTTTTGGAGCACCTGTAGCTATTGCCTTTGATAAAGAAGGCAAACCTACTAAGGCTTGTGAAGGTTTTGCTCGTAAATGTGGTGTGAGTGTAGATGATCTTGGACGAAATGAAAAAGGTGGAAAAGAAGTTCTTTATTTCAAAAAAGAGATTAAAGGACAAGCATCTAAACTACTTTTAAATGAGATGATAAATGAGTTTATGAAAAGCTTAAACTTTGGAAAATCTATGCGTTGGGGAAGTTTAAGTGACAGCTTCATCCGTCCTATTCGGTGGTTAAATGTCATGATGGGAAATCAAAGTGTAGAAGCGCAACTGTATGGTGTTCCCTCAGCTAAAACAACATATTTACATAGAATTGCCTCTTTTGACGCGCAAGATGTACCTAGCGCCGAAGCTTATTTTGAGATGCTAAAAGAGGGTGCTGTGTCTCTTTTTCCTGAAGACAGACAGCAAGATATACTAGAAGACTTTACTCAGATAGAAAAGGATAATGACCTTGTTATTCAAAGAGATGAAGAACTTTTAGATGAAGTGGTTGCCATTACTGAAAATCCAAAGGCTCTTTTAGGTAGTTTTGATGAAGCTTTTTTGCGTCTTCCTCCTGAAGTTATTATCACTTCTATGAAAGAACATCAACGGTATTTTCCGGTTTTTAAAGATACTGTATTAACCAATAAGTTTGTGGTTGTGTCTAATGCCTTAACAAATGATTACTCTAAGGTGATAGAAGGAAATGAAAAAGTTTTACGTCCACGTTTAGCCGATGGGCTTTTCTTTTATGATAATGACTTAAAAAGAGGACTTGTTAATGATGGTTTAGAAAAAGTTACCTTTATAAAAGGACTTGGCTCATTACTGGATAAGATACAAAGAGAAAAGAAAATAGCGCTTATTCTTGCAAAGGCTTATGGAGTTGATGAAAAGAAGGTTGAACGTAGTGTTGAACTTTCTAAGGCCGATTTGATGTCTGAGATGGTGTTTGAATTTACAGACCTTCAAGGTGTTATGGGAACATATTACGCTCAGGCTCAAAATGAAGATGAAGATGTTGCCTTAGCAATTAAAGAACAATATCTTCCAAAGGGTGAAAGTCCTGAACTTCCAACAACAAAGGTCTCTGCTATACTTGCGTTAGCCACTAAACTTGATACCCTTATTGGACTGTTCTCAGTGGAACAAATCCCAACGGGTTCACGTGATCCTTTTGCTTTAAGAAGAGCAGTAAATGGAATTATTCGTATTGTCAATGAATTTAAATTTGATTTTGACATATCTGCTATTAAAGAGATGTTTTCAAGTGAATATAAAGACTTTGATTATGATAAACTTCAAGGTTTTATCTTAGAACGTATTAACCAGTTTTATAAGGTTAATCCTTCTGTCATTAAGGCGGTAATAGCGGCTGATGAACTTTCTTTATGTGTACTTGATGCTAAAATTAAAGCCTTACATACTATAGTTAGCTCGGACAGTTTCTCTGAAAGTTTTTCTACCTTTAAGCGTGTAGCTAATATTACTAAAGATGTAAATATGGAAGGAAACCTATCTGTTACAACAGAACTTTTTGAAGAAGAAGCAGAAAAGAATTTACATAAGGCTTATACAGAAGTTGTTTCTAAAAAGTATGAAAGTTTTGAAGCACACTTAGATGCCTTATTTTCATTAAAGCCACACTTAGATGCCTTTTTTGATAAGGTTATGGTGAATGTCGACGATGAAAAGATTAAGACAAACCGTAAAAATCTAGTTTCATCGGTGTATAAAAGCTTCAAAGCTATTGCGGATATTAAAGAAATATCAATATAGTCTAACTACAACTAGATACAAATACTTACAAACCCTTTATAATAGGGATTATTAAACTATTAGACAGCTACAGATAGATACAATTATTTACTGAGCTTTCGCACCTAGGAATATAGATGAAATACCTATGAGATCGGGACTCGTTAAGTCTATTGTATATGTCTTGACAAGCATTTTAGGTTATTTTAAATCTCCTATTATAGGGATTTAAAATAACCTAAAATGCTTGTCAAGAGCTATATAAAACCTTTGATACGCCTCGTGTAGATAATAGTTTTAAGCACTTTTCAAGGTGCGAAAGCTCAGTTATTTACTCCTGATATATTTCCACGCAGTAGGTTTTCTTGGATGACGTTTAGCGTTGTGTAGAGATCATCTTTTGTGTCTTCCTCTCTATGTGGAGTAAGTAGGTCTTTCAAGTCTACTTGCAAATGCTTGTGAAATCTAAGGGGGATTGATGAACGAGCAAATGATTCTTGTTCAGCTTGTGAGAGGTGAATAGATTCAAAGGTGTTTATCTTTTGCTCTAGCTGTGGCTTAAAGGCGGTAATGTTGTTGATAGCGTTTTGCACATTATTAAACCTATCGCCTATGTGTTTAATTTTGTAAGACTCAAATACTGAATCTGCAATGACTAAACCGTTAGCACAGACAAAACGGTAAATACCTGCGGAGATACTAAAAGCGGTGCTTCTATCGTGACTGTTAAACAAAAGTAGTTCTACTGCATTTTCTTTTGGACTGAGTAAATCATCGAAGTGTCTGAAGCGTACTAAATGACGTTGGTGACCTTTTTTATCAATATCTTTTACAGATGACTGCTGTACTGATGTTGGATACCAGTTAAGGGACTTAATTTCATTGATAACATCTATTGTGGAAACGAAGTAATATTTATCACTTGCTTCAAAGTGTGGTTTTTCTGTGAAGAGTGCAGGGGCTTGAGATAAAAGTTCATCTTGATTAAGTGGAATTTTTGACATAGTAGATCCTTTTATGTTTGGTTGTTTTGTGAAAAGTGTTAGACTAATGGACTATTTTTCTTCTTGGGAATCAAGGATTTCATTAACAGCGGTGCTGACAGAAATTATGACTGCAATTATTGTGGGGAGCTGGAGCATTTATTTTCCTTTTAGTATTTTATAAAATATCTCTGGAGGGAGATATAAAAACTCAACTTCTTGTAATTCTGTTAACATGGCTATCCTCTTGTTAATAGGTTTCCAAAGATTCTTGTTCCTTTGGTTATGTATATAATATATGGTTGAAAAAAATTTAAAACTGACTAATGAAAAAAGAATTTTAAAAGAGATTTCTCGCGAATACACATTTATTCCATATTGTCCCAAGTAATAAAAAAGGTATTCTTTCCTCCAACTTCGATAGTGTATTTATAAGCGAGAAATTTTAAATATATCATGCATATAAAAACCACAAGACTTAATATTGTATAGTATTAATATTCACCTGCATCTCTTTGTAGATGTTTGTTTTCATAAATTATTTGACAAATAGGCGAATATCACCTATAATAAGAGTAATTATAGGATATCTCATGACACAACAAGAAATTAGTAAATTATTAGATGTTCCAGATAGAACGCTAAGAGACTGGAAAAAGCATAGACAACGACTTTACCAACTACTAGAGAATATAGATTATAAAGAAGCAAAAGAGAAGATAAATGGCATAGATATTGATGATACTATCGAATTCAGCCCTTCTGATTATAGCTATAATCTATTTTGGCAAACCAATAAGAATAGCCAACAGAAGGTGTATTCCATCATCTTCAATTATTTATCAACCATGCAACTACAAGACATTAAGCAGTTATGTACACAGTTTGGTAAGACTCTCGTAAAAAGTGTTCTAAACGATAAGTATAAGAAGATGTACAGTAAGGGCTATCTTTCTACTAACGGCATGGATATACCTCTAGAAGGTAAATATAATCAAAACAACATGTATAAACAACTTACAGGTATGATAAATGACTGCTAACGTAATTAAAACCTTAGACAAGATTAAAAATAATTCTATTTTTAATCAAGAACTATACTTTACAGGGGGAACAGCTCTTTCTTGTTTTATTAACCATAGAGTGTCTGAGGATATAGATATAGTGTCAGCTCAAACGCTTAACTATAGAGAAATCATATCTGCTATGACAGAACTTGGAGCAGTTAAGATACAAGACGAAAATGTAACCGCCCTTAGAATGGCAGGTTTATTCCCTGATG
>NZ_JAEMVE010000001.1 GCF_029216045.1 Sulfurimonas sp. MAG313 | reverse complement strand
TGAATCTGATTTATATTTGTAGCCTTATATTCCACCGGGTCTTCAACCGTGATAATATTTTTTTCTGGAGTCGCTACAAATTGTAGAAATGAGTGAAGAGTTGTTGTCTTACCTGAACCCGTAGGTCCCGTCACTAAGATAATACCATGAGACGATGTTAATACCTTTTCAAAACGTTTTACCATGCTTTTTTTAAAGCCTAGTTCAATTAGAGGGGGAATAGAATCGCCTTGCATCAATATACGCATTACAACACGTTCTCCATAAAATGTAGGTAAAACAGAGACACGAACATCTATGTTTTCACCTGCAATTCTTACCTGAGTACGGCCATCTTGAGGCAAACGTTTTTCAGAAATGTCAAGGTTTGAGACAACCTTTATACGAGAAATAACGAGGTCAATAACCTTTCTTTCCATGTCTGCATTTTTATATAAAACACCATCGCTTCTAAAACGAACCTCACCCTTTAGTTCATGTGTTTCAATATGAATATCCGAAACTTTTTTCTTCACGGCTTGATAAAAAAGTGCATTCACAAATTTAATTATAGGAGCAGATTCTTCAGAAGTTAAAATATCACTAGACGTTCTTAAAAATTCATCTAAAGACAGTTCATCTTCATCTATATCATCTTCATGAGACTCATCTTTCATAGAAGCAATTTCTCTATCTGTTTTAATTTCAAGATATTTATTATAAAGTCTTTCATATGAAACATCATCTAAGATCATAACATCCGCGTCAATACTTAATTTATTTAAGTAATTTGTACTTTCAACCAAACGTCCTTCGCTAAGACCTACCACTAATTTTTCATCAATAGTAGTAAATAAAAGATGGTTTTTCAAGGAAATATCGAAGTCAACTTCTTCTACCTCGGTCATAGGTAAGTTAGTATCGTGATAAAACTCTTTAAGAAGCATTATCTATTTTCCAAGGCAGGTATAGATTCAAAGTTCTCATCATCTTCACCTCGTACCCCTAAACGGTCTTCTGCTGCTTTTTCAATATCTGAAAAAACTTCGGCATTATATTGGGCTTGAACTTTTTCTAAGATACCAAGATTTTTTTGTAACTTTGACAAACTAGCACTGCTTGTTACAATATAAGGAGTTATAACTATCGCCATGGATTGACTCGTTACTAAATCATCTGTATGAGTAAATAAAGATCCTAACAGTGGGATATCTCCTAAAATTGGAACCTTCGTTATAGTTGAACCCGCTTCTTCTTTAGTAAGTCCCCCAATAACAATTGTTTCACCATGAGATAAAATTATTTGAGTGGTAACTTCTTGTTTCGTCGTTACAGGTTGACCATTTACATCTAAGTTGGGAAGTACATTTTCTAAGATAGCAGACACCTCTAATGTTACCTTATCTGATGATGAAACACGGGGTTTAACCTTTAGCGTTAGACCAACGTCTTCTCTTTGAAAAGAACTAGATACAGCGGCAGAACCACCAATAGCCCCACCAGTTCCATTGGTAAGCGTTCCTGTTTGAAAGGACAAGGTGCTACCAACATAAATAGAAGACTCTATATTGTTTACACATAAGATAGAAGGCTCTGATATTGTTTTAGAAACACCATTTTTTTGTAAAAAATCTAAGGCGGCACCAAGAGCAAGCCCATCCCCTCCATCCGTAACAATTGAAGTAAGTTGGCCAATAAGACTTTCTGTTATAGCCTTACTTCCAAAATTTGCAGCCAAACTATAAATACCACTTGAATTAGCAACCGAGCCCGCAAGTCCATACTTAAGACCTAATGTTTCAGTATCTTTGTTATCAAAAGACATAATACGAGCTTTTACATAGACCTGATATTTTTCTCTATCAAGTACTTCAATAACCTTTACCAAAGACTTAACAGACACTTCAGGCCCAATTAAAATAATAGAATTAATTTCTTCATTTAAAGAGATATCTGGCTTAAGGGCAGGATCAGGATAATTTTTCTTAGCAATGATTTGATCAATTGTTTTCATAACATTAGCCGCATCAGAATTTTTCAAGGCGATAATTTCTACCCCTTCTGAATTATTTTGAGCGTCCGTATCTAAGCGCTTAATATAGTTTGCTAGTTTTTTAATATTACTTTCTTTACCTACAAGTACAAGAGAATTTAGGTCTGTATTTTGCATAACCTTAACCACTTCAGAAGGAACAGTTTGATTAAAGATTGTTTTTGAAATTTCAGTTATTTCTTGATAGACCGTCGTAATTTTTGCATTTTTAATAGGAATAATCACGACTTCAAATTTTCTTTGTCTTTGAATCTCCCTGACAACCTTTTTAACAGTTTCTACATTTCGAGGATAATCCGATAAAAGCATAACTCCGGACTCTTTCAGTGTTACAAGCTTCGCAGACTTTGAGATTAAATGACGAATTTTAGCTGCAACTTGATCTACATTTTCACCCTTAACTTGTATAGGTTGAGTAATCATGGTCTGCGTATCTCCCGCCTTGCCCCAAGTACTTACTACTTTAAGATTATATTTTGAGGCTTCAGCCGAACGCACTACTTGTAAAAACTCCCCATTTTCAACAAGGGTAAAGCCCTTAGATTCTAAGATTGAGATAAATATATTAGTAATATCACCCTTTCGTACAGGCGCAGCAGAATAAAATTCAACCTTCCCTGCAAGAGGTTGGGTTAAGAGAATATTTTTCTTTAGTATTTTAGACATAAGGTCTACAAATTCATTAATGCTAAGATTTTTAAAATTAATAGACACTTCTTCATTTTTATCTATCGTTGCAGATAGACTTGATCCTAAAATCAGTAAGATTAAACATATTTTAATAAATTTCATATTCTAACTCCATTGGGGTATTCCCTCTTTTAATACTTAGTTTTAATGCCTTCGTATTTTTCAACTCTTGGTAGGCGCTGAAGGCCTGAGCATTATTTTTCAATTCTTTATTATTAACACCGATAATGACATCTCCCACCTTAAGACCCAAGGCTTCAAAAACCGTGCCTTTTCTTACAAATGAGACTTTAAACCCATCTTGTTTACCTGCCGATGAGTGTGGTCTTAAACCAATATTTTTCCAAATGTTTGTAGGATTAGCGATGGCTTTTTTAACTTCAGAAGACGCGATACGTCGTACTTCTTGAGGTCCAGCATCTGCTTTTTGAACCTGTTTCCAACGCTTATCTTCCTTAGGTTTAGTAATATAAAGTCTGTATTGTTTAAACGATCTTTCAAAAATGACATAATTTGTAAAAACCTTTTTTAAAGTGTACCCTTCAAAAATATCTCCTTCAGAGATAGTCTTACTTTTAGCCATGTTGTTTTTAGGAGCTGCGACAATGAAACTTTCCTCACCCATCAGGTAAATGGCCTTTAAAATAATGGAATCAATGGACAAAACATTGGCTCTATCTACCACCTTAAGCTCACTTACTTTTAACTTAAAGTCATCTACGCTATAACGCATATAAGGCATAACAAAGTCCGTTTTTGAAACAGAGTTAACACCCTCTTTTGGAAGATAAAACCACATCACTAAGGAGAATGATTTTGCAATAAAAACCATTATTAAAAAACGCACTAGATAAGAAATAAAGGATAGGCGATTAAAGTTTATATTCAAAATAATATCCTCCTTCTTCTTTAGTTAGTTTACTCAATAAGTTTTTATACTTCTTTTCACTTTTAACACCAATACGAAAGTGAAGACGCACAACGCGCTCTATAAAGTCTATTTCACCAAAAAGAGAACTGTCTTGACTCTCACCTCTAATCATAATCTGCGTTGGATTATAAAAAACATGTTTCGCTTCTATAAAAGAAAGATCACGCGGTAAAAAATCGGAAAATCCCTCATTAATATCAATAACATCAAGGCGGATACTGTTATAAACAATCCAAGGTGAAAATTTAATAGTATCTATCTTCATAAGTTCAAGCTTGTCAAAAAATATTTTTGCATTAACAAGTTCTAAAGAAAAGCCGTTATCATAAATATCTTCATCTGAAATATAAATATTTTTTTGCTTCATAAAGGTTTCAGCAAGATAATATACATTCACCTTTGGTACAAAAAATAGAATAATGGCGAGCATAAGGATGAAATAGATAAAAAATTTCATTATTTTTTTCATAAACTTATCTCCATGTAGACTCTCACATGTTTCTCATCTTTGCTGTCTACTTTTAACTGCATCACTTTAACACTAAGGTTTAATATATGATTTAAAAAAGATTGAAGTTGACGACCACTCATATTTTTAGCTTCAATAATATAACGATTTGACTTTACTCTATGAGTGAGCTCTGCGCCAGCAAACAATGCCCCATCTAAAAACCTATCAATCTGTGTTTTATTGGCTGTCTTCATAAGTTTTTTCAAATCAATAATTCGTTTAGCCATAACACGAGCATTCGCTCTTTCGCTCTGCTCGTAAACAATGGCCTCATTCATAATAGTATTTTGCCAGATTAATATTACAAGAAGTGTTCCCATAAAAGCTACAAAATAAAGGGGGTGAATTGAACGTATCATTTTATCTTCACCTTCATTATATTTTTATTTATTTCAATACTTACTAATTGACCCAGAGATTTTTTCAAATGCAAGCCTACATCACGTAAACGCGCATAATCTTCAGCTTCAAAAATGATTCGAAATGATTCTTTTTGATAAATGAGACTCGTAATACGTTGACGCTGAGACAAAGGAAGTTTTAAAATAGCAAACACCAATTTTCTGAAAGACTTTTGTGCCTTAAAACTTTTTCTCAATTTCTTTTCAATGGAACTGTTTTGAACAAAGGTATTGGGAAGTTTATATTCTTGAAAAACAGAAGGTTTGTTGTCTAGTTCTTGTTTTTGAGAATAAGTGAAAAACATCTGTGTGGCATATAAAAGTATTAAAACACTTAATACTGCGATTAAAGGCTTTAATTCTTTTACAGAGTGGGTGACACTACTTTTGTGTAAGGTTATTTTATGTTTTGAAAGTTGTTTTACATCGTCTAAATCACGTTTTATACTTTCTTCATTAACTAAATATTTTTTTACTTGTAAGATAGTATTATTTTCTAGAACAAGCACCTCATCAGGGTTACATAGAATAGGACTTGTTATCCCTTTCATCTCATTTTCTGCAAGATAAATACCTGCAATGTCCGAACCATTTATCCCTTTTTCTTTTAAAGAAGAAATTATTTCATCTGGTTTATACGCGAAAAAAACAAACTCATTTTTTTCTTTCACAACATAATAAGCGTAATCCCCTTCTGGCAGCATCCCTTCAAATATTGAAGGAGCATATTTAAGTGCAGAAGAGCTTAGTTTAACCTCTAAAAATGATCGTTTTATCCAGTAATATGAAGGCGTAAGAAGAACATTCATCTTATCAACAACCTTGACACTACCTGTTTGTTTATCAATGAGACCGATAATTTTATTTTTGTTTAAAAATGGAAGCAAATATTTCCCTAAAAAATTATAAATATATTAAGCTTAAAATAACACATTTAGACTTCAAGTTCCTCATAATATCGTTCATATCTCTAATTTGTTAAATTACGCTGTACATAAGTAACCATAGTTCTTTCCTTACTGCACAGTGATTTGTTTGGGTTTTAAACCTTCAGAGTCAGATCAAAACTCTTTAATTTTTCAAAACTACCTTTTACAATAATGGCATATAAACGTATTTTAGTATTTTTATTTAGATTTTTTTTATGGAAATGACCAGATTCATCTAAAAGTTCTCTACTTCTACTTGCCCAAAAAATTTGTGTTTCATGTAATCCATGAGTTAGTAAGGCTAAGTCAGAACTTATCATGGTAGCCTTTTCATTTAATCCTCTTATATGCTCAAATGATAAGGCTTCATAGACTAATTTAACACATTCTTCATCACTTAAAACTTGTTCTAAAGCCTTCACCCACAAGGTGAAAAACCGTGTTGAGGATACCTTATTTAGATGCACTGTCAAGCTAAGATTAACCGCTATATCTTGTCCATCAATAGGTCTTTTCACCTCACCTTTAGAGGAGATAATATCTTTATGGCTTGATTCCCAAACCAATTTATATTCATCTTGAGTTTGGGGTAAGATTAAGTTTTTTATGATGGTGTTGTCATCTGCATTAAACCCCTTAATCTTTTTGAAATCGATCGTTTTCAAGATGCTATTCACAAGACTTTGTTCACTAGGACGTTCTTGCATCTTTCGTTCGACTAGCCTAGGTTCTTCCCTCGTTAATTTTTCTTCTTTTTGTTCTTTAAGTGTTTTTAATTGTATTGGTTTTTTATCAGTTTTAAGGGGAGTATTCATCTTTGGCATAACTTTTTTATTAGAAGGAAGAGACGTCTTATTTACGGGAATATTCTTAGCTTTAATAGTCTCTCTATTTTGAAGGGAATAATCAATATCTTCATATAAATCCGTATCTGTTTCATAAATCAACTTATCTTCTTGAACAATATATTCTTTCCATTTATTTGAGCGTCCAGGGACTTCAGCACAAGTTTTATCTAAGGCTATATAAGACTTTCCTTGATACTCAACCACTTCATTATCAAAATATACCGATCTTGCATTCCACACTTTCGTTTCACTAGACGTTTGAGTCAATGCCTCGTAGGTGCTTTCTATATCATCATTAGAGTATGCCATATTTATACCTTTACAAGACCACTAGTCTTTATACGGTATTTTAACATGAGATGGTTAACAATAGAGTATTCATACCACATTAAAATACTTAAGGATACTGTTATAAAAAATAAACTTATTATTTTCGTGCATCCGCTAAGGTAAGACAAAATAGAACATTTTTCCCTTGATTTTGAACCTCTTGAACGGCTTGAGTAAGAGTTAAACCCGTTGTTATAATATCATCAACGATAATCACATCCTCTTCTTCAAAAGTCTTCATCTGAAAGTTACGAGGATTAAGTAAGCGAAACTGATAATCTTTTCCTGAATAGGAGGTAGAAGACAAGGCTCTAAGTTTTGCGTAGCGTGGTTTGATACAAGATGATTCTAATTGCTTGTTTAAAATTGCGGTGTGAGAGTAACCACTTTTAGTATGATCATCCACACTAAGCGAACACACCTTGTTTTCATATTTAAAACCTTGAGCAAAGGCACTAAAAGAGTTCTGAGCTAAAATTGTATAAATATAATATCCTAAATCCGTATGCTTCGTTAACAAAAGCGATTCAATATCTTGGTATTTATAAAAAGAATAAACAGGTATTTTACCAAGTAATTTTCGTTTATAAAAAGAGGGGGAAAGTAGTTCATTTTGACAGGTCTTACAAATATGCTTAAAAGAAAGGTCTTCACATACCATGCAACGCATTATTTTTACTTTATAAAAACAAAAAAAGAGACGACTTCACCTATAAGAATAAAAATTTTATACATGTGTTTTCTTCCCTTTTTTTTCTTCCCTGAAAAATAAATTAGTCCATTTTAAGAACAGACATAAAGGCTTCTTGAGGAAGTTGAACCTTACCAATAGCCTTCATACGTTTTTTACCTTTTTTCTGCTTATCAAGAAGCTTACGTTTACGAGTAATATCACCACCATAACACTTAGCCGTAACATTTTTACCCATAGACTTAATCGTTTCTCTTGCAATAACACGAGACCCAAGTGAGGCTTGAATAGCAACCTCAAATAATTGTCTAGGAACAATCTCTTTCATATTCTTCACTAAAGAGCGTCCACGTGAATCAGCAGAGGTACGAGGTACAATAACAGAGAGTGCATCCACCACTTCTCCTGCCACTTTAACATCAAGCTTAACTAAGTCGCCTAGTTTGAATTCAGTAGGGTCATAATCAAAACTTGCGTAACCCTTTGAAATAGACTTTAAGGTGTCATAAAATCCAACAACAATCTCATTCATCGGTACTTCATATTCTAAAAGAACACGGTCTTCATTAAGATAATCCATCTTATTTTGAACCCCACGTTTCGTTACAAGAAGATTCATTACATTCCCAAGGTACTCAGTAGGTGTGATTACCGTTGCTTTAACATAAGGCTCTTCTATACGCTCTATCATATTTACTTCAGGAAGTTCTGAAGGATTTTGAACATCTATCTTAGTGCCATCATTTAAATAAACATGATAAACAACAGAAGGCGCGGTAGCAATTAAATCAAGATCAAATTCCCGCTCAAGTCTTTCTTTAATAACTTCCATATGAAGCATACCAAGGAAACCAACTCTAAAACCAAAACCAAGGGCCACAGAAGTCTCTGGTTCATACGATAATGAAGAGTCATTAAGCTTTAATTTATCAAGCGCGTCACGTAAGTCTTCAAATTTATCTGTGTCAATTGGGTACATACCCGCGAAAACAAAGGGTTTAGCAGGTTCATACGTTCCTACAGATTCTTTTGTAGGATTAGCAGCGTCTGTAATGGTATCACCAACATTAATAACACCTACTTCTTTAAGCCCAAGAACAACAATACCAATTTCACCGGATTCTATGCTCTTAGTATTATGTCTCTTAAGCGGGTGAGGATACATAAGCTCTAAGATAGCGTGGGTCTCATTATTGGACATTAGTTTAACCATCTGCCCTTTTTTAAGGCTTCCATCAAAAACACGCACTAAAGCAAGTGAACCCAGATAAGAATCAAACCATGAATCATAAATAATTGCCTTAGTAGTCGCACTTGGATCACCTGAAGGGGCAGGAACTCTATCAACAATAGCATCAAGAAGTTCTTTAATCCCAATCCCATTTTTAGCAGAAACTAAAAGCGCATCCGTAGCGTCTATACCAATAGAAGTTTCAATCTCTTCAGCAACTTTAATAGGATCCGCTGCAGGAAGGTCAATCTTATTAATAACAGGAAGTAATTCTAAATCATTATCAAGGGCCATATAAACATTAGCAATTGTTTGAGCCTCAACACCTTGAGCCGCATCAACAATTAAAAGCGCGCCATCTGAAGAAGCCAAAGACTTAGAAACCTCATAAGAAAAGTCAACATGCCCCGGAGTATCTATAAGATTAAGAATATATTCAACCCCATCTTTTGTATAATTAAGACGAACCGACTGCGCCTTTATAGTAATCCCACGTTCTTGTTCAATATCCATAGTATCCATCATCTGAGTGCCCATTTCACGGTCACTAACAGAGCCACATTCTTGGATAATTCTATCAGCAAGAGTAGACTTACCATGGTCAATATGTGCGATGATGGAAAAGTTTCTAATGTTTTTCAAAAAAATCCTTAGGAGTTATATAAAGAGTTTATCTTTTTATAAACACTTCAAATGAAATATTTATAAAAAGACAAAAGAGGTAGAACCTCTTTTAATAGTTTATGAAAATAATGAATTAACACTTTCATTATGATAGACACGACGAATTACTTCACCAAAAAGTGGAGCGACTGAAAGTACTTTAATTTTTTCACTAGGCTTCGTCACTAAAGAGTTAGAAATACAAAGCTCATCTAAGGCACCATTTTTAAGATTATCATAGGCCTTACCTGAAAGAACACCATGAGTAGCACAAGCCATAACTGATGTGGCTCCATTAGCCTTAAGTGCAGCAGCACCTTTAACCATAGTTCCTGCAGTATCCACCATATCATCAATCATAATTACGTCTTTACCCTTAACGTCACCAATGATATTCATAACCTCAGACTCATTCGCCTTTTCTCTACGTTTATCAATAATAACCATTTCAAGACCAAGCTTTTCTGCAAAATAACGAGCTCTAGCAACACCACCAATATCCGGACTAGCTATGATAGGATTTTTAAGGTTTTTAGACTCAACATATTCTTGAAAAATGATAGAGCCATAAAGATTATCCACAGGGATATCAAAGAAGCCTTGAATTTGACCCGCGTGTAAGTCAATAGTAACCACACGATCAATCCCGGATTTTTCAATCAAATCCGCCACAAGGCGCGCTGTTATAGGAACTCTAGGAGCTGCTTTTCTATCTTGTCTTGCATACCCATAGTATGGGACAACAGCAGTTATACTAGAGGCAGATGACCTTTTTAGAGCATC
>NZ_JAEMVE010000010.1 GCF_029216045.1 Sulfurimonas sp. MAG313 | reverse complement strand
TATATCAGGGTTATAATGACAATTATCCTTAGTGCTTTTAAAGGTTAACCGATCTGAGTTATTTTGAATATGCGCACTATTAGAAAGAACATATACCTTTGCTTTAAGCAGTTTCATCCCATCTGTTACAAGAGAAACCTGATTTGCTGTTTTATTTTTCAATGATTTAGCAAAATTAATGAGAAATGTTTCAGGCATATGTTGTGCAACAATAACGGAAGTATCGTGTAAGATAGGCAGTTCATTGATAATCTTAACAATCTCACCAGGACCTCCCGTAGAAGCTCCAATTAAAATTAATTTATTTGGTTTCAAAGGTCTCAAGTTGAGTGTGTAAGTTGTCTGTCATACTATTAAGATGTTCCGCCGCTGCTGCAATTTCTTCAACGTTACGTGCATTTTTAGAGGATAATTTATTTATTTCATTTACTTTTTCTACAACTATATTAACATTACTTGCAGTCTCTTCAAAATCTGAAACGGTTCTTTCTGTTACGGTTACCGCAATATTAACAATCTTAACAGTTTCATTTATTTTCGATTCAACCTCTTCAGAAATAAGACTTAATTTTTGAATTTCACTTGCATTTTCACTCATAGTACCCGAAGCGTCTGTCACGGATTGAACGATAATATTTATGGTTGCATTAATCTCTGCTAAAGACTTTTGGGTCCGTTCAGCTAATTTTCGTACTTCATCTGCAACTACAGCAAATCCACGACCATGTTCTCCTGCTCTAGCGGCTTCAATAGCAGCATTTAATGCGAGTAAATTAGTTTGATCGGCAATATCAGAGATAACAGTAAGTACTTCTTTGACTTGACTAGCGTCAGTAGATAAGACTTCCATTCTTTGTGCAAGTTCAACTTCTCGTTCAGCACTGTTTTGAACCTCAGTGGAAAGTTTAACAATGTCTTTACGCGCCTCTTCAAGATTTGCATTGGCTTTAAGAACATCTTCTTTAGAAGCAATTGCATCAGCAATAGAAGCAGTAATTTTTTCTTTTATTATATCGGCCTTTTGTGTTGCCATCTTAATGATATCAACAGATTCTTCTACATTATTTCCTACTCCCATGGCTGTTGTTGAAAGCTCATGCGCAATTGCAGCATTTTCATTTGAAGACTCTTTCGTTTCATGTACTAAGGTGTGAAAGGATAAAATAAGCTCATTTAACTGTGTTGTAATCTGTCCGATTTCATCTTGTGAATCTACAGGACATACTAACGTTAAATTTTTAGTAGCATGAAGTTCTTGCATGTGCATAACAATTGTTTTTATATTTTTACTAATATTGCTATTTATTAAAAAGCCAAGAGTTAAGACTAGAGCAAAGATTATAAGGTTAATCAATAATGTAAGATTTAACGCATTTTGCGAATTTAATTTTATGTCTTGTATATCTTTTATGAGGATTTCGGCGATACTGTTTTCAACATGTTTCATTAGTTCGATTTTTTCTGTGATTGCAGAAAAAAATTCAGTTCCACTGATTCCTTTAAAATCATTGTTCAAAGAAGTGTTAAATAAAATTTCAATAAGAGTATCTACTTTTGAAACAATAGGATTGTTTTCTACTTCAGATATAAGGGATAGTATCTCTTTTGATGCAAGATTTTTAAAACTTTGCATAAAAGCATCTTGTTGCGAGATAAGTGAAATGAGTTTTTTCTTATCCTTTTCACTTAAGTTTTTTGTAGCAAAAGCACTCGTGCCAACCGCTCTTTCTATTCCCATTTTTTCTTTGGCATTTAAAAAACTAACAAAAGAACTCAAACTTGCAACAATTTTAGCACTACTAGATTCTTCTGTTATGGCGCTAATAGTATTTAAAAATTTCTGGTTCATCTTGGTGTAAAAGCTTATAGCAGTATATTTATCTATGTTAAGAGCAGAAACTTCAGTTCGATGCCTAGTCAACTGACTTGTTTGTTGCATTGCTTGTTCTAAAATACTTTTAAAACGTGAATCACTTTCTTCTAAAATATCATTCATCGCTTCAATAGAGTTTTTCAACTCTGCTAATTTTATGTCACTTGAGCCCTGCTGTTTAGGCAACTCATAAACAAATTTCTCACCCTTACTCCCTACATAGGCAGCTGTCATTCCACGTTCTTTTTGCGATTCATGCACAAAAGCCGACATAGAAACAGATAGTTTTACATACTTTTCTGTCACTTTGTTTTCTGAAACAATTTCTTGGTTTAGCCCAATGCTATGGACAACCTGATATAAAAGAGCAAGAGAGGGGATGATAAAAAGAAGCAGAAGCTTAAATTTCATGCTAAGGTTTGAAAGTACGTTCATAAGTTTCCTTGTTTATAAAGTTTTCATTACTAATACTATATTTTGTTTCCTAAAAGGCACCTTATAAAATTAAGCTTTAAAGACATACCAAACAACTGCCTCCTACAAAATAATTTAACCTTTATGCGGACAAGGGTGGTAATGGAACTTGTAATATTTCAGCCATAGTTTGGATCATCTCATTTTCTCTTAGAGTGAGGTTTTCATCTACCATCATCATGGCTAAGATTATTTCGAGTATACGTTTTTTAACCCCGAATTTTGCTTTTTCTAAGGCAAGTACGGATTGAGTGAAAGTTTTAAAATTGATATGTTCTTTTTTCACATAAGCAAATGCAGGAAGACCTTGAACTTTCATCACCTTTGTAAAAGTATTTTTGGCTTCAGTCTCATCTTTATATTGTATTTGAGAGAGCATAGATAAAAGTAATTCAGTTTCATTCTTTACAGCATCAATACTTGAATAAAGCATTTTTATTGGCTTAGTGATATTGAATTTTCTATCCAAAGGTCTTAGTAAAATATGTTGTAAACACCATTCAAAAGTTGATACCTTTTTATCGATTTCAATAAAATGAGTCATATAAGATTTAAAAGCTTTATATTGTGTTAATGAAAGGGATTTAAGTGTTGGTATGAGTAAACGAACAAGCTCTAAATAGTGTTCTCTTTTAAGTGATTTTTTATTCTCTAAGGCACTTTCTAATTCTTTTACTAAGCCCACAGACAATATAGACTTTTGTCTGTTTAAAATGTCTTTATCTTGGTGCGCTAATAAAGAAAAAACAATACCTTGGGCGCCTAAAGCATCGCCAATACTGTCACCAAATAAGCTCGAAAGCTCTTCATCTACAAGCTTAGCAAAGTCAATATGTTTATCCTTAGGGGTGGCTATACTTTGTATGGCACTTTGAGCTAAAATAATAGCAGACAATTTTTCCTTCTTCTGCTTCTTTTTTTCATTTTTTGAGGAGTAATGACTTTTTTCTTTCTCGGCTCTATTTTGTGTAAGTATTGGATACACACCATTCCATCTAGGCTCTATTGCTAAAATACGTTTATCTAAGGGAGGATGGGTAGAAAACATCGTAGTAAAAAATCCACTTACCCCTTGGGCAAAGAAAAGATGAGAGTGAGTAGTAGCCGCATCCGAATTCAAGGTAGATCCAGAACTTAGAGCACCTATCTTTTTAAGAGCGCCTGCAATACCTTCAGGATAGCGTGTATATTGCACCGCTGTCGCATCTGCAAGGTACTCACGTTTACGACTAATGATAGCCTTTATCCATCCCCCCATAAACTTTCCTAAAAAACCAATCACATAAAAAGCACCACCCACTAACATAATGATTATAATTCCACCGTTATTTTCTTTTGAACTTGAACGTCTATGCGTAGTATGTCTACTACGACTAAAAACGCGTAATATTCCTTCACCAATTAGTCCAATGAGTAAAACACCATGAAGTCCTCCGGTAAGGCGCATATTTATTTTCATATCCCCATTAAAGATATGAGAAAATTCATGAGCGATAACACCTTGAAGCTCTTCACGATTAAGTGTATCTATAAGACCTTGTGTCACACCAATAGCAACATCATCCGTAGTATGACCAGCGGCAAAAGCATTAATAGAATTTTCAGGCAAAAGATACACTGGAGGCACAGAAATACCTGAGGCGATAGACATCTCTTCAACAACATTTAAAAGACGTTTTTTTTGATTATCTTTTGTATTTCGGTTGACTCTAATTCCGCCTAACGCCATAGCAACACTCTCGCCACCACTAGAAAGTTGAAAAAATCTTATATAAACTTCCAACAAGAACAATAGCTCCAATAAATAACGAAGAAGCCAACCATGTCTTTGGAGTTGTTTTATCTAAGAATTGTCCTAAGGCCAGAATAAAGGACTCATTTTCAAGTATACTCAAAGCCAAGGCTATAGTAAGATTAGCCAAGACTATTAATCCGCCCATGGTTATTACGAAAAGAACAATATATATAAAAGTATGTTTTTTGGCGCGGGCCTGTGCTTCAAAAAAGTTCATCTAGCCTTCCTTAAAAAGAAACGTTAACCGCTTCTTGAATCTCAGCAGTATCCGCAAACTCCAATAAGGTCACATCATTTATATGACCCGTGTTATTCGCAACAACCACATTTGGAAAAGACTGTCTGTAGGTGTTGTAGTTCATTGCAAAATCATTATAAGCTTGTCGTGCAAATGCGATACGGTTTTCAGTAGTAGCCAGTTCTTCATGCAGTTTTATCATGTTTTCATTTGCTTTAAGCTCAGGATAGTCTTCCATCACAAGATTAAAACCACCCAAAGCAGACATAAGTCCTGATTCCGCTCCATTTAATGAGGCAATTGCCTTAGGATCAGTTGGATTTGCTTGAGCATTCTTTAAAGACGTAGCAGCTGTATTACGCGCGGCGATAACTTTTTCTAAGGTTTCACTTTCATGTTTCAAATAACCCTTTGCCGTTTCCACAAGGTTTGGGATAAGGTCATAACGACGTTTCAACTGTACTTCAATTTGGGCAAAGCCATTTTTATACTGATTTATCAAAGCCACTAGCTTGTTATAAATAGCCACTAAATAAAAAACCACTAAGACGATAAGACCCAAAACAATATATGTACTCATAAATAATTCCTAATATAGATAAAGCATAAGCTTTATTTGATTTACTTTTATTCTAGCCAAAAAATAATTATAGGGCACCTCTAAAAACTCTATACTCACTCAGCGATACAAGAAAGTTTGCTATTATTATGAGGAGGATGCGTGAAGGAGCTATTACGCCACTAACTAAACAGTCAAAGAACTAATGGTTTTATTTTTGAATATATCAAGGCAGATTATTGAAGGAGCTACTAGTAGCTTCAAGGTAATCTAACGTAGAGATATTCAAAAAGAAAGCCACCCGAAGGGAAGCGATTAGAGGCACGACTTTAGCACCTAAATACTTTTGAAGCTATTCATAGCTCCTTCAAGTCTTTATGCACTAAATCCATACCTCTAATCACTTTTCTTTCTTTGACTGTTTAGTTAGTGGCGTAATAGATGTAAAGGGCAAGTATTATGCATGTAAAAACAGGAGAAAAAAAATTTACTTTTGCTGCTAGAAAAATAAAAGGAGCTCATATGCACTTAAATATATCGCGGGACAAAGATACCTTAATAGTTGAAGTCAATGGAATAATCTTTAATTACATTGTCCTAAACACAAATTTTATTTTACAAATACAAAGTGATCTCCAAGAGTGTAAAGGAGAAGCTCAAATTTTTAAATATATATCAGGTCTTATTACTGCCAATATATTAGTATTCTCCTTTAAGCAGTAGGGTCAAAAAAATAGTTAGTCGCCACTATAATATATCCAAATTTCAAGACCAGTAAAACAAGTGGACGTAATCTCTTTTTCCATACTTAATAGATCTAATAGAAAACAATATTACTAATCCTGTAGTTCTTGAAAAGGTTAATGATATTGAACCTTTTCTGAGTGCTGGTCTTGAAAAAGGTCACCTGACATTCTATTTCTTCTTAGACTTTTGTTGCTGTAGCTTTTTTTGTTTTTGTTGTTGGGCCTCTCTTGCTTTTTCTAATTGATTCATAACCATGAATATAACGGTCATTAACTCTGCTTCGGATGTCTCATCTACCAACTCAACCGCATGACGATCTCGCAAAGTAAATAATTTACTATTTACTTTAGCGATTACTTTTTCTTTTGAACGTAATGTGAAATTCTGATCCCAAAAGCTTCCCTCTGCCGTTGTACCCTTGTATTTTCCATCATGTACAAAATATTTTCGCTTTAAAGACAAAGTTTTTCTTTTTAAATAAAAGTTTCCTATTTTACTGTTTACCATATAGGTAGGAGACCACGAGAATACTTTTTTTCTTATAGAAAAAACTTCATTTTCATCTTGAGTTACACTCCACTTTTTATTCCTAAAAAATGAGAAGTTACCTTTTGCGTCGTAACACAGGTTGTCTTCAAGGTCGGTAATTAAAATACGCCCCTTTAAAGACATGATTTTATTGCTAATAGATAGAGCTTTTGACATTAGTCATCCTTAAATAATATTTATATTTATTAAATACTTATACTTTATAATAACATTTTAATAAAAAGGATCTCTTAACTTAGGAAATCTTTCTTTATAACTTTCAAAAACTTCTTGGTAATTGGCTAGTGCAAAATACTGTCCATGTGAAGCATAATGAAGATCTCTTGCAAGATTTTCTAAGAACTCAAAAACTACATGTATTTCTTTGTAGTTTTTTTTGATAATAGAAAAATATTCTTCATCTTTAAAATATATTGTATGATAACCTGAAAGGTGCTTACCTCCATCTTTAAAACCTGCCTCATCAAGTCCAAACTCTCCAGCAGATGTTAAATCTGTAAAAAAATCGTCCTCTACTTCTATCTTTTTATACGTAATAATATTTTCTTGTGTTGTTTTTTTTACTCCAGGTACAAAATCTAATCTGATAAAGTTCTCAATACAAAATGCGTCCATAATAATCCTTTTTTATTCTTATTTATTTGTTAAGGGGATGGAGTATTAGCTACTTCCCTTTGACTACTTAGAGTTTAACTTGAATACGTGACAGATTTTGTTACCAGTCAATGCCCGGTTTCACTATTAAGGAGGCAACAAGGATAATAATAAGTTTTAAAAGCATAGTGACCATAAACAAAGTTCCCTTATATATCCTAACATCTGCTTTAAACATCCTAATCCTTGTCATAAAAGCTCTCCAAAGGACCTTCGTTAAAATACTTAAAACAGGAACTTTTATTAATCTGCAAAGGATTGTATAATAGAATTTATAAAAGGCACTTCTAAAGGAAAAAGATGATTGAAGCACAAGAACAACTAGAGATAGAAAATAAAGAAAAGTATGCAAAACTGACACGTTTAGATAAAAAGTTATATCCTTCTGAGGAGCAGCTGTTTAATTATCTTAAATATAGTATTTTTGATTTTTTATACGAAGGGTTTGATGCTATTGATCTTGAATTAAAAGATTTATTTATTGGGATAACAGCAAATCTAAATTATTTTTTTATTAAAAAGTACAAGCTAAATGTTTTTGAAGACAAAGCTAATAAAAGTGCAAAACACATTAATAATATTTTGTTTGGGATAGATAGGTATTTTTTTCAGGATATGGTTTCTTATTCTGGTTACAGAGAAAACTTTTATTCAAGAGAGGACTTTCATTATGATTTTGATTATATATTTTCGTTTAAAATAGCACTTTTCGAAGATCATAAAAAGACAATAACTGATTGGGAAAAAACACCAAATTGGTACTATATGATAAAGTCTTTTTCTAATCAAGATAGGTATGAATATTTTAGAAAACTTGTGCTGTATACAAAGACGGATAAGCTTATAAGAGCTCCAATCAGCCTAGGGGATACCGGTATGTATTTGAAGTATTATAATGAAAACAGTAGTGATATGTTTAAAGAAATATATAAGTTCCACTCAAGAATGTCTACAAATATCGTAGCTATATTTGTAGCTTTTTTGAACTTAAATTCCACAGGAAAGTATAGCTGGAAACTAGAAGACCTGCGTATAGCTAGAGAATAAAATTTCTAAACCACTCTTCTCTTCAGGAATTTTCTATTTTTAATGAATCTCATATCCTTCATAATATCTTATACTAAGACATACAGAAGATTGGATATCCCCCTATTTCAAGAATGTTTTAATGACACCTCTTTTAATCTTCTTTCTTAATATTTGGATTAGACTGCATAGCTCTGGTCACCATATCTATCATCGGCGTTACTCCTGACATAAGTTGTGATGCGTCATTATAAAAGCTTAGATTTGCTCCATTAAACATACGTGAAACAGACTCTGCAATTTCAGGTACTTGTTCAAGTGGCATGATATCTTTTCGAATCTTGTTTGCCTCGATTTGCTCCACAAGGTTTGCCTTAGATTTTAGAAGATTCATTTTTGCTTTGAGATCATACAATTCCATCATCTTTTGCATCGTTATCATGTCTTGTTCCGCTTCAAATACTTTAAAAGGAGTAACACGGATGATTCATTCTAATAAGTTACAAAGCTTTTTAATATCACCACCCAGCATACGAATCGCCTGTTTAAAACTGATATAGTTTTCTCTTCTAAGTACGTTTATAGCAATATTTCTAATAATTGAGAAGTTAGTAGGGGCATTACCCGTACGAATAAGAGAAGCATCTTCTCCAAACGTTTTCAACAGCTATCAGTGCTGATAGAAAAGGGTACTATGATATTTTAGATAAGACAACTAACCTCTTTATTAATAAGGAGTTTGATATAACACCTTGGTTAAGTTGGCATTTAACTATT
>NZ_JAEMVE010000068.1 GCF_029216045.1 Sulfurimonas sp. MAG313 | reverse complement strand
ATTTTAAACGCGGCGCGTTAAAAATTTAAGCTGTGTCCCCATTTAACAAGACACCCAGTTGTCTATCAAAAGGAAAATTATATGAAATTCACAGGTAAAAACGTATTAGTAACAGGCGCAAGCAGAGGAATAGGAGCAGAATTAGCTAAAGGTTTAGCATCGTATGGTCTAAAAGTATGGGTAAATTACCGTTCAGGCGAAGCAGAAGCAAATGCGGTTAAGGCATCTATTATAGAAGCTGGTGGAAAAGCAGAAGTAATTGGTTTTGATGTATCCGATGAAACTGCCTTCGTTTCAGCGATGAAAGAGATTGTTTTAGCAGATGGTGAGCTTTCTTATCTTGTGAATAATGCAGGTATAACTAATGATAAACTAGCAATGCGCATGAAAAATGAAGATTTCATGTCTGTAATTAATGCCAATCTCACCTCTGTGTTTACAGGATGTAGAGAATTTTTCAAGGCAGCGCGTAAAAAGAAATTTGGTGCAGTCGTCAACATATCTTCTATAGTGGGTGAAACAGGAAATGCAGGTCAAACTAATTACGCAGCTTCAAAAGGTGGGGTGATTGCTATGACTAAATCTTTTGCTATTGAAGCAGCGACTTCAGGAATTCGATATAACACGATTACTCCAGGTTTTATTGCTACAGAAATGACAGAAGCACTCTCAAGTGAGATTAAAGATGCCTTCACCGCAAAAATTCCTATGGGACGTTTTGGAAATCCTTCAGAAGTGGCAGAAGCAACGGCTTTTTTATTGTCAGATCATTCTTCTTACATTACAGGAGAAGTTCTAAAAGTAAATGGCGGGATGAATATGGCATAAACCTTTGGGTTTATGTTTTGTTTTCCTTCTAATCTTTCTTAGGCGATTGAACGCTTTCTTCTAAAATTCTTTGCTAAATTTACTGGATATTTTTTTACTGTTTAAGTTTTATGTGATATAATTCTCGACATAAAATAACACCTAGGAGCTATAATGGCACTTTTAGACGATATCAAAGAAGTAGTAGTTGAGCAGTTAAGCGTAAGCGCTGATGAAGTAAAAGAAGATGCGAAATTCGTAGAAGATCTTGGAGCAGACAGCCTGGACGTTGTTGAGCTAGTAATGGCACTTGAAGAAAAATTCGACATCGAAATTCCTGATGATGAAGCTGAAAAGATTCAAACTGTTCAAGATGTAGTTACGTATATCGAAAGCAAGTAGTCTTAATACACTTTACGAAGGTCTAGGCCTTTGTTAAACATAATAAATGTTTTTATACTTTAATTTATTGAATTCAAATATAAGAACATATTCGCAGGAGTAGATGTGAGAAGAGTTGTAGTAACTGGTATCGGAATGATTACCGCAGTAGGAAATGACAAAGAGACTGCTTTTAAAGCAATATGTGATGGTATTTGTGGAATTGATCAGATTACATTGTATGATACTGAAGGTCATGGTGTTACTATTGCAGGTGAGGTTAAAGACTTTGACCCAACTACTGTTATGGCACCAAAAGAAGTTAAAAAAGCAGATAGATTTATTCATTTAGGTCTAAAAGCAGCTCAAGAAGCGATGGCAGATGCTAAGCTTCCTGAAGATATGGACAAAGAACGTTTTGGTATATCAGCAGCTTCTGGTATTGGTGGTCTTCCTGCTATTGAGAAGAACTCTATTATCTTAGAAAATCGTGGTCCACGTCGTTTATCTCCATTTTTCATTCCTTCAGCATTAATTAATATGCTTGGTGGATTTGTAACCATTGAACATGGTATTAAAGGTCCTAACCTTTCATGTGCAACCGCGTGTGCAGCAGGTACTCATGGTATCAGCGAAGCCGCTAAAACAATTATTTGTAATGGAGCGGATCAAATGCTAGTAGTTGCGGCTGAGTCTGCCATTACAGGTGTTGGTATCGGTGGTTTCAATGCAATGAAGGCACTTTCAACTAGAAATGATGACCCTAAAACTGCTTCTCGTCCTTTTGACGCAGAGCGTAATGGTTTTGTTATGGGTGAGGGTGGAGCGGCTCTTGTTTTAGAAGAGTATGAATCTGCTAAGGCTCGTGGTGCACATATGTATGCGGAGCTTATTGGTTTTGGTGAAAGTGGTGATGCAAATCATATCACGACACCAACATTAGAAGGTCCACTTCGCGCTATGAAAGCTGCTTATAAAATGGCAGGTGAGCCGAAGATCGATTATGTAAATGCTCATGGAACGTCAACACCGGTAAATGATAAAAACGAAACAGCAGCTCTTAAAGAGTTGTTTGGCGGAAAAGAAAACTGTCCTCCGATTTCTTCTACTAAGGGTCAAACAGGTCACTGTCTTGGCGCTGCTGGTGGAATTGAAGCGGTTGTTTCTATTATGGCAATGCGTGATGGTATCTTACCTCCAACGATTAACCATAGTAATCCAGATGAGAACTGTGACTTAGATATCATTGCTAATGCTTCACGTAAGGCCGATATCGATGTTATTATGAGTAATTCGTTTGGTTTTGGTGGAACAAACGGCGTTGTAATCTTCAAAAAAATCTAAAGGACTTCTTTGGCTACTTATTTAGGCTTTGAGCAAAAAATCAAGCAAATCCAAGAAGATATCATTTCAGCAGAGGTTCGTCATGATGAACATGCTGCTGAAATCTTACAAAAAGATTTAGAAAAAGAGGTTAAAAAAACCTATTCAAATCTTTCCCCTTTCCAAGAACTTCAACTAGCTCGTCATCAAGATAGACCTTATACTATTGATTATGTTAATTTACTTATGACAGATAAGTATGAGATTCATGGAGATAGACATTTTGCAGATGACCAAGCTATCGTTTGTTATCTTGGTTATATAGGTACTCAGCGTACTATGTTAATAGGCGAGCAAAAGGGTCGTGGTACTAAAAATAAACTACAGCGTAACTTTGGTATGCCTAATCCTGAAGGCTATAGAAAGGCTCTTAGATGCGCTAAAATGGCTGAAAAGTTTGGTATTCCAGTTTTGATGCTTATAGACACTCCTGGTGCTTACCCTGGTCTTGGCGCAGAAGAAAGAAATCAATCTGAAGCAATTGCCAGAAACCTTCTTGAACTTTCTGAACTTGATACCCCTACGGTTTCTATTGTGATAGGTGAGGGTGGTTCAGGTGGAGCACTTGCTATTGGTGTAGCAGATAGACTTGCAATGATGCGTTATTCTGTCTTTTCTGTTATCTCACCTGAGGGATGTTCTGCTATCTTATGGAATGATCCTACTAAGGTAGAAACAGCAACTAAGGCTTTAAAAATAACATCAGCGGACTTGTTAGAACTTGATTTAGTAGATGCGGTTATTGACGAGCCCTTAATTGGTGCACATAGAGATAAAGAAGGTGCGGCTAAGGCCTTAGGCGACTACTTTTTAAACTCAGTCGAAGAACTTTATGCAATGAGTTCAGAGGAACGTATGCAAAAGCGTTATGAAAGACTTACTTCTCATGGAGAATACACAGAATAAGATTGAACTCTTCGTATTAGATTAAAGTGCTAACTTACCACAATAACTTATAAGCCTAGAGAGATGTTAAATTTTATTTTGAGGGTTCTTTACTTTTTGTATTTTGTTTTTGTAAGCGAGGTGCTTCTTTTGAAAATAATATTAAGTCTTCGACACTTGTGACTTTTTTAGGGAGAGTTTTCATGGATAATTTCATAAGTTCTAAGGCAGTAATAGCGTCAGATAAGGCTCGATGATGATCGGCATCGCTGTATAGTTTAAGATTTGCATTTAAATACTTTAGACCATATCTCTGCGCCTTAAAACTTCTTTGGGCTAAGGCAAAGGTGCAGAGTTTTCTGTTTTGTAAGGGTTCAAGTCCAACTCTTTGCATCATGGCTGAAGTAAAGTTATAATCAAATTTTACATCATGGGCAACAAAGACACAATCCGCTAAAAATTCTCTAAACTTAAACATCACTTCTTTTAAAGTCGGTGCATTTAATGTATCCTCAAGGCTTATACCCGTAAGTTCTTGAATACTCATAGGAATTGTATTACATTGGGCAAAAGATTCAAAGGTATCTATAATCTTTCCATCTTGATAAATGACTGCGCCAAGTTCAATAATAGTCGCGCCCTTACTAGGCTTTGAACCATTTGTTTCTATGTCCATAATACAAAACTTACCATGACTAATGGGCTGAATAGCTGTTTTATATATAAACTTTCCTTGATGCTCATATAGGGGTGAACCTTGAGCCTTTAGAAGTTCTAAAATAAAATCAGGATGACCTTCTTTGCTTAGATGTTTGAACAATTTTGCACGGGGGATACCTTGTTTAGAAAGAGCATTTTCAAACTTTTCTAACATTGAGCCGCATTTATAAAATCTTGTACTTTTTGAGAATCTTTAACACCCTTAGACAGTTCAACACCTGAGCTTACATCTAGTGCGTAAAATCCATATGGAAGGCATTCTTTAATATTTTGAGCAGATAAACCTCCGGCTAAGATGATTTTAGAACAGTCCACATCCTTAAACCATTGAAGGTTAAGACGTTTTCCCATACCCCCATAGTTTTCACAATAAGCATCCACTAAACGATAAGTGTTTTCATTTTCTTTTATGTCTTGGGGACTTTGTGCTCGAACAACTTTGATATAAGGTAATTCAAGAGCCTCACAAAGTTCTTGTTCCACATCAAAGTGAAGTTGAATAAGTGTAATGCCTGATGCTTTTGAAATTGTATTTATAGTGTGGGCATCAACATTAACAAAGAGACCAACTTTTTCTACAAATGGGGGGAGCTCATTAATGATTTTTTTAGCATTTAGAGCCGAAATATAACGAGGAGATTTTTCATAAAATACAAATCCAAGAGCCTGAGCTCCTGCTTTAATACTAGCTTGTGCATCTTCTAAGGTCGTGATTCCACAAATTTTAACTCTCACAACTAAACTTTTAAATTCTCAATAGCAGTTTTATAGGATTCATGTTTAAATACATACGAACCAGCAACACAAACATCAACGCCAGCGTCACGTAGCATCTCAATGTTATCTGCATTAACACCACCGTCAATTTCAATGAGACACTTAGGGTTGATTTTATCTCTTAGTGCCGCGAGGCGTTTGATTTTCTCTACAATATTAGGGATGAACTTTTGACCACCAAAACCAGGATTAACACTCATAACAAGAACCATATCTAAATCAGCTAGAAGATATTCAACGGATTCAGCAGGGGTATGTGGATTTAAAACAACACCAGGTTTAATACCGAGTTCTCTAATGTATTGAACTAAACGGTGAGGGTTTTTCTCTTCTTCCATATGAAAGGTGATATATCCTGGTTTTAAAGGAGCAAATAGATCTACAAAAAAAGTATTGTTCTCAACCATAAGGTGCACATCTAAGGGCTTAGTAGCTGCTTTAGCAACAGCGCTTACTACGACAGGTCCAAGAGTAAGATTGGGTACAAAGTGACCATCCATAACATCAACATGAACAAGATCACATCCTGAATCACAAATGGCTTTTACATCACGGGCTAAATTTCCAAAATCAGCTGATAAAATACTTGGAGCTACAAGCATGAAAATCCTTAAAAAATTAATTATGAAATTATAGCGTGAGAAGTCTAATAAAGGCTTAGTTGAAAAACCTAGCTTTAAACTTAAAAAGTATAGTCAAAGGCAAGGTAGAAATTTTGATAGTTTTTAATACCGCTATTTGCATACTTAGCAGCAGTCCATGTGCCTTTGTACCCAAGTTCTATAGTGATTTGTGCTGGAAAGTCAAACAAGATACCCGCTTGTCCACCACCCATAATACCCTCATCGTTTTTAAAGGTATTTGGTGTTATAAAGCTTGCACCTGCTTGAGCACCAACAAAGCCTCGAAGGGCAAAAGAATCATTAAAACGGTAAGGTCTTGGAGTAATAGCATCAAAGTTAAGAGCCACAGAAAGAAGATCTGCATTATCTAAGCCCGCATTTTCTACGCTAAGATAAACGCGTCCTGTATCTTTAATAAATCCAAGACGTAATCCATAACTTGCACCTCTTTGTGCACTAAAGTTATTAATTTGTAAATTGGTACTACCTGCTTGTACACCAACAAAGCTATCAAAACTTTGTGATTGTGCTAATGTTGTAAATGTTAATAAAGCAATAAATAATATTTTTTTCATGATTTTCCCTAAGTATATACTTAAAGTATTGTACAGTTTTTTTTTGAGATGACACTTTAATGAAGAATGAAATGAATGCTCAAGTATTAAGATGTTAAATAGAAAAATATGTAAGTTTTATTATGTCAGCTTAAAAGAAGAAAAAAGCACTAAGGCTTTTTTCTATCTGAAGGAAAGGATGTTCTCTTGAAAAAGAACTATGTCTTTTTACATTCCTGGCATACCGCCCATTCCACCCATGCCACCCATATCTGGCATTGGTGCTGGGTTTTCTTCTTTAGCGTCAAAGATAGCAGCTTCTGTTGTAAGAAGCATTGCGGCTACTGAAGTTGCGTTTGTTAAGGCAACTCTTTCAACCTTAAATGGATCAATAATACCTGCTTCAAACATATCTACATATTCACCTGTAGCTGCGTTGAAACCTATAGTTTGTGAGTCTGATTTTTCAATAGTATTAACCACTACACCGGCGTCATAACCTGCATTTTCAGCGATTTGTTTCATGGGTGCCTTGATAGCTCTTAAAATGATTTCAGCACCAATTTTTTTGATCATGCTCTAAATGAGAAATATCAATCTTAGCGGCTGCGCGAATAAGTGCCGCACCACCACCAATAACAATACCTTCTTCAACCGCTGCCTTAGTAGCAGAAAGTGCATCATCAACACGGTCTTTTTTTTCTTTCATTTCAGTTTCAGTTGCTGCGCCTACTTTAAGTACGGCTACCCCGCCTGAAAGTTTTGCAAGACGTTCTTGAAGTTTTTCTTTGTCATACTCAGAAGTCGTTGCCTCAAGTTGAACCTTGATTTCTGCAATTCTAGCGGTAACATGAGCCTTTTCGCCTGCACCATCAACAATGACAGTGTTGTCTTTGTCTATAACAACTCTGGCCGCTTGACCAAGATCAGCGATTGTAGTTGTTTCAAGTGTACGCCCTACCTCTTCAGATACAACCTGTCCACCTGTAAGAACACCAATATCTTGTAACATTGCTTTTCTTCTATCTCCAAACCCAGGAGCCTTAACAGCAGAAATATTTAAAACACCACGCATCTTATTGACAACTAAAGTAGCTAAGGCTTCTCCATCTACATCTTCTGCAATAATAAGTAAAGGTCTATTTGTCTTTTGAACTTCTTCAAGAACGGGGAGTAGGTCTTTAAGATTAGAAATTTTTGAATCAAATAAAAGAATAAATGGTTGCTCAATCTCAGCTGTCATTTTTTCAGTATTAGTAATAAAATAAGGAGATAAATAACCTCTGTCAAACTGCATACCTTCAACTACTTCTAACTCATCATTAATTCCCTTAGCCTCTTCAACAGTGATAACACCATCTTGACCAACCTTATCCATAGCTTCAGCAATCATATCACCAATAGTAGTGTCTGAGTTAGCAGAAATAGAAGCTACTTGAGCTATCTCATTTTTTCCACCAACGCTCTTAGACGCTTTTTTTAGCTCTATTAAGATAGATGCTGTTGCCTTGTCCATTCCTCGTTTAACTTCAACAGGATTGGCTCCCGCAGTAATGTTTCTAAGACCTTCTTGATAAATAGCATTAGCAAGTATAGTAGCGGTTGTAGTTCCATCACCTGCTTCATCAGCAGTTTTAGAAGCTACTTCTTTAACAAGTTGAGCACCCATGTTTTCTAAAGTATCTTTGAGTTCGATTTCTCTTGCAACAGAAACACCATCTTTGGTTAGAGTAGGGGCACCAAAACTTTTTTGTATTAATACATTACGTCCTCTTGGTCCCATAGTTACTTTTACTGCATCAGCTAGTTTTTGAACACCTGATGCTAATTTAGTTCTTGCTTGGTCTGAAAAAATTATTTCTTTTGCCATTTATATATCCTTAATATATGTAGAGTTATTATTTAATGATGCCAAGAAGGTCATCTGTTTCTATTACTAGGTAGGTAGTTCCCTCAAGGATGAGTTCAGAACCTGCATACTTACCAAACACTACTGTGTCATTGATACTTACATTTTTTACTTCATCACTTACTGCAAGTACTTTTCCTTGTGAAGGCTTCTCTTTTGCAGAGTCTGGAATATATATTCCTGAAGCGGTTGTTTTAGCTTCTTCCACGCGTTCAACTAAGACACGTTCACCAAGAGGTTGAAAATTCATAAAAATCCTTTGTTTTTAGAGAAAGGGGCTAGCCCTTCTATATATAGGCAGAATTCTACATCATTACTATTCACATGTCAATTTATTAGAATAATTAGTGAAGTTTATAAAAAAATAGGTGTATTTAGTTACTTTTAGGAAAGCATAAGTATTAATTCTATATAATTCCGACCTAACAAACGGATGTCACGGTAGCTCAGCTGGTTAGAGCACTGGTCTCATAAGCCGGGGGTCGGGGGTTCAAGTCCCCCTCTTGACACCATCCTTCACCTTTACTTCTTCATAACTTAATTATATTCAAAACAGAATTTATAAGATAATACGACGAACCCAAATAAAATTTTAATTAAAGCTTAAAAAAAATAACTAGTTGGGAAGAAATCAAAAATCTAAATATACTATAATCTAGTATTATTAAATAAAATAACTCTATAAAGATATAGAGTATGTAAAAATGAAACATAATCACTGCAAATTAATGAAATTATTTTAACGATTATAGAAGAAAATTGAATAAAAATAAGTGCAAAAAATTTAAAAATAATTGGAATAAATATCTCTAATTTAGAAGTATTTAATGTAAATAATATACTATTTAACACCTTAATTAGGAGTTTTCTGTATTATACTTGCCGTGTATAAGCCTTATTTAAAGACTTGTGAAATAAAGTGATAATATTAAAGAAATAAAACAGTATAAAAAATATTAATAATTACAAAAAGTAACATTAATATTATATTATAATAATTATAAATACAAGTTAAGTTTATACGCATAAATAAAACAAATGACTTAACACTCTCTTAAGCAAAGAACATCTAAAATCATAAAATCAAAAAAATTACAATAAGAATGGGAAAAAATGAAAAATATATTTTTAATTTTATTAATGCTTGTTTCTCTGAATGCTGAAAGCGATTTGGGAATTCAAGAAAAACTTGGGGAGTATGTTCCTTTAGACATCACTTTCTTTGATGAAAATAACAAAACAGTAACATTAAAGAAAATGATGGCGGGGAAACCAACAATAATCACTTTAAATTACTTTAGATGTGCGGGGATATGTACACCACAATTAGATGAATTAGCTAAAACACTTGATAAACTTGACCTTTCAGAAAATACAGATTACAAAGTTCTAACGATGAGTTTTGCAGAAAACGAAACGCCACCGTTAGCAGCAGCAAAGCGTAAAACGCATTTAGCTTCTATGGGAAGACCTTTTGTTCAAGATGCTTGGCACTTTTTAATTTCTGATGGAAATTCAACAGCTGTTCTAGCAGATTATGTTGGTTTTAAGTATGAAAAAGTTGTCAATCATGTAGGTAAGGTAGATTACCTTCATCCAGCAGCACTTATCATTCTTTCACCCGAAGGAAAGATTACACGCTATTTAAATGGTGTTGATCAACTTCCATTTGATGTTAAGATGGCTTTATTAGAAGCATCTGAAGGTAAAGTGGGTCCTACTATTGCTAAGGGTCTTCTGTTTTGTTTCGAATATGACGCTCAAGGAAAAAAATACATCTTTGTTTGGGAAAAGGTTGCAGCAACTGTAATGCTTACGATTGTCTTTGGTTTCTTTATATACTTAATTAGATTAGGTAGAAAAGAAGATGATAGACATAATGATAAACCTGAACCAAGAGAGAAAAAAGACTAATTAACCTTAGGGTTAATTAGACAGTTAAAACAAGTGGTTATTTTAACCCTTTGTTTTTGCTGTCTTGTATATGTTGGTCACCCTTAAGAACTTAAAGTAGAGTTTTTATCGGTGCCCAATGTTTTAGAGGTAAACATGGGTCAGGTTTGTATTGAGGGGAGATCTTAATATAAATCTTAGTTAAAAGGCTTATATCAATAAGCTTAAAGCATACGACTTTGTATAAGGTCGTAAAATTTAGGAGAGTAAAATGAGTGAAAAAGTAAAAACTTATTTCGACGAAACGCACTGTGCTATAGGACATCCTAAAAGCACAATTATGCAGTGGCTTCTTACTATCGATCATAAACGTATCGGTATTATGTATGCAGCTGTAATGTTCACATTCTTTTTCATCGCAGTTGCAACAGCATTTGCTATGAGATTAGAACTTCTTGCACCTGGTGCACAATATATGGATGGAGACATGTTCAACCAAGCGTTTACGCTTCATGGTGTAATCATGGTTTTCCTTTTCATTATTCCTGGTATCCCAGCTATTTTTGGAAACTTTGTTATGCCACTTATGATTGGTGCAAAAGATGTTTCTTTTCCACGTCTTAACTGGTTTACATTCTGGTTATACATCTTAGGATGTGTGGTTGCAGTTTCTTCTCTTTGGGTTGGAGATGGTTTTGCTGATACAGGTTGGACTTTTTATGCTCCATATTCATTAAATACAGGTACAAACGTTATTATGACTCTTGTTGCTGCATTTATTCTTGGTATGGCGTCTATTCTTACAGGTCTTAACTTTCTTGTAACAATTCACCGTTTACGTGCTCCAGGTATGGATTTCTTTAAAATGCCACTCTTTGTATGGGGGGATATATGCAACAGCATGGATTCAACTTCTTGCAACACCAGTTGTAGGTATTACACTAGTACTAGCTATTTTAGAAAAAGTATTTGGAATTGGTATTTTT
>NZ_JAEMVE010000067.1 GCF_029216045.1 Sulfurimonas sp. MAG313 | reverse complement strand
TGCAAATGGATGATGTAGATGACAAGGGCGGCATTTCAAGTCGAAGTACTGTAAACAGACCCCAAGAGCCACACCCTTGTCGTAGTTAAAGATAACTTGGTTTGCCACGATTGTCACTTACAAATACAATGGTAGACCCCTTTTTTCTACGCACCAACAGTATAGAACAAATCGAGAATAATTAAGTAGGCAATTTGCCTACTTAATTATTTAGATTGACTCAGATAAACAATAAGTTTATAAATAAAACAAATACTTACAGGGAGTTCTTAAAGTCATGTTCGAAAAACTAGATGGATTCCATATAATAATGTTAAGTAGGCAACTTGCCTACTTAACAGACTGTTAGGATATAAAATAATCAACATGGATAACTTATGATAAAAGCATTCTTATCTCATTCAAGCAAAGACAAGGGTTTTTATGTTAGGAAGGTAGCCGATTGGCTCGGAAAAGATAATATTATATATGACGAATTTACCTTTGAAGAAGGCGAAAAGCCACTAGATGAAATAGTAAAAGGGCTTGGGGTAACCGAAATTTTTGTATTGTTTCTTTCAGAAAATGCTTTAATGTCAGAATGGGTAAGAAAAGAAATATCTGAAGCTAAAATAAAGCTAGATTTGGATGAAATAAACAAAGTGTTTCCAATAATCATTGAAGACGGACTCACTTATGATGACCAAAGAATACCGCAGTGGCTTCGTGATAATTATAATTTAAAGCCTATAAAACGTGCACAAGTTGCAGCTAGAAGAATACACAGAAAGCTTAGAGAATTAAGTTGGTCAAAACACCCAGAACTTAAGAAAAGACAAAATATATTTGTTGGTAGAAATGATAAGCAAGAAGAATTCGAGGAAAGAATTCATGATTTTGATAGAAAAAAACCGACGGTAGTTATTGCTTCAGGAATGCCGGGTGTAGGCCGACGTACATTTCTAAATCGAGCACTGTTCAAAACAAATATTACAGATTCACAGCACAAACCATCGGCAGTAGTTTTAGACCGTGATGTATCAATCGAAGATTTCATATTAAAGTTAAATGACTTAGGCCTTTTAGACTTAGGGAAAGAGGTTCTTTCTCTTACTAGCAAATCTATTAAGGAAAAAATATTTATAATCCATAAGATAATGAAGTCAAGTTATGAATCAAAAGAAATAATATTTTTAGTCGATGAAGGGTGCTTGGTAAATTATAAGAGAGAAATAACTGATTGGTTCTTAGAAACAATCGATACTTATAACGGAAGTATGCTTCCTGTTTTTTGTTTAGCCTCCCGATATAAAGTTCATTTTAAAAGCAGACCAAGAAATGATAAATACTATTTTATTGAGCTAAACGAACTTAATCCAAGTGAAAGAAAACGTCTTTTAAGTCAACTACTTGATTTATATAAAGTAAGTTTGGATTCGAATAGTTTTAATGATATATACAATTTGCTATTTGGGTTTCCTGATCAAGTAATGTATGCAGTAGATTTGGTTAGAGACGATAATATTTCATCCATATCAGACAAGTTACCTATTCTTACAGAATATAATAGCGATAAAGCAGCTGTACTGCTAAGGCAATATGAAAACTCTGAAATAGAATTGGATTTCATACGGTTATTAGCTCAGTTTGAAGTAATATCATTAGACTTTATCTTTTCAATAGTCCCTGAGGAAAAATACTATCCTATACTTGAAAAACTTGCTTCAGAATGTATCGTTGAGCTTATAGGTATTGACGGAGAAATAATGAGGCTTAATGATATTATTAGAGACTATATCAAGCGAAATAGACTACACGTAAATGATACGTTTAATAATGCTATAAAGCAGCAAGTCGAAAATATTGCACAAAGTGATGATATTTTTGAAAGGGACTCTTCAGAGTATATATTCACCTTAAAAGAGATGTTAAAAGAAGGAAAAAAAGTTGATGAAAAACTGTTAATACCTTCTCATTATATACGGTGCATGAAGGATTTATATTATAACAAAGGGAATTCGGAACGTATTATCGAGCTAGCAGACATTATACTTCAAAAAGAAAACACTTTAAGTTCAGGTGTATTACAAGATATTAGGTATTATTTGTGCCTTGCTCTTGCAAAGAAGAAAGATGATCGAATGCTACAGGAAGTACAGAAAATAAAAGGAGATGAACACTCATTCTTACTTGGGTTTTACTACAGACTTTCTGGCCGTTATCAAGAAGCTCTAGATAGGTTTAATAAAATTGTTAATGCTCGATATGTAGGCGCTAGATGTAAACGTGAAATCGTACAGGTATATGTGCAATTGGAGGAATATGACAAAGCTTTAGATTATGCAAAAAGAAACTATGAAGAGCATCGTGGAAATCAGTTTCATACCCAAGCATATTTCAATTGTTTAATAAATTCAGAAACCCCCGAAAATCATGGTAACCAACTAAAAAAACTAATTATCAATTTAAGATCAATTGATTCAGAGCAGTCAAATGAAATGGCCGACATAGCGGATGCACTTTATGATTCGAGAGTGGAAAATAATAAGATATTGTCTCTTGATAAAATAAATGATTGTATAAAAAAATACCCAGAAAATCATTATCCATTGCTAGCGAAATGTGATATTGCTTTAAAGTATCATGACCAAGATGTGTTGAAGGAAGGGATAGATAAGCTTGAGAAAATAATTAAAAAAAGGCATCTATCACAAAGAACATTAAATAGATATAAAGCATCGCTATTTGCTCTAAATGGTGATATTGATAGTGCATTAAGAGCTATAGAAAAAGATTTGTATAGATATCCGCAAGAGAGTAAAGACAGAATAATTGCGAAACTTAAAGGCTACACCAACCCATACAAATCCTAACAAAACCAATGCACATGGAAATTTTGTTCCGCTATCGCTCCACAAAATTCCAGTGATTGGCGACGTTATATTGTAAAAGAATTAAAAATTCATTTTATGTTTCGTTGCTGCAATAGTTCTTTGCAGCAGCAAGCTGGTTGCCAATCTTAAAACGGCTACGCAACTAAATAGCACCGTGTACCCCTGAAAACTTTTAGGCAGGCACACGCTAAAACAGAAAGACGCAACACCAAAAAAGTTATTATTTTTTCCAGCGCGTGCCCCTAAGGGTAGCGGCCATAAAAAGGCAGCAATCAATGGTGCCAAAAATTCACGACTGCTGGCGCTGCAAGCTTTTTCTGGTGGGCTTACATTTCAACCGCAGGTATTGTAAATTGGGGTAAACACCATGAAGTTCAGCAATATAACGAATAAGGTTAGGTCGTGATTTGCG
>NZ_JAEMVE010000066.1 GCF_029216045.1 Sulfurimonas sp. MAG313 | reverse complement strand
TTGTATTTTTAAATAAATAGATATTTAAACTGTCACCTGCTAATTGCTTTAATGCATGAATACGGCCTTGAGTTCCGTTTCCAACAGGCCCACCGTGGGTTAAATAAGGCTTACCAACAAAACCTGTATCTGCAAAATTATGCATTGCATATTGAAGGCCTGGACCATATACAACAATACTAATTTCATAGTCAATTAGATTTTTTTGATAATGCTTAACAAGATTGTTTAGTGTGTTTAACATAAAGTGAACACGCTTAACATCTGGGAAGTCTAATGGATATACCACTTTAACTGGATCACTATTGTCCTTTGCGGACGCACTTACTGGTACAATCACCATTAGTAGCGTTGCTACTAATGCTAATATTGATTTTTTAATATTCATCTATTTTCCTTTCTAAAATGCTGCTGTGAATTGAACTGCAAAGCGGTTACCCACGTTTTCAAGTACTTTTCTAGCTGCTGCGTTACCTGGTGCTTTAATGTCTTTAATCAAGTAGTTGAAATCAAGACGTGTTGCCCCTCTGAAACGGTATGAACAACCTAGTGTTGTTGTTTTGAACTTACGACGTAAAACTTTATCATTTGATAAACGATCCATTACATCATATCGTACAAAAAATTCAAATTTCTTTGGCATAATTTCATACTGAAGGTTCACATATCCACCATCAGCTTTATTTTCATTACCAACCGCGTAAGCAAACTGCCAGTCTTCACCTACAGAGTCTGTATTAACGTCTTTTGCACCGTTAAAAATCATACCTTGAGCAGCCATGTATTCTGCTTCAAAACGAAGACCCTTACGATAATACGTCATACCAACACCATAACGAAGTCTCTTAAAGTCTTCTGTAGTAGTAGTTACGGCACCTGTTGTTGCATCAGTTCTTGCTACATCAAGAGGACGTTTACCATCTTGAATCCATGTAAACATCTTAAACGACTGGTGATAATATCCTCTGTTGTGCGTAAAATGATTTTCAAGTGCTAAATAACCATAATGTGTAGCTCTTGCATCAGATGACTTCATAGAAATACCATTTCCATTACCGTACATATAAGCATATGTCAAAGATAAATCATCCGCTACATCAATAGTATCAAAGATTTGAGCACCTGTATCTCTAAAGGCACCAATAGGCTCGTCAATACTTGTACTGATATAGTTTAGTGTCGCAGATCTACCACCTTGTTCCCATGGTCTTGCTTTTTTAACATTTAAGACTTTTCTTTCAAGAAGCTGTTGGTTAGACATTGAAGTAAATTCAATATATGGCGAAACGAAAACAGCCTGAAGACCTTCTTCTGAACCTGGAGTCTTAAACATACCTACACGTAACTTAGCATAAGGAATATGCTTAAGAGTGATAGATGCATCTGAAAAATACGTAGCAACATTTCTATGTCCAACTAAGTTGTTAATAGCATTGTTTGCAAATTCTGTCATAAAAAAGTAGTTAATAAGGTTATTATTATCTGCCATACCACGTAAAGCGATTCTTGCGCGGAATACATTAAAACCTGATGTGTCTTTAAGGTCTGGATTAAGCTTTACAAATGGAGTAAGCGTTCTTCCGCCTGGAGGGCCAACTGGAACCCCTGCAGGATTAAGCCTTTGATTACTAACAGCTACTGTTCCCCCATCACTTTTATAGTTAGTTTGAATAAAACCCCATAGTTTTGGTTTTTTACTTCTGTATGGTACTGAAACCCCTTTAGGCGCTACGAACTCTGGTTGTGATCCCTGTAACATCAACCAGTCTGCTGCATTTAGGTTTGTTACACCTGATGCCGCTATTGATAAAAGCGTTGAAGCCATTACGACTTTTTGTAAACGCTTGAATGTAGTAGAATTTTTCATTCTTTTCCTTCATTTATAGATAACATAATCTTATTATGTAAATGTAAATTTAATGTAAAAATATATAAGTTTTATTTAAAGTTGCTTTATAGTATTTGATTATGTTACCTAAAGAGTACGTTCATTACAATCATAAAATATTTTAATAGTATATATTACGCCACCAACTAAATACTTACCTAGAGTACGAGAAATTTGCAATTAGGAAGTAACTATTCGCACGCTTAGTAATCGATTCAAATGCATTTAGCGAAGTGAAATTAATTTCTTATATCTCTCACTTAGATAACATTTTCGAAATACCCATATAGTTAAAAGGAGGGGGAGCTATTACGCCACTAACTAATATCATCTTGTTAAGAGTAGAAGGAAATTATTAATTTTCCCATTCTAAAATGCGATAACTCGTTTCTACATTTTGCTTATGCAGTACACTATACATATTTATATTTTTATATGATGGCATTGAAATATTTTCTACGGCCTCAGCAATATCACGTTCTTCTAAGAAGGCAAGTTTAAGTTTTTTTCTTAATTCATTACAATAATCATAGCTCATCTTCCATGCTTCATTATCATGTTTAAGCCCATGTCCACCTACAAGGGTTTGAAGCTGCATGTTTTTTAGCTTATCTAATACCTTTAAAGACCCATTAATATTTCCATCTCTTAAAGAAGGAAGCCTATCGTTAAAAACCAAATCACCCGCAAAAGCAGCCTTAAGAGATGGAATATATACAATTATATCTGCTGAAGTATGCGCCTTATAATCAAGTAAGATAAGTTCTATATTCATATTACCAACTTGAATATGTTCACTTTTACTTAAACGTCTTTGAGGAAATTCTATTGAAGTCAAGGCAAAGGCCTTGGCAGAAATATTTTTTTGCATTCGCGTTTTCTTAGAAGAAGACAGTTCATCAAAGGCTTTAGAGCCTATGGACTTAGCCCCTAATGTATGATAAAAACTATTCCCTAACCAATGGTCATCATGCACATGCGTGTTTATGACATACGATACTGCTTGTTTTTTTATTTTTGAAATTTTCGTGTAGGCTTCTTTGGCGTAGGCATAGGTTGGACCAGAGTCAATTACGATCCATGAGTCACCTGCATCCACATAACACGTATTCACCATATTTCCATTATTTTTTGTATTTATAACTTCAGCTTTACCAAAAAAACAATACACTTTATCTTGTAGCTTAACAGGGGATAAACCGTATTCAAAGGCCGTTAAAGAATTTATTAGGAAGAAAAAAAACAGCACACATTTCATTTATACTCTTTATTTCTTGACAGAAACGAGATATGAGCTTAAATCACATATTTCACGTTCATTAAATAAGCCTGTACTCAAGTTTATCGTCATATGAGTATCTGGGTTATCCATACGAGGATCTGATATCTTTTGATACACATACTGCATACTTCTTATCCCTGTTTTTATAAAATTTTTATTATACTCACTTAAATCTGTTCCTATATTTCCAGCGCCTTTGGCCCCTTCTATATTATGACATGCTACGCAGTTTCCATAGTTCTTCACAGATTTTTCACCTGTAATCTTATCAATTTCTACACGAGAAAGTCCCTTGGGGGGATTTTTCTTTGCCTTCTTTCCATTTAAATTATGAAAAAGATAGGCACCTCGAGCAAGTACTTTTTTTTTCGAACTTATACAGTCTTTAGGCATCTTGAAAATTTCAACAGGGCCTAAACGGTCATGCGCAAAAATAGCACTTGCATCAGGGGATTCAATATAAGAGCTTAAGTTTTCATTAGCAGTAACAATAGACACACATAGCATCATACTTAAGAATAAGCTCTTCTTCATTCACCTCTCCATGTTCTTTTGAGAAGTGTAGCTTTCTTCTGTAAAGATAGTATAAAAAAAGAAGATTACTCTAGAAGAAGCGAAGATGGGAAAATATAACTAAAAGTACTTCCTATGCCTAGAGTAGAGATGAGTTCAAGCTCTATCCCAGATTCATCCATAATGGATTTCACAATATTGAGTCCGATTCCAAAACCACCTTTCTCGTGATTTTCTCTATGATAGCGTTGAAACACCTTACTTGTATCTTTTATACCTATCCCATAATCTTTAAAGCTAAGTTTACATATCTTATTTTCATTAGATAAAGTCACTTCAATGGTGCTAGATTCATCAGAATATTTTATCGCGTTAGAGATACTATTATCAATAATACGTTGTAATTGGCTTGTATTAAAGTTCACATATATATGTTCATTTATGTCAGAAATTATAACAATTTCTTTCATCTGAGCGACCTCATTAAAATATAAAACACGGTCTTGTACATACGCACTGAGGTTTATTCTTTCATAGGCATATGCTAAACGTTTGTGTTTAATAAGGTAATCCATATCATTATAAATATTTGACAAGGTCTTACTTGCGGCCTTAATTCTTTGAAGATACTTATTTGTCGAATTTTTCCGGTTATAAAGATCAATATTTACGTTTATGATGCTTAAAGGCGTATTGATTTCATGCATAGAATCTTTGATAAAGTCATCAAGTTGTTTATTGACACGGGCATACGGCAAACTAAAACGCTTTAGGAAAAATATGGACAAAAGAAAAACAAGCATAGTAATAGCTAATGCAATGCTTAAAACCCTTTGATACACATTTGTATAATTAAGCTCGTTTTTCATAATAAGGTAGTCTGCACCAAAGTACCTGTTTTCAGGCAAGGGAACAATTAAGTAGGCATATCCATGCTTATCCATATGATAGCCTGCAGATGAATGTTCTAAAGGGTTCTGAATTAAGGTAAAAATAGCCTGGAAATTCACATCATAAAGACCCGATTCAAAACGACTAAATCTTGGATATTCAAAATATGTTTTACTCTCTTCATCATATTCTTCCATAGCCGAAATAATTAAGGCATGTTGCTTTTTTAAAAAAAGTTCATTTTGAATTTGTGTAATAGTTTTCATGTACACCATATAAATATATAAGGGTACTAATAAAATTATAGTAATTAAAACGGTATACAATAAGGCATTTTTAAAGGCATATTGTGAATTATTCAATAATATACCCTACACCACGACGATTTTTAATCAGTTCAAAGGGAAGTTTTTTTCTTAAATTATTAATTTGTACACGGATATTAGCAGGGTCAACATATTCACCCCAAATTTCATCTTGAAAACTAGTAATAGAAACAGCCTGATTTTTGCAACGTAAAAGAAGTTCCAAAATTTCATTTTCTGTCTTACTTAAGGTTATCTCTTCATCTTTATATAAAAGTTGATGTTTTTTTGTATCATAAACTAAGGAGTCTCCGAAATCTAAAAGTTCTTCATTTTCAAAATAAAAGCTTTTATAGGCTTGTGTAATACGCAGTTGTAACTCCATCAAGTCAAAGGGTTTTCGAATATAATCACAACAACCACAGGCATATCCTTCTTCAAAATCTTCTATTTGTGTTCGAGCTGTCATAAATATAGTAGGGACTTCTATCCCCTGCTCTCGTGTTGCCTTTAGAAGTTCAAATCCATTTAATCCAGGAACATTAATATCTAAAAGTAAGATATCAAAATGCGTAGAATAAATAACATCAAAGGCATCATCCCCATTTTTAAAACAATGTACATCGTACCCCAGGTCTACTAAAAATTCTTCCACGCTTATGCGTAAAGAATATTCGTCTTCAAGTAATAAAATTTTCATTTAATCTTCCCCCTAATTCGTCGAGCCATCTTATAATGTAAGATTAATGCTAATAATTCTTCTTTAGTATATCCAGAAAGGATATCCTTTGCTTCTTCCATAAACAGGTCTCTGTCTTCAGGAGGAACCGTGTCTTTTAAAGAAAGCAAGTTTTTATCATAATTACTATGATACACTTTATTATCATAACTTTCTTTTTTAACAATATCATAAAGGTTATTTCTAGTAAAAGCGAGTAAAAAAGAAAGGTTTTCACTTGAATGCGAAAATTCTTCTAACTCTTTTTGCGACATAACAAAAACAAAGGCTCCTATAGTTTCTGCCTTTGAATTATGCATAGGTTCATAAAAAATATATTTATTTTCGGCTAACAAAGCATGTTTTTGATGTAAACGTTTGAAGTCAATACGCTGCAAGAGTTTAAGGTTTACCATGTCAAAATTTCTATTTGCCACTATGTAGTTTGCAACATCTGGATCATTTTGCATTAAAACAGCCATTTGATAATAACTGTCATCTAACAAGACATATAAATCAATACCAAATTTTTGAAAAAAGCTTGTACTATCTTCAAAAAACTGTAAGACCTCCACAAAGCCCAAAAGTACATTCTTTTTATAAATAGGCACCGTTGCCTTTATTCCTAGTTTTCGTCCCACTTCTATAGAAACCCTAGGTTTTTTATATTGTTTCACTTCATCAAGATCTTTTCTATAAACATCTAAAGGCATACCCGAATAAAGGTTTTCCTTGTCCCAACTTCGTGCAAAAATATTATAGTCATGCGTGATCATTTGCGCCCGAATTTGTTTTCCTGAATGTTCATTAATCTTATACAAAATATGTTTTAACTTTAAAAAAGCAAATTCATCGTCTTCTTCAGCTAAGGCATTTACAAGATCGCTATTTTCAGAAAGCAGCATAGCAAAACGAAGAGCATGTTCTTTTTCAGCGTAGAGTTCTGAACGAAGAGAAAGGCTTAATTGATCGCTTACAACATCAACTAATTGCCATGAAAGCTTAGAGTTAACTCCAAATAAAGAAAATATTAAAATCCCAACTAGAATAAAAAAAGGGGCTAGGTATAAAATAAACTTATTTTTCATGCATCACTTTTTTATTAATTATATCACAGACAATTTTATTCTAAGGTATGAATGTACCTTATTAAACCATTTAAGTCTTCTTGTTCTATATAGACGTGTATATTTGCAAATATTTTCTTTTTAGCACTTGTGCTTTTTTCTAAGACTTTATGCTTTTTATCTCTTTTAGTATAAGAAGTTTTTATCTCATTATAATTTTGTAAAAGAGAAATGATTTCCACTTGTTCACTATGTTTTGCAATGTCTAAGGCTGAAAGAAGATTCTTGTTGCGTACCGATTTATCTGCACCATGCTTTAAAAGATATGCAAGCACTTCCACATGCCCTCCTTTAGCCGCTAACATAAGAGGTGTATCTGAGGATGTGTTTACCGTCTCTATATCTGCACCCTTAGAATGAAGTGACTTAATTACTTCGATATTACCAAATGACGCTGCACTTAAAAAGGGACTAACGCTCCATTTATTTTTAATTTTTATATCTGCACCCGCTTCGATTAAATATAGGCTTACTTCTTGATTTTCATGGGTAATAGAGTCTATTAAAGGAGTGTTCTTCCACACACTTTTGACATCAAGCTTAGCACCATGTTCGACTAAATAGCGCACTATTTTAATATCACCTTTTCGAGCGGCATAGTGTAATGCGCTTTCCCCCTCACTATTTTGCATATTAACATCTCCCTCAGCAACCACTTCTTTAGCCGTTGACAGGTCTGTTCCTATTTGTAATACCGTTGGGGTACAGCCACTCAACAAAGATAATAAAATTAAGCCCATTAAGCCTTTAAACTTAGTCATATATTCACCTTATAATATTTTATTATTGATAGTACAAAAAAAATAAAAAAAGAACGTAAAAAAAGGGGTTATTTACACAAGACTCGTATTAAATGATAGTATTGTAACTTAAAGAGGTGTTAGAAGTTTTAAAAGAAGACATCAGAAAAATCAACTTTTCTGATGCCACGCTTAAGCGTGGATTATTTGATGTCAGCTAGTTCAGAAAGATCGAACTTAATAGCAGGAGACATAGTTAAAGAAAGTGCAGCAGATTTGATGTACTTACCTTTAACAGAAGCCGGCTTTTGCTTGTTAATAGACTTCATGAAAGTGATAAGGTTTTCTTCAATAGCCGTTGCAGAGAAAGAAACTTTACCAATTCCAGCGTGAATATTACCTTTTTTATCAACACGGTAGTTAACTTGGCCACCTTGAAGATTCTTAACTGCTTGAGCAACATCAGGAGTTACTGTACCAGTTTTAGGGTTAGGCATCATACCTTTTGGCCCTAAAATACGACCAATTTTACCAACAAGACCCATACAATCAGGAGCAGCAACAACAACATCAAAGTTGAAAATTCCTTCTTTGATTTGGTCTACTAAATCGTCTGTACCAACGATATCTGCTCCAGCAGCCTTAGCTTCATCAGCCTTAGTGCCCTTAGCAAATACAGCAACACGAACAGTTTTACCTGTACCGTTTGGAAGTACGATTGCTCCACGGATCATTTGATCAGCGTGACGAGGATCTACATTTAAATTCATTGAAATCTCAACAGTTTCGTCGAATTTCGCAGATTTAAGTTCACCCATGAATGCAGCAGCATCAGCTACGCCAAATGACTTTCCTGCTTCAATTTTTTCGGAAAGTTGTTTATATCTTTTACTTGCCATTTTGATTCTCCAGTTTTATATCTGCCACATCTATTTTTGAATCACTGTGGTCGATGATTTTAAAAGTATGTCTTATTTAATGACTTATTAGTCAGTAATTTCAATACCCATTGAACGTGCTGAACCAGCAATAATTTTAGCTGCTTGTTCTTCATCATTAGTGTTAAGATCTTCGATCTTAGCCTTAACAACTTCCATAAGCTGAGCCTTAGTAATCTTACCTACTTTGTTTTTAAGTGGGTTATCAGTACCTTTTTTAATGTTTGCAGCCTTCATAAGAAGGGCAGACGCTGGTGGTTGCTTAGTGATAAAAGTAAAACTTCTATCTGCATAAACTGTAATAACAACAGGAACTTTAAATCCCATTTTATCTTTAGTTTTTTCGTTAAATGCCTTAGTAAATTCCATGATGTTAACACCACGTTGTCCTAAAGCTGGTCCAACTGGTGGAGCAGGGTTTGCTTTACCAGCATCAATATGAAGCTTGATATAATCCATGACTTGTTTTGCCATTGTGTATCCTTTGTATTTTCCAATCACTTTTGAGGGAGATTGCTTTTGAATGCTTAGTAAGCGATAACTGGTCGCATTTACTACGCTAATCTAGGCTTTCTAATGAAAGCTAAGATTAGGGTAGAAAAATTAGATTATTTTTTCTACTTGTGCAAAAGAAATATCAACCGGCGTTGCACGTCCGAAGATAGATACATTAAGTTTTAATGTTCCGTGTTCCATATCATATTCGTCAACCACACCTGTAAAGTTAGAGAATGGACCATCTGTGATACGCACAACCTCACCCATATCAAAGGCAACCTTAGGTTTAGGAGCAGCACGATTTTCAACACGATCAAGAATATTTTTAATATCTTTCTCAGTTAATGGAGTAGGATGATTATTTTCACCAATAAATCCAGATACCTTTGGTAAGGACTGAATCATATGTTGTACTTCCGTTCCAAGTTCAATTAAAATAAAACAATAACCAGAATATAAAGAACGTTCCGTTATTTTCTTTTTACCATCTTTCATTTCCATAACATCTTCAGTAGGAACAACCACTTCTTTGATAATATCTTGAAGCTTATATTCTTCAATCATATTTTCAATAGCAATCTTTACTGTTTTTTCAGAACCATGTGTTTGTAATGTATACCATTTATGTGCCATATGAGTTCCTTATAAAACCGCTGCTAAGCTTGTTGACATGATGAAGTCAACAAGAGCAAGAAATAGAGATACAGCTGTCACAACAACTAAAACTGCGATGAATGCTTGTTTTACCTGTGGCTTAGTTGGGAAGATAACCTTCTGTAACTCAGCACGAGAATTTCTAACATAAGTACTAATCTTACTCATTTAACATATCCTTTTATCATTTCCGATAAATACACCTCTAAAGGTACATTTATCGAATATTTTTTTAGTGGCAGGCGATGAGGGACTCGAACCCACAACACCCGGATTTGGAATCCGGTGCTCTACCATTGGAGCTAATCGCCTATATTTTTGCTAGGCAAAAATGGTAATGGCTAAATGAGTTCGGCTTTGCCTTATGTGTAAATGGGGAATCCCACATTCACACCTTTACTCATTCACGCCTTTACAAATGAAATGAAGTTATTATAACTTCATTTCTTTATGTTCAGTATGCTCTCTACACCATTTACAGTATTTTTTAACTGAAAACTTTTCTGTGTGAGTCTTTTTATTTTTACTTGTATGATAGTTACGACGTGTACATTTTTCGCAACCTAAGTGAATTGTTTCTCTCATTTTAGATCCTTTATCTTTATTTTTTACATTAGTGTTATTTTACTCTAGAAAAATTTTCCTCAGGAAATACTTTCTTGAGGCATCCTCTTTACGAGCGGCAAGCCTTTTAAAAGGCTTGCGTCCTAAAAAAGGACTTACTACTTAGATACTAATTACTTAGTGATCTTTGCAACAACACCGGCACCAACTGTTCTACCACCTTCACGGATAGCGAAACGAGTTCCCTCTTCCATTGCAATCGGGTGGATAAGTTCAGCAGTAATCTTAACATTGTCACCAGGCATAACCATTTCAGTACCTTCTGGTAATGTAATAGCACCGGTAACATCTGTTGTACGAACGTAGAACTGAGGACGGTAGTTAGAGAAGAAAGGAGTATGACGTCCACCCTCATCTTTACTTAGTACATAAATCTCAGCTTCAAACGTTGTATGTGGAGTAATTGAACCTGGCTTACATAGAACTTGTCCACGCTCAACAGCTTCTTTGTCAATACCACGGATAAGAACACCACAGTTATCACCAGCAAGACCACAATCCATTTCTTTACGGAACATTTCAACACCAGTTACTGTTGTTTTTTGTGTATCTTTAAGACCGACGATTTCTACATCGTCACCAATACATACTTTACCTTGATCAACTTTACCAGTTACAACAGTACCACGACCTTGGATAGTAAAGATATCTTCGATTGCCATTAAGAAATCTTT
>NZ_JAEMVE010000009.1 GCF_029216045.1 Sulfurimonas sp. MAG313 | reverse complement strand
TTTACTATTTTAATAGAATTTCGAACTCTACTCTTCTTGATCTTATTTTATTTTCTTGTTCCTTAGCCATGATTAGATTTGAAAAAGAATATCCATCGGTACTTAATATTTGACTTATAAAAATTGATAACGAGGGAAACCTTTTATGGGAACAAAACTACTTTTCTAATGCCCATGAGCACCTACATGACATCAACGAAGACATGAATGGTAATTTTATGGGTGTTGGGTATTCTCAAAATGAGGCACAAGGAAACTTAGATGCCTTGGTTCGTTATTATGACCATAAGGGGAATATGTTATGGGAGAAAAAATTTGGAAAAGACCGACATGATTCTTTTAAAGCGGTCAGTCTTTTACATGACAACACCTTTGCAATTGCAGGGTTTAGCACTTCTTTTGCAAACAAGAATCGCCAGATATGGGTATTGAAATTACATAATGATGGAAGCTTTGTAAAGAAAAATATACAGCAATACAAAACACTTTATGATGCCTTAGTGTATGAATTCAGAGATACACCTAAGGTGCATATCTACAAAGACCTAAGAATTACTCATAATGGTCTAATATTTAAACAAGGAAGTTCCACTGTAACGTATGAGCATAAGAGGGTTTTACAAAACTTTATGCCTCGCTTATTAAAAGTTTTGTCACAGTATAAAAACACTATAAGCAACTTAAAAATTAGTGGATATACATCAACTGAATGGAATGCACCAAACACACAAAGATATCTTAATAATGCACATCTATCTAATAACAGAGCCATGCATATCTTAGACTATTCCTACCAACTCAACAAGGTGAAACAATATCAAAATTGGATAAGTCAAATATTAAGTACCGATGGATATTCTTTTTCAAATCTAATCATGGCTAAGGAACAAGAAAATAAAATAAGATCAAGAAGAGTAGAGTTCGAAATTCTATTAAAATAGTAAATTAAAAAAAAACTATCTATACAGAAAACAACCACGAAGTAGGTTTTATAAGCCGTTTGAAAAAATATTAAAAGTTTAGATTTAGTGGAGATTGTGAAAGAAGGTTTGTTGAAGATGTACACGAGTACATCGACGCAAAGCTTCTACGCAAGATGCGCTGAAGCTAGACTTTTAATTATCCACAAGAAGGAACATTCCCTGAATCTGAACCATATTGGAATAAGAAGTCTTTTAAATGTGGAGCAAGTTTCTTAAATTTCTTAGATTTAAAAAATTTCTCGCCCTTAGTACCAGCATGCTTAGCTTTAATATTTGTAGCATCATTAGCATATAAATCTTCCCACTCACCTTGAGTTTTCATAGCAGCACCTTTAGTACCGTTTCCATGACATTTCTTACATGTCTTAAGGTAACCCTTTTGACCTTTTTTGATATCAGCAGATGCAGATGTAGCCATAAGACCTAAGGCAACAACAATCATCATTAATACAGATGTGTTTTTCATTGTAGAACTCCATAATTAAGTTTTGCTAACATGATACATGCAAGACACTAAATCTTAGCTAAAACCTATAATTTTGCTATTAAAGATGGTGAAACTACACACTAAAAAAGTGTGTTTTTAAAAATATAACTGCCTTGTATCACAAAAAAAGAAATTATTCTGATATAATATTTTTCATTTCATTAAAGGATCAATTATGTTTAAATTAATTTTGTTGCTATTTGTTTTAACTTTTTCCCTTTTTGCTGCAAATACTCTGACATGCACAGTAGTTAATGACGACGAGATCTTAAAAATCAAATGTAAATATAATACAGTTTCAAAAGATTATGATAGAAATATATCTATTTCGTGGACTTCTCCAACAACACACCATGATGATAGAATGAAAACTCTTTTATTACCTGCTTATAATAAGTCTGTTTATGATTATAGATATTTTGATGGTCGGGCAGAAGGTTCGTGGACTATAACTGTCACAGATGAGGAAACAAATTCACAGACAAGCACAGAGTTTATTAAAGAAGATTTAAAAGAAGCTATAACTCCTACTCCCTAAAAACACAAAGAGTACCTAGCTACTCTTTGTGTTCAGAAGACTCTTTAGAAAAGATTTCATTGCTCACCTTGGCCTGCTTTAACTTTCGATTTGCCTTACGTAATAAGAGATCAACCTCTTCAATTTTTACGCTGACACGCTGCGCAATAGCTTCATTGGACTTTTGTCCTTCTTTCATACAAAAGGCATGAAGTTCTTTTCGTGTTAAATGACGTTTAAGTACTCTAAAAAGTTCTTTTTCATCTTCTAAAAGACTAATATCCTTGTTATTAATTAAAACAATTAATGTCTCGCGTAATGATTTGTCTGCACATTCTTGTTCCCAATATGTCATAGTGTTACCTTTGTTAAAATTTCTCTTAGATCTTTATTTTCAATAATTATATTAGCTTCTTTTTTAAGTATCTCTTTAGCGCAAAAGGCTACACGTGTATCGGCGTGAGCAAACATTGATCTGTCGTTTGCTCCATCCCCTACCACCATAGTTTCTGCTCTGTTCACGCCTAAAATATTTTGTAAACGTTGAATCATATCACCTTTTGAGAAGTCAAACATCATGTCTCCCCCAACAAGGCCAGAGAGTTTTCCATTTTTATGATGAAGTACATTTGAAAAGTCAGCATCATATCCAAGCATCTCTTTACCATAGGTGGTAGCTGTTCTAAAACCACCTGAAAAACAAACCACTATTGCTCCTGATTTTTTAATTTCGGCAATAGTTTCTTTGGCACCTGGCATAAAAGGAAGACTGTTGCAAATTTCTTCTACCTTAGAAAATTCTAATCCTTCTAAAAGAGCAACTCTCTCAGTAAGGCTTTCAAAAAAATCCATATTTCCTTGCATTGCCTTCTCGGTAATAGCAGATACCTTATCTTTTAAGCCTAAGGGTTCAGCGAAAAAATCTATTGTTTCACCATCCATCAGGGTTGAATCAAAATCAAATACACATAGTTTCATTGTTTCTCTTTATCACTATAAGCATAAATTGCTATAATGTTATTAATTAAACGCAATTATAGCGTATAGGAAAAAAATTGTTTGAAGAACTTATAAATAACTTACAAAATGGCACACATATCACCTTAGAAACCACCCCTTCTCATTCACCTGTATTCCAGCCTATTATTGACAAAATAAAAGACTTAGAACTCCATACGCTTGTAGATGGTTTTTCAACAACAGATAACCCACTGGCTAAGTTAAAATATTCTGCCATATTAGCCGCTATTAAACTTCAAAATGAGTTTGGAAAACCTGTTCTTGCAACCATGAGTATGAGAGATAAAAACCGCATTGCCTTGCAATCAGACCTACTTGGTGGAAATGAGTTTGATATACGCAGCGTATTAGCGCTTACGGGCGATAGTGCATCTATGTCTGACCAACCTAATGCTAAAGGTGTGTTTGATGGAAATTCTAACTTACTTTTAGATATGGTGGCTTGTTTAAATTCAGGCATTGATTATGCGGGAAAGCCCTTAGCTCAAAAGCCCAAAACAATTTATCCTTTTACCGTAATCAACTCTTTTTCAAACAATCCAAAAAATTTAGAAAAGAAAATGAAAAAGAAAATTGAACACGGTTCCATTGGTATCATTTCTCAACCTGTTTATGATTTAGATAATGCCAAACTTCTTTTAGACTTATTAGAAAATGCAAAAAGTGATTGTTGCGAATCGGCTCAAAAAGCACAGATGGTACTGGGTATATTTCCTATTACAAGACTAAGAACCGCCCAATTTTTGGCCTCTCATGTTCCTGGAATCCATGTACCAAAGATTTGGATAGAGTCCTTAAGAAAGGCGAATGCAATTTCACCTGAGGAAGAATATAAGGTTGGGTTTGAATTGAGTAAGAATTTATTTGATGATATTATGACACTTCACCCTAAGGTTCATTTGATGACTGCTAATAAGTTTGAATTGGCTAAGGAAATTCTTTCTTAACCATAATGAATACTTGCTCTTTGCATTGACCTAGAAGGAGACTAAAAATCTCTTTCTAACAACTTATCCACTTTTAAAATAGTCAGTATCTTATCATTTTGTTTTCCAACACCTTCTATCATCGTCTTTTCCTGCATAGCCGTTTCTGGAGCAGGCCCTATTTCATGTTTTTTAAGACGTATAGCTTCGGTTAATCTATCAATTACAAAACCTGCTGTTTCTGAGTCGTTTTTCATCACCATAAAACGACTATTATCTGTCATTTTTTCGCTTGGTAATCCAAATTTTAAGCGAAGGTCAATCAAAGGTATTACAGAACCACGCAAGTTAAACACGCCTAAAACATACTCAGGAGTTTGAGGTACACGTGTCCATTCTATAGGCTTGATAATTTCTTGAATACTTAAGATAGGTACAGAAAATTCTTCTTCTCCTATCACAAAACCTACAAGTTGAACCACCTCATCCATATTTTCTTCATCAGGATTGATTTGGTCGTGTTGTTTATTTATAATGTCTTGTAATTTTTCACTCATGATGTACTCTCCTCAGAAAAAGTATATTTAATATTTCGTTTCACCACATTTTGTAAATAATCTGGAGAATATGGCTTAGTAATATATTCAACCATTCCTGACTCAACCCCACGCATTCTATCTGCCTTACCCGTTCTAGAGGTCACAGCAATCAATGGTAAGTTTTTATATTTGTTATATTTCTTAATCTCTGCTGCTAAGGTATATCCATCCATTCGAGGCATTTCAATGTCAACCAAAAGTGCATCAAAACTATGTTCACCCGATTTTAAAATATTTAAGGCTTCCACCCCATCCGTTGCTTCTACAAGTGTAATACCTAATGATTTCAATGAGGTTGTCATGATTTTTCTATCTGTTTTAGAGTCATCAATAATCATCACCGTATAATCACTAGGTTTATTTCTTTCGTGAGATGCACTACTTGAAGACGATTCCGTAAGTACCTTAGATTTCACTGTCCTAGCCATATGCATAAGGGCGGCAACATCAACAATTAATGTAACTCCACCATCACCCCTTATGGTTGCTCCAGCGATTCCTTCCATCCCTTTGAGGTATTCCCCCATAGATTTAATAACGATTTCTTCTTGTCCAACGAGGGAATCAACTATAAGTCCAATTTTACTTTCAGCTAAGCCAAGCACAACTACATAAGCATGCTCACTCGCGTCAAAAAGTCTGTCCACTTCAAATATATCAGCAATGTGCACTAAAGAAAGAACTTCTTCTCTTAAACGCATAACAGAACGGCCTTCAACGGTATATATCTCATCTGTATCTATACGTACGGTTTCAAGAACTGAGGCTAATGGAATAGCATAATACTCTTCTTGAACACCTACAAGTAGGGCTTGAATAATGGCAAGAGTAAGAGGAATCTTGAGCTTCATTATCGTGCCCTTACCTAATTCACTCTCAATATCAATAAGACCATTTAATTTTTCAATGTTGGTCTTAACCACATCCATCCCAACACCACGTCCTGAGACATTTGTAACTTGAGCCGCAGTAGAAAATCCAGGACGGAATATAAGGGCAAAGGCTTCTTTATCTCCCATAACATCCGCTTCTTTTTCCGTAATAACGCCCTTATCAATGGCAATCATTTTTAGTCTATCAGGATCCATACCTGCACCATCATCCGTAATTTGAATAACAATGTGGTTTCCCTCATTATAAGCTTTTAATCCAATAATTCCTGTTTCAGGTTTGCCTTCTTCAATTCTAGTTGCAATTGCTTCTACCCCATGATCACATGAGTTTCGAATAATATGCACTAAAGGATCGCCAATTTCTTCCACGATAGACTTATCAAGTTCTGTTTCTTCACCCGATATTTCTAATTCTATTTTCTTGCCTAATTCACGAGATAAATCACGAATCATTCTTGGGAATTTATTA
>NZ_JAEMVE010000065.1 GCF_029216045.1 Sulfurimonas sp. MAG313 | reverse complement strand
TTATTTCCTTCATCTCTTTGCGAATAAAAAGTATGTTGACTGCAAAATTCTTCATTCATCAGCTCCGCTACAATCATCGAATAATTATAAGCATCTTGTTGTGTTTCAAAGGTATTATTATTAGCATATTCACTTTTTTTAAAACATCCACATTCTTGTTCCATTTGTACGATATACATCAGTCTTTCCTTTTAATCTTGCAATTATAGTTAGACTAAGCAAAACAAAGATGCTTTTTTTAAAGTAGTTCTTCTTCATCAAGGTTTTTTTAGCTTAATGAGTTTCTTGTTTGATATCTTCAAGAAAATCTTTTTCATAACGTTTGATGATAAACAAAAGTGAAAAAGCATACACAAAGATACTAAGAAGTATCACACCCATAACTACTTGTGTGAACATTTCTTTATAGATGAATGTATCAGGAAGGGCGTGAACCATAATCATAGAAAGCCCTCCTTTAATTCCTGCAAAGGTTAAGATAGACCACCATCGGTAATTTACATTTTGTATTTTTGAGCTTGCCTTAGAAATAAAACTAAACTTTAACATCATTAAAGCACGAATTATTGTCGTCACAAGAAAAAGAGTAATGATTTCTTTTGAATACGTCATCATCTTTTCAAATTCTATAATCTCAGCTAAGGTAAAAAATAAAACTGCATTAGCAAAAAGTGCAAAAAATGAAATAATCTGAAGGTTCTCATCAAGTCTTGCTTGAGTAGTAATAATTTTATCCGCCTTAGACGTCGGTACTTTTAAAGCCTCATCATAAATAATGCTTTCTTCATTTGAAAACGACTTTACTTGTTTGTTAATGTAAAATCTCAGTGTCATCACAGCCACGATTAAAGATAAGATACCTGAAACATGAATAGCATGTAATTCAGCAATTCCAAAAGAAAGATACGCGGTTAATATAACAATAATAAATTCATCCGTCACTGTGTGCAACCATTTTAAAACACTCTTAGCCGCGTAGCCCACCATAAAACCAATTAAGCTTGATACAACAACTACCTTCACAAGAACAAGTGAGACAGAGATGGGTGTAATTTCTATCCCGTTTATAAGAGGAAGGCCCACAAAGAAAAAGGCGATAACAGCAGTGGCGTCATTAAAAAGACTTTCACCCTCAGTTAATATCTTTAAAGAATGAGGTAGTTTAAACTGAGAAAAGATAGAACTAACACTGACTGCGTCAGTGGCAAGCACCATTGCAAAAAGACAGATCAACATACCCACGGTAAATGAATATTCTACAAAGCCTGTATAATTTAAAGCAATTCCAATAATAATAGACAATATCACCGAAACAAAACTCAAATAGAAAATCGCAATACCATGTTTTTTAAGATCTGATAATTTAAAATTTATCGCATCTGGTAACAAGATAAGTGGCAACAAGAGATATACAATAGAATCGAAGTTTTCCCCAGCTGAGATATTTATATGCTCAGGTATCAGTGTATACGTGATGAGTGTTAAGCTCATAATCCCTATGGGAAGGGGAATAGACATTAATCTTTGCAAGATTCTTGAAAGAAGTAAAATCGAAATAATAGCAATTAGAACAGTACTCATAAGCTTCCTTTTGGACATTATACACTCTCATAGCATTAACCTGCTAAAATTAGATTATTATTTAGGAGTGCCTTATGCCACAAGCTTTTTCTACCCTTTCATTATCCCAAGAAATGATTGATAATCTTAACCAACTCAACTATACAGAAATGACTCCTGTTCAAGAAGAATCTCTTCCTCCTATCTTAGAACGTATGGATATTATGGCTCAAGCGAAAACAGGCTCAGGAAAGACAGCAGCCTTTGGAATTGGTTTACTTCACCACTTAGATGTTAAAGAGCTAAAGGTTCAAGCCGCTGTTATATGTCCTACTAGAGAACTGTCTGAACAAGTGGCGAATGAACTTCGTCGCTTGGCTCGTTTTACTTCAAACATTAAAATACTTACCTTAGTCGGGGGAGAAGCGGTTTATCCTCAAAAAGTTGCTTTAGAAAAAGGGGTGCATATTATTGTAGGAACTCCTGGTCGTATTATGGACACAATTACTAAGGGACACTTAGACTTAGCAAATGTTAAGACCTTAGTCCTTGATGAAGCAGATAGAATGTTAGATATGGGCTTTCATGATGATATAGCGGCTATTATTAAATTTACACCTAAACACAGGCAAACCCTTCTTTTTTCAGCCACCTATGAAGATGAAACGAAAAGACTTTCTAAAAAGTTTCAACTTCAACCTGAATTTATACATATCACCTCTGACGCAGACGAAACGACTATACGACAAAGCTTTTATACTGTGCATGAAGACGATAAGGTAGAACTTATAGATGGGCTTATGGCGCAAGCAGAGTTAGAGTCTTGCATTATCTTTTGCAATATGAAACTCACCTGTGATGAAGTTGCTAAAGAGTTGCATTATAGAGGCTATGATGTAGCCTCACTTCACGCCGATTTAGATCAAAAAGAAAGAAATGAAGTCTTAACTATGTTTTCAAATAAGAGTTTAAATGTTTTAGTGGCTACGGATGTGGCTTCAAGAGGTTTAGACATTAAAGAGCTACCTGCTGTTTTTAATTATGACATTCCTCATCAAGCAGAGATTTATGTTCACAGGATTGGGAGAACAGGGAGAATGGGACAAGAAGGCTTAGCCTATACCTTCGTTGGAGCTAAAGAAGGAAAGTTTGTTGAAGCTATTTCAAAATACACTGAAGAGCGAATCACATTAAAAAGCCCACCTGATTTAAACTCAAATAAAAAGTTCACACGAACCGCTCCTATGAAAACATTAAAAATATTAGCTGGAAAAAAAGACAAGCTTAGAGCGGGTGACTTTGTTGGTGCCTTAGGTGGTATACTCGGTTTTAAAGGTGATGATGTGGGTTCTATTTCAGTAGTAGATAGATTTTCTTATATAGCCATAAAAAAAGAGCTTATGAATAAGGTTGAACTTAAAGACGATAGGCTTCGAGTAAAAAAGAAAAACTACCGTTATATCAAGCTCTAAATAAAATACATATATTACTTTGTAGAACTTAACGATTTTTTTATAATAATACGATAGACTTGTATATTATTAATTATAATATTTACAGGGGAAGACTATTGTTTCATTCGATTATTCAAAATAAGCTAGGGCTTAGTAAAAACGACAAGTTATATAGACAGGCCTATCTACTGTTGTCAATCATGAGTGTTGTTGTTTTTGTATTACTTTTTTATATCCTATACAACCTTTTAGTTACTCATTTATATATGATTATGAGTCTTGAGGTTTTAAGTCTTCTATTTATTTATCTTAGTTGGTATGTGCTTATTAAGAAAAAGAACATTGATTTATCCTCAAATATACTACTGTTAACCATTTTTACACTTACCTTGCTTTTTTTCTTTGATCAAAAACATCATGATTATGCTCTAGCCCAAGCTGTCATTTTTCCTACCTTTTGTATTTACTTAAAAGGTTTTAAAAAAGGCACCTTATATAGTCTTATTTATATTTCTATTGTCTTAGCTTTAGCCTTTACTGGCATCGGAAATTGGGAAGAAGTTGCTTTTACATCTACTTCTTTTACTAATCTTACTTTCACATACCTTGTGCTTATAGCAATAATTTATTATTATGAATTTAGTCGAAGTGAAGCCTTTAGTATTATTGAAAAAGCGCATAAAGAGCTCGAAGGATACAAGGAAAATTTAGAAGAAAAAGTGCACATTGCCTTAGAAGAAAAACGACAACAAGAGGCTATTTTAATACAGCAATCAAAAATGGCCATCATGGGAGAGATGATAGATTCCATTGCCCACCAATGGAAGCAACCTCTTTCAACTACGGCAACTATAATACAAGCCTCAAAGATTAAAGACAATCTTGCACATAAACATGATTCAGAAAAAGAAGAAGTCTTCGACAAAATTATGGCGCAAGTTGAGTATATGGACAAGACAATCTCAGACTTTTCAAATTTCTTTAAACCACAAACACAATACGAATTTTTTTCATTCCAAGACACACTTAATGATGTAAATCAAATTTTACAAGCCCCATTCAAGAATCACAAAATAAATTTTAAATGTGAACAAGACTACCACCATATTATGATTAAAGGACACCGAAGTGAATTCTCACAAGTCCTTTTAAATATTTTATCCAATGCAAAAGACGCAATTACAGATAGAATCGAACAAAAAAGTCTTTCTTATGGTGAGGGTGAGATACGGCTTGCACTTAGCATAAGAAATCATGATATAGAAATATGTATTAGTGATAATGGAGGTGGAATACCAAGCACTGTTTTAGATAATATTTTTGATGCATATTTCACAACAAAAAAAGACAAGGGTACCGGTATAGGTTTGTATATGTCACAAATGATTATGAAAAATCACATGAGAGGAGATATACACGCTGAAAATAAAGGCGATGGTACTGCTATCTATCTAACGTTACAAGGTGTTGAAAAACTTTCTGAAAACGAGGGATAGAATAAATAACCTTTATGTTTAAAGTAATTATCTCAAGGTATTAAATTTCATGAATAATACAATAGATGAACTCCAATACCTCCATATTCAAACTAATCAAAGCAGTATTAAAATTGCCCTTCAAGGTGCTCATATCTTTGATTTTAAAGTGCAAGGGAAAAAGTCACTTTTATACTTAAGTAAGACAGCTAGATTTGAAAAAGGTTTTCCTATTCGGGGTGGAGTTCCTATTTGTTGGCCTTGGTTTGGGCCACATTCACACGACACATGCTTGCCTAATCATGGTTTTGCAAGAATATCACTTTGGGAACATGTGAAAACTGAGGTATTAAGTGAAGACAAGACTAAGATTACACTTCGTTTAAACAGTTCAAATAAAACCTTAAGTCTTTGGCCTTTTGAGTTTTCACTTAGCTATGAAATTTATATCTCGGATATCTTAGAACTCCATCTAATCTCAAAAAACACCGGAGATAAAGATTTTGTTTTCTCACAGGCCCTACATACCTACTTAAACATAGATGACATATCTACTACCAAGCTCAAAGGCTTAGAAAATACGAATTTTTACAATAAGGTGGATGATACCTATAACAATATCCAAGAAGGGCCTGTATCCTTTAAGGAAGAAGTTGACCGTGTTTATGAAGGGGTGCACAATACCTTAAAAATACAAAACATCAAGGTAGAAACCCTTGGTTCAAACACCGTTGTAATATGGAATCCAGGTAAAGAATTAACACAAAAGATGCCGGATCTTTCGTCCTATACTGATATGCTCTGCATTGAGTCTGCTTCTACCTTAAAAGATGAAATCACTCTAAAAAGTGGACAAACCCATAGACTTACAAGTATAATCACGCAAGAGTAAAGGGATTTTATGCATTTTCATCGTGTTCATATAGAAGTAACTAATATCTGTGGCCTAGCCTGTAGCTTCTGCCCGCCAAAACTTCAAGCAACTAAGACTATGACTCTAGAATTTTTTGAAAAAATTCTTACGCAACTTCAACCCTACACTAAAGAGCTTGCCTTTCATGTAATGGGAGATCCCCTTACCTTATCAAACCTAGATGAATACCTTGAGGCCTCTTACAATAAGGGCTTTGAGGTCACCCTAACTACAAGTGGGTATTATCTTCAACAAACACCTTTTAAGACCCTCTTCCATCCTGCCGTTAGGCAAATAAACATCTCCCTAAATGCCTTTAATAAAAACTCTTTAAAATTGAGCTTTGAGGAGTATATATCTTCTGTTTTAGCGCTTTGTAATGAAAAGCTTTTGCACCACCCAAAGCCTTTTATTAATCTAAGACTGTGGAACTTTGATGAAGCCTGTTCTGAAAAAGATTTTAATTCGAAAATCTTTGCTGAGTTTCAAAAGGCCTTTGATATAGAACTTTCTTTAGACAAACTCTATAAAGAAAGACCAAAATCACTTCGCTTAAGCTCCAAGATTTTACTTCATTTTGACACCTACTTTGAATGGCCCTCTATGGATTCCACTCATAATACTCAAGGAACCTGCTACGGCTTAAAGTCACATATTGGAATTTTAGCTGATGGAAGTGTTGTCCCTTGTTGTTTAGATGGGGAGGGGGTGATAAACCTTGGTAATTTACATGAGCTCTCTTTAGATGACATTTTACACTCAAAAAGAGCTACGGATATGCGTGTAGGTTTTGAAAAATCCGAAGCAGTGGAAGAACTGTGTAAGAAGTGTTCTTATAAAGATAGATTTGATAAAGACATAAAAGTTTTTAACTAATTTTTATGTCCATCATATCGCATAATAAAGATAAATAAGCTCAATGAACTTATCATTATGCCGATGCCGCCTATCAAATAAAGTGCGTGAATCATCTGCGAATAATCACTCAAGGCAATTTTAAACACCACCATTAAAGCTTCTATAGAAAGAGCAATAATAATCGAGGTTAGAAACCTTGCTAATAAACGGTTTTCAAGATTATTTTTTCGACTTAAACTCTTGTAAAAAACTTCATGCTCTAAGATAGTCTTAGATAAATCAAAAATAGCTAAACCCAAGGTTAAGGCGATTATTGAACGAAATAAACTTGATAACAAGTCAGCTTCTTCAAGCATTAACCTACCTACTATATATAAGGCATAAAAGATTAGAGCTAAAGAAAATGCCGCTAATAAAAATCCAAATATAGCGTACATAAAACGAGTAAATCTTGAGAAAAGTTCATGTCCTTCTATTAAAGACAAGTCTTTTAAGAGTGTATATAACTCAAAATCAAAAACAAAATACTCTTTTTGATACCAAACCGTTACCGTGATATATGTCGTTGCAGACCTAGAGTTTATATAGGCATTAGATATATAGATATTGTCATCTCTAAATTTTACACGTTCTAATAAGTGCTTCTTATCAACGCCAATATAAGAACTATCCTTAGTATCTTCGGTACACATAGGGGTTGATTGCTTGAAATTTTCATTAATTTTATAGGTGGCTTTAAGGGCTGGAAAGAGGGAAAAAAGAGACTTATCTTTCATCTCATCATATTGATCTAAGTCTAAATCCCCAATAAAAGAGCTTAAAGAGTTTTCAATTAATACTCTTTGTTTTTTATATATGGCTATGACTTCTTTCATAACTACCTCGATTCAAATCTACATTAGACTTCAAGCAAGATAACGAAGTATGATAGCACTCAATCCTATAAAGGCTAATTTAAAACAAAAACTAGTTATTGAATTAAGCTTTCCAAACCTCTGACTCAATAACAACACTATGCACATCATCTAATAATGTAAGTTCTGCATCCATCATATTTGCTTGTAACTTCATTGACCTTTGAGTCAAAACATCAACATTTTCTTCTATCTTTAAAAAGATGACTTTGAGGTTTTTAAAACGTTTCAACTTGTTTTCTTCTTGCTTCCACCAAGACCGAGCCGCACCATCTTGATAGGTGTAAATAATCACCTCCTCAGAACGTCCACAGGCCTTACGTATACGTTTTTCATCTGGTTGACCGAGGTCTATCCACAGCTTAATTTCACCATCAAGCTTCTTTTCCCAGATATCAGGCTCATCATCAGCAGAAATTCCCTTTGAAAAGGCCAAGTCTTCACTTGCATTTAATACAAAGGCAATGATGCGCACCATTAAACGAAGGTCATTTTCAGAAGGGTGTTTTGCTATTGTCAAGTCATGCTCTGCGTAATAATGAGTGTCCATATTGGCTATATTGAGTGAAGCCTTATATATAATTGCGCCTGCTGCCATTTTTTATCCTTAGAAGTTTTTAAATACTAGATTTTTTAAAGCACGTTCACTGTCTATATTTGGAAAGCTTCGCATATTTTCAAGCCTCTTTATAAATTTAAAATCAGGGGCTTGTTCTGTAAAAATATCTTTAATAAACTGCGAATTCAAGCTAGGAGAGTTTAGACATGAAAGCACTATACATTGCTCACTTGCGAGTTCAGGTAAACGTCTAATAATTTTTTGATAATCCTTAGTAGCGGCAAAGCTTCCTTTTTGAAAACTTGGCGGGTCAATGATAATAAGGTCATAAGGGCCTGCTTTTTTTATACGTGAAAATGACTTTAAGATATTATAAGGCATATACCTTGTACCTCTAATTTGCACATCATTTAATCTATGATTATCCCTACCCGTTTCAAGAACCTTCTTACTCATATCTACATTAACCACACAACGTGCACCACCTTTAAAAGCAGCTACAGAAAAAGCGCAGGTATAAGAAAATAGGTTTAAAACATTTTTATCTTTCGCATTATCTTTAACAAAGCTACGGCCTATCTTCATATCAGCAAAGAAGCCATTATTTTGGTTGTTTAAAAGGTTCAATTTATAAGAAATTCCATTTTCAATGGCGTAGTTGTTTTCTGCTAATTTTCCAAATATAAGTTCAGAAGGAGCCTTTGGAAGATATCGTTTTTGAAGGATAACAGCCTTGTACTTATCTGTCTCAAACAACCTTAAATAAAGTTCTAAAAGTTCTTTTTCCAAGACCTCATCTATTTCATCAAAATAAGCAATACTCAAAACAGAGTTGATAGAGTCTATCGTTAAAAATTCCCAAGATTCATAGCTTCCACCTCTACCATGAAAAAGTCTCAGGAATTCTTCGTTTTTATCTTCTGTTTTTTCTAAGAGTTCCGTCTGTAAATTTTCTAATGTATACATAAGATGTATTCTACAAAAAATATCCTATGACTAGGTTAAGCATGGAGTTTTTTTGAAAATTTAGGAATACAAAAGCCCAAAGACAATAAACAAGATTAAAGAAACAAAGCCCGATATAAGAGCATAAGGGAGTTGGGTACGTACATGTTCTATGGTTTCACAATCTGCCGCCATAGCCGAGATAATCGTTGTGTCTGAGATAGGGGAACAATGGTCTCCAAAAACTCCTCCTGATATGACAGACGCTATCACTAAGGGAATATTTGCATCTAAGATAGCAGCCATAGGTAAGGCGATGGGAATCATAATACTAAAGGTTCCCCATGAGGTTCCTGTTGAAAAAGATATGAGTGAAGCGATTATAAAAATTAACCCAGCTAGATATGAGGGATTAAGTTCACCTTGCACTAAAGAAGCTAAAAACGGGCCTGTTTTAAGTTCTACTGTCACCTCACCTAAGGCAAAGGCTAAGAGCAAAATAGCGCCAATGCCCACCATACTTCCTGCACCAGTTTTAAGCTCTATAAGATAGGTTTTAAAGTCCATAACACCCGTAAGTTGATAATATAATAATATAAAAATTAGGGTTGTAAACACAGAGTAAAAAATAGATGAAGAGCCATTTCCTTCTAAGATATTTCCATTTCCACTAAGTAGTAAAAATAAGGGAACCGTTGAGAGCATAATAAAAATCGGATAAAACATTGCCTTCATGCTTACTTTAGTATCTAAGGCCTCAAATACTACCTCTTTTTCATCTTCAAATGCTTGTAATTCAGCTTCTTTCATAGGGCCTATATCTTTATTGGTAACAATAACAATAAAAAGAACCAACATGGTGATAATGGCGTAAAAGTTCAAGGGGATAGCATACACT
>NZ_JAEMVE010000008.1 GCF_029216045.1 Sulfurimonas sp. MAG313 | reverse complement strand
TAACATTACTATGAAAAACATTTTTATATTTCTTTTATTTCTTCCATTGTTTGCAGATATAACTATTCCAAATACCACCAAACAGCTTCTAGTGGTGCATAGTGTAGACTTTAATCGCTCTAAAGCCATAATGCAAGCCTATGAATATAAAAGTACACAATGGTTGAAAGTTTTTGAACCCATAAGCGTTAATCTTGGAAAAAATGGACTTGCCTGGGGACGAGGTGTACTTTCACTTCAAAAATACAAAAGTTTGATTTTAAAAAAAGAGGGTGATAACAAGGCTCCAGCAGGTCTTTTTAGTCTGGATCTCTTTTTTGCTTATGAAGAACAAGATTTTAATTTTCCTTTTTTAAGATTACAAAAAGAACATATTTGTGTAGATGATAGTAACTCTAAGTACTATAATAAAATCATTACTACAAAAAATAAAGACATTTATAAAAGTTATGAAAACATGAGACGCAAGGATAATTTATATGAACTGGGTATTGTTGTTGGCCACAATAAAAGGGCCTACCCAAAAGGAGGGTCTTGTATTTTTATACATATTCAAAGAGATGAAAATTCTCCCACTGCAGGGTGTACCTCTATGGAAAAAGAGAAACTACTTATGCTAATGAAGTGGTTAGACTATACTCAACACCCTATGTTATTACAAGGTGTAAATGCAACGTGGCACTAAGGCTGACAACTGGCTTCTGCTTCAAAAAGTTCTTTTCCAACATAAGGCTTAATACGACCATGCCACTCAATATAACGAAGGGTACTGCGACCGCAGGACTGAGCACTAGACTTGTCGTACGATTTCATTTGCCTAATAGCCGAGGCTTTTGCACAGGAGTCATTGTCATTTTCTAAGACCTTAATTATCCAGTAATTAATAGCAGTAACATCGTTTAAACATGCTGTCTTTTCTAAATTTTCTTCTTCTCGTGCTAAGTACAACTCTTCTTTTAAATTCTTTAAACCTTGCTTATATCTTTGAAGCACACTAAGCTCTTTAACTTCAGGTTCTGCTTCTTTAATAGGTACTTCCTCAATTTTTCTCACTTCGACAAAAGGGGCTAAAGAAAGAGGTTCTTTTATCTTTGCAACATCGGTTATTTGGACCGCTGATGAACTCATCTCTACATTTCTTTGAATGTGAGTATCTGCTTGTTTTTCTTTTACTAGAACCTGAGTTGTAAGTTTTTGTCTTTGTACTTCCACTACAGTTTTAGCAGGAAGAGCTTCTTCTTGGGCACGACTTTTTGATCTGGCCTCTAAAATTTCTATATCTTTTTGTATTTCTTTACTTTTTTCATAAGCTTTGATTTTCAACATCACATCTTCACCTAAATGAAAACCTGCATCATGGACTTTTCTTAAATTAGAATATTCATTTTTTTGGATCATTCGTCCAACTGCAATATCAAGTTGAGCAGTGATTTCTTCATTTTTATTACTTAAAATTCGCAACTCTTTAGCGTAAGATTTCATCATTTTTTTATCAATGCTTTGTTCAGGGTCATCTATAATTTTATCTAAGGCAAAGCCTTTTTTCATAGCTTCACTCGCATCTAAGCAATATGCTTCTAGCAATTCAGGTCGGTCTTGATATATCTCTAAATCTTTTATATACTCATATCTATGCATGCTTTTATATACTTCATCTCCAGCTGATGAAAATATAATAGGAAATTCAGAAGCATACATGCTTAAAGATATAACTAATATTAAAATAAAACGCACTCTTCTCCCTTATGACTTAAACTCATTTAAACGTAACTCTAACTCATGTGAATGTTCAACTATTTCATGAACAGTCGCATCAACATCATGAATAATCTCTTCACTTTGGCTTGAAAGCTTAGTAACATCATCCATATTATCAATAAGCGTCTTTGTTCTATACGCAATGGTAGTTGCAAGTTTAGCGGAATTTTGTGCATATGTGATAGTTTGTTCCATAGATACCTTCGTAGAAGAGGTTTGACCTTGAATTTCGTTTGAAAGTTCTGAAATTCCACTCATCTGCTGAGAACTTTCTTTCATTTCATCACTTGACTCTGCAATGGACTGAACTACAACATTAATCGTTGCATTAATCTCAGCTAATGATTTTTGTGTTCGTTCCGCAAGTTTTCTTACCTCATCGGCAACAACCGCGAATCCACGTCCATGTTCTCCTGCTCTAGCTGCTTCAATAGCGGCATTTAATGCAAGTAAGTTAGTTTGGTCTGCAATCTCATCAATCACTAGTAAAACCTCTTTAATCTGCTTTGCATCTTCATTTAACTGCATTAATTTATCTGAAAACTCAACTTGTTTAATACTAGCATTACTAACATGCTCAGATATTTCTGAAAGCTTATCAATCATACTTTCTAGCTCATTAGAGGTAATACTTAGGTCATCAGCTGTTTTAATAGCCGCATCTTCTCCCGCATCTAAAGATCTACTAATTTCTTGAACCAAGGTATTTGATTTTTGTGTAAGACTATGTTGTTCTTCTATTTGAGACGTGATTTTATTAGAAAGGATCCCTAGTTTTTCAGCTGAGCTTACAGAAGATTGAACAGTGGACTTAGCTACATTAACAACTTCTTGAATACGGTTAATAAACTTATCGACAAAATTACTAGCCTTTGCCATTTCTGATTTACCAGGGAAGTCAAGACGTTTCTTTAAGTCACCATCTCCTTGGGCCAATTCTTCAGCTACTTGTATAAGATTTTCAACAGGTTTAAGTATTCGTCTTTCTATCATTTTTCCCATAATTGCTAATAACACAGCGATTATTGCCCCACATATAAGCATCCACTTTAAAAAATTTTGCTTTAGGTTTTCAAAATAGTCTGCCTTATTAACACCTGGAACCACCCACATATCCCAAACTTTTATATATCTATATCCCGCTATTTTTTCTTGACCTGAGGTTGAAGATGTATATTCATAGGTTCCTCCAGACTTATCATTAATAATATGACGTCCATAAGAGGTATGGCCTAAATTTTTACCAGTTTTTGTTGGATGAGATATAAGCTTACCACTTGAATCAATAAGATACACATACCCACTTTTACCAATTTTCATTTCTTGTAAAAATCTGGTAAAGCTTTCTTTTTCATAGGCTAGTTTATCATTTTCTGAAATATAGTTCAGACTATGTTCTAAGGTCTTAGCAACATCCGAGATATCATTAACCATAATCTTTTTAATCTCAATAGACGCAATAATATAAGAAAAAGCAACACCAGAAGCAACACACAATAAAGATACAAATAAATATAAAATCAACTTAGATTTAATGGTAGCAAAGTACATTTTCACCCTTTTTTTTTAGCTCAGAGGTTAAACTGTTTATACCCTTAGGGCACCTCTAGTATGAAAGATAGTATCATCCTTAGTCTAAAATAATAATTAATATATTCATCATTATTTTATCAAGTGTTCTTGGATAAGGGATCTTTAATAGCAGAATACCTCTAAACCTGTGTAAAAACCAAGGCTTGTAAAACTGTCTGTCTCTTCGTGGTGTCCAGTTTCTTGCATCCTGATTCAAAACTAGCCGTGGCGGTTTCACAAAGTGAAAAGTTTCTCTCGCTATTGCGTTATCGACACCAATGCTTGCAAAACTGTCTGTCTCTTCGTCGTGTCCAGTTTCTTGCATCCTGATTCAAAACTAGCCGTGGCGGTTTCACAAAGTGAAAAGTTTCTCTCGCTATTGCGTTATCGACACCAATGCTTGCAAAACTGTCTGTCTCTTCGTCG
>NZ_JAEMVE010000064.1 GCF_029216045.1 Sulfurimonas sp. MAG313 | reverse complement strand
CTTTTTTACAATTTGCATTCTAGTCGAGGCAGAAGCGATTGAAATTTAGTTTACTAAATGATTGAGCTGATAACGAAGAATAGAGTGTGAAGTGTGAAAAAGTGGTGACCCCAAGGAGATTTGAACTCCTATGGCATGGATGAAAACCATGAATCCTAACCATTAGATGATGGGGCCAAATTATTCTCTTATACTGCGTCAGATTTTATTTTTGTTCGTCATGTACTTGATGTACACTCCATCTCAAAAAGAAAACTCTTCCTTGCCTAAGAAAAAATTAAATAAGTAATTGTTTTTTGTGCTAGTTGTGCTTAAGGTTGATTCAAAGTGTACATCAAGTACATGAAGTATCAAGCTTCAGTGCAAATAGTATAAAAATGGTGTCCCCTGATGGATTCGAACCATCGACATCCTCATTAAAAGTGAGATGCTCTACCAACTGAGCTAAGGAGACATGTTGTTTTGAGCCGAAATTATACAAAAAAAACACTTAAAAGTCAATAGCAAATCTTATAATTACTATAATTCCCTCCCTTTGAGCTTAAAATAAAATTCATAGAGAAATAAAAAGATAAAAGAGAAGAGGGTGAAGTGATGTTTATATTGATTTTTTCTTAGGAGTATAATAAATTAAAGAGTTGTTTTGATGATGACAGGTGTGGATAAATCGATATTTAACTCATAAGAAGTCATTAAAACTATTTCGTTCAATAAAAGTGGTGTTTGCAATAAAATGGATCTAATACTTTTCGTTATTTTTGTTTTGGGTAAATTGTTTAGGTAAAAAAAGAGATGATATTCTAAGGCATGATCACCCACCTCATACAAAAAAACTTCAAAAGGCTTATGGTGGTTGAACTCAAGTTTTTCTTCTATCGCTTTTCTTTGTACATCATCAAACATATCTTTAATGCGTTCATGATATTCTTTATGGTTATCAGTTGAGGCATAAGAAATTTTGTAAGATAATTTCAGTCTGAGACCATCAGTAGATGCTCTTTTACTAAGGTTATCAATTTTACGGTCAATAAGCTGTGAATTTTTAATAAGCGTTCTGTGATTGTTTCTGATATCAAGTAAGGTGGTATAAATAAAAGTGACCTTATTAATAATATACTCGTCGCTATGCTCACCAATGGTTATAACATCACCATCCTCAATGAGTTTAGAGTTTAAAATAACAAGACCGTAGTAGAGGTCTGGAGCCCAAATTTGATTGGTTAAAGCTAAGAATGCCGCGAGTAAACCAAAAATGCCTGTTGTTTCTAGAAGAGAGGTCCATTCCCAGATATTGATAATCGTGTATAGCGTGATGATAATAATAAAAACAAGCCCCAATATATCAAATATTCGGCTACTGTAAGAATCTGTATAGTAATTTTTGTCATCAAGCTCTTTTACTTTACCAAATTTTTTACGAGACAAGAATGAGAGTATATTAAAGATAAATAAAGCCGTGTAAATAGTAAGCAGGGTTAATGCCAAACGTAAAAAGAAGTGTTCGAAATGTTGATTGAAAAATAAAAGACTTAAATCTATGCTGTGCAGTAATAAAAAGCTAACATTAACAAAGCGAAAGAGCGTTAATCCAAAGAGCTCTTTTTTATTACGATTAAAAAAAGAAAAAATGAAAGAGGAAAATAGAAGTAGTAAAATATTCGATACTAAAACTGCGATGTGGAAGGATAATTGTGTTGATGAAAAAGAAAAAGCAGTTTGAAGAGTTTCAAACATAGCTTACATTTGCGAGCGGTAAGCTTCGATACTTGCCTTTTCTTTATAAGATTGCAAAAAGTCATCTTCTTGATGGTTTTCTGGAATTTTCATATAAGAGTCAAGCTCTTCTTGGTTTTCTTTTAAAATAGACTCAAAAGCATCTTCATTTTTTATTTCATGGTTATTATAGGTATCTAGGAGTAAGTGGCTGTTTCCTAAAATAACAAGGTATTGCTTGGAATTGACTTCTAATAAGACAACTTTATTGGTATTATCAATAGGTTTTTGAAATAAGATATTGAATTGCTCATTACTTTTTTGGCTATCTTTAAATAACCAGCCTTTTCCACCTGAAGTTTTAAGCATACGTTTTTTGATGAATAGTAAGAATAAAACTGCTAGAAGTAAAATGGCGACAACAAAAATATAAGAACTAGTTGTTTGATTTTCTGGTTTTGTTCGTAATGAAGATAGTGAGGCTTTTGGGGAGAGTTGGCTTGGTGTTACTTTATTGCTTTTTGAACGATAAAATCGTAAACGTAAACCATAATTATCGACTGTTTTAGAAACCTTGTATTGAATATCTTTGGCTAAGGATAAAACAAGAGCGGTACGACTACTTTGAGGAATAATTGAAAAAGCATTTAAAAAGTCACTGCTTAAGCTCTTTTGGATTTGTTCCTTATACTGGGCATCATATAAAAGTATCGTGGTTTTATTCAGTGTCTGTTTTTGAGATATACGACCATTATAGGGTGTGTCAAAAGTTAAAAGAAGATCAACTCTATCGCTTCTTTCATAGGTTTTATAACTTAAAATAGTGGACGCAAAAAGTTGCATACTGAGTAGAACTATTGATACAATCAGTTTCACTTATGCTCTCTTGAAAGATAATAAATAACACCCGTTGAATCTAAAACTTCATTAATCCGAATAGCAAGATTTTTTTCATAAACCATTACTTCTCCCTTGCCTATAATGCGACCATTGACGTAAGATTCAACACTTTCACCAGCGGGCTTGTTTAAATCGATGACGGAACCTTTTGATAAGTGAAGAATTTCACCCAGTGTTAGTTCTGTTTGACCAAGTTCGGCTATGAATTCTATCTCCATGTCTTGTAAGCCTTCATATTCCATCCAGGAAAGACGTTTGTCATCTTGCGGTGATAGGGGCTCTTTTTCTGCCATATTTGTAGGACCTTTATTTCATTGCGATACAAAACATCATTGTATTATCAATACAAAAAGCATTTAATGTTCCATTTTCAGGGCTTAGCCTTACTTTTGAGAGAACACAAGGCAGACCAATATCAAAAGTGTTGTCAGCTAATATTTTTGCTGAACCAGCAATTTGATTGGTTGTTTCTCCAATGAGGTCATTAATGGTCTCATCATCCTCTGCTGTTTCTCCAAGCATGGCTAAACAAATAAGGTCTATAAATGCAAGTGTATAGTAGAAGTCTGTAAGAATAGTCTCGCCATTTTTAGTTAAACTCATATTAACATGATAAAAGTCAGTATCTGTTTGCAGGCTTGATGGTGTAAGTTCTAAGCGAAGCTGATGCTGGACAAAGTTTTTACTGGCTTCTTTTAAAACATTTATCATAGAGAAAACCTTTTGTATAATTTATTATACCTAGTTATTATAAGCAAAATAGATAAAAATATTATAAAATAGGTATAATTTAATGATTATTTGAGGAGAAGATGTGGAAATATTAGTTGGGCTTGGTATATTAGTGGGACTTGTAGCAGGTTTTTTTGGTGTAGGAGGTGGAGCTTTGCTTGTTCCAGCTTTAATGTCTCTTTCTTACACGATTCAAGCAGCCATCGGTATTTCGATTATTCAAATGCTAATCTCTTCGAGTATGGGAAGTTTTCTACATTATAAAAAAGGTAACTTAGATCTAACTCATATTATATTTCTTTCGGTAGGTGGCGTATTAGGTGGTTTGTTAAGCCCTTTCATCGTACTTTCATTTCCCAGTCTCATGTTAGAATTATTATTTATATTTTTTGTGCTCCTTGCTTTTTTCAAATTACTTTATAAAACAAAAATACAGCTTAAAAAAAGCTTTTCGAGTACGATACTGATACTCATTGGATTAAGCATCGGTTTAATCTCTTCTAGCATTGGAATAGGTGGGGCTATTTTGTTAACACCCTTTTTGCATGTTTATCTTGGGTATGATTTACGAAAAGCTACGGCTTTATCATTATTGTTTATTTTATTTACAACTTTTGCTAGCAGTATCTCATGGCTAAGTACGGGTATTGTTCTTTTTAAAGAAGGTCTTATCGTAGGGCTATCTTCACTTATAGGTGTCTGGATTGGTATTTACTTGGCCGAACGGGTCAAAGCAAAGACTTTTAAAGGCTTGTTAATTGTTTTGTACATTGTAGTGTTGATTTATATGTTAAGAAAAGTATTTTTATAAAGCACGATACCAAGTGGTATCGCGATGAGTGAGACTAGAGGTCACCCTCATGTTTTGAAAGGTAGTCAGCAACACCATCAGTGTCAGCTTTCATACCGTCGTCACCTTTAACCCAACCAGCAGGACAAACTTCACCATGCTCATTAGTGAATTGCATAGTATCTACCATACGAATCATTTCATCAATGTTACGACCAAGTGGTAAGTCATTGACCACTGCGTGACGAACTGTTCCGTCTGCATCAAGTAAAAATGAACCACGTAAAGCAACACTACCATCAAGTAAAACGTCATAAGCTTTTGCGATATCTTTAGTTAAGTCAGCTACTAATGGAAAACGAACTTGTCCGATACCACCTTGATTAACTGCAGTGTTTTTCCATGCAAAGTGAGAAAATTGTGAATCTACAGAGATACCAATAACATTAACATCGCGAGAAGTGAATTCTTCTAAACGTTTGTCAAATGCAATAATTTCAGAAGGACATACAAATGTGAAGTCTAAAGGATAGAAAAAAAGTACGGTACCTTTTTTACCTAGGTTTTTGTAAAGATTGAAGTCTTAAACGATTTCATTGTTTCCCATTACAGTGGTTGCTGTAAAGTCTGGTGCTTTGTTTG
>NZ_JAEMVE010000063.1 GCF_029216045.1 Sulfurimonas sp. MAG313 | reverse complement strand
GCTTTAGGAAATCTTAAAGCAAATTTTAGTATAATTCGCGAACTTTAACTCAGGGCATCACGAGTGTCCTGTCAAAGACTAAAAGAATTTTCTAAATTCTTGGTGTCGGAGAGGGTGAAATTCCTTCTCTTTACTGGCATAGGCCTGATTATCACTATTGTTTAACCTAGAAAGATTTTCCTTTTGGATAGCTGTCTAGAGTTTTCTGAAAAGAAGTCATAATATGACTTTAGAAATTGCCCTGCAATTTCGTGATAGATGGTTTATACCAACACTAAGCGTTTTTTTGAGAACTCTAAATACAATAAGGAAAAATATGTACGCAATTATCAAAAACGGTGGTAAACAGTACAAGGTTGAAGAGGGTGATATTCTTTTATTAGATAAAATGTCTCTTGAAGCTAAGTCAATCATCGAAATTAAAGAAGTTCTAGCTGTAAATGCTGGTGAACTTAAATTTGGTACTCCATACCTAGATGGCGCAGTTGTTACTGCTGAAGTTATTAACGAAGGTCGTGATAAGAAAGTAATTACTTTCAAAAAGCGTCGTCGTAAAGATTCTAAAGTTAAGCGTGGTTTCCGTCGTGATTTCACAAGAGTTAGAATTACAAAAATTTCTGCTTAATTAAGTAGTTTAACTGAGTGGTAAGGGTTAAACTCTTACTAAAGCCAGAATAAAATATTTACGATATTTTAATTAAGTAAGGCTTAGAAGCATACGTGAACTTTCCGTTGAGGAAAACACAGCGTTAGCGTAGCAAGATGAGTTCTACTCATTTGCGTTCATCAAAGTAAAGGCATTTTTTATGGCACATAAAAAAGGACAGGGAAGTACACAGAATAATAGAGATTCTGCGGGACGTCGTTTAGGCGTTAAAAAATATGGTGGTGAAACAGTTAGAGCGGGTAACATTGTTATTCGTCAACGTGGAACTAAAGTTCACCCAGGTAAGAACATGGGCATGGGTAAAGATCATACTTTATTTGCATTAGTTGATGGTGTTGTAGTATTTGAACGTTACGACAAAAAACGTAAACAAGTAAGTATTATCCCTGCGTAAGTAGGAACGGCAAAGGAAGTAATTCCTTTACCTACGTTAAGACTAGGTTCTCCTCAGTGGAGAGTTCATGTCAGCGTAATCGTCGTACTTCAAAATCTTTAACAAGATTTTTTCTTTTACAACAAAGCACTCTTTAAACATTCAATATTTAACAGTATAATTCTTATAATAAAGTAATATAGTTTTAAACATTTAATTAATTAGAAATATTCAAGTATGAACCGTTTTCCGTTTCCCGCTTGCCCGTTTCCACTTTTTCAAAAGGAAAAATATGTTCGTAGATCGCGTAGAAATAAAAGTAAGTTCAGGAAAAGGCGGCCCCGGTTGTGCCTCGTTTCGTAGAGAAAAGTTTGTAACCCAAGGTGGTCCTGAAGGTGGTGATGGAGGACGTGGGGCAGATTTAGCCTTTAGATGTGACAACAACACGCACACACTTTCACATTTTCGTGGTCGCCATCATGCTAAGGCAGATAATGGCGCTCCTGGTGGAATTCACAACTGTACAGGACGCTCAGGTAAGACTCTTTTTGTTATTGTACCTCCTGGAACTCAGATTGTTGATAAGGATACAGGCGAGATTATTTGTGATATGACCACTCATGGAGATGAGTTTATTTATCTTCATGGCGGAAAAGGTGGACTAGGCAATACTCACTTTAAGTCTTCTACTAACCAAGCACCTACGTATTGTCAACCGGGATTACCTGGTGAAACAAGAGAAGTGGTTTTAGACCTTAAACTAATGGCAGATGTTGGTTTAGTTGGTTTTCCTAATGTGGGTAAATCTACTCTTATTTCTACAGTGTCTAATGCACGCCCTGAGATTGCGAATTATGAATTCACTACGCTTACTCCTAAATTGGGTCAAGTAGATATTGGGGATTATGATTCCTTTGTTATGGCAGATATTCCAGGTATTATTGGTGGTGCATCTGAGGGACGTGGTCTTGGAACACAGTTCCTTCAACATATAGAACGAACTAAAACACTTCTTTTTATGATTGATTTAGCTTCGTATCATGAGATGCAATATCAATATGAAACGCTTAAAGTGGAGTTAGAAAACTTTTCTAAAACACTTGCTACACGTTCGTATGCGATTGCATTGACACGTTCAGACGCGATGACACCAGAAGAGGCGGAAGAAAAGTCTTCAGCCTTTATTAAGATGTTAGGTTTAAAAGCCGCGGATACGAAGCGATATAGATTTAATAATGATCTTCCATATTATGAACAACAACCAGATGCGGCGGGTATGTATGACACTTTGCTTCCTTTTGTCGTAGTGCCTATCTCTTCTGTAACACATAAAAATACAAAGGCATTGTCTCAAGCACTTTTTGAATTGGTTTCTCAACATAGATGAAACGCATAGTAATTAAGGTTGGTTCGGCTGTTTTAGCAGAACAGAACCATATAGCAAGAGACCGTATGCAAGCCTTAGTTGACTTGATAGTAGACTTACGTAAAAAGTATGATGTTATCTTAGTGACTTCAGGTTCTGTTGCTGCTGGATATACGGAACTTAAACTAGACAAAAAGATTCTTGCAAATAAACAAGCACTGGCTGCTATTGGCCAACCTCTTTTAATGCACCGATATAAAAAACAATTTGAACCTTATAATGTTATAACCTCACAAGTCTTAGTAACTACATCAAATTTTAATACATCTGAACAAGTTAAAATCGCAGAAAATGCGGTTTCTACCTTGCTTGAACATAAAGTATTGCCTATTATTAATGAAAATGATGCGACCTCAGTGGATGAACTTCTTCTTGGGGATAATGATCAACTATCGGCCTATGCTGCCTTTTATTTTAATGCAGAATTGTTAGTAATTCTTTCAGATATTGATGCCTATTATGATCATGACCCAAGAATAAACCCTAATGCTAAGGCTTATAAAATAGTACCTAATATTAGAAAAAGTGAACTTGAAGGGAGTGTGACTCCAAATAGTTCTTTTGCAACAGGTGGTATTGTTACTAAGTTAAAAGCGGCAGATTTTTTATTAAAACGCGGACAAAAAATGTTTCTGGCCTCAGGCTTTAATTTAGACAATGCCCGAAGTTTTTTACTTGATAATGAACATAAGGGTGGAACACTTTTTCAATGATAAATATTATATATATGGGAACACCAGATTACGCTTCCACCATCTTAGAAAAACTTCTTCAAGATGATGATATAAATGTTTTATCTGTGTATACTCAGCCGGATAAGCCTGTTGGACGAAAGAAGATCTTAACGGCGCCTATTACAAAAGTAGTGGCTCTTTCAAATAATATAAAAGTCTACCAGCCTAGTAATCTACGCTCAGATGAAACACAAAAAGAGATTAAAGACCTTAAACCAGACTATATCGTGGTAGCGGCCTATGGACAAATCCTTCCCAAAAATATTTTAGATATAGCACCTTGTATTAACTTACATGCCTCTATATTACCTCAGTATAGAGGGGCAAGTCCTATTCAACAATCTTTACTTAATGGGGACAGAGAAACAGGTGTTACTGCTATGCTTATGGACGTGGGCCTTGATACCGGAGATATATTAAAAACATCTAAGATAAATATCCCTAAAGATATGATGGTTGCAACACTTTTTGAAGAACTTACTCGTGTGGCTTCTGATCTAACACTTGATGTACTTAAAAATTTTAAAACCTTTATACCTAAGAAACAAGATGATGAAGCAGCTACGCATTGTTCAAAAATTTCTAAAGAAAATGGTTTAATCGTTTTTGATGATGCCCTTAACCTTTATAATAAGTACAGAGCCTTTACTCCATGGCCTGGCGTGTATCTTGAAAGTGGATTAAAACTCAAAGAGATGTCTTTAGAATCAATAGAGGGTGAGCATACTCAAGGGGAAGTCTTAGAAATGTCAAAGAAGTCTATCGTTATTGGCTGCTCGAAGGGTTCCCTCCGTCTAACACGTCTTCAGCCTCCTTCTAAAAAAGAGATGGATGTAAGCTCTTACTTAAATGGAAAAAGATTAGAACGTGCAGATACTTTGGTTTGATGAGCTTAGCTCAACGCAAACCTATTTAAAAGATAAGCTCGCTAAGGAAGAACTTGTTTCCCCTATAGCCATTGTTTGTGCTAAGCAGACTGAAGGGATAGGTTCAAGAGGAAACACATGGATTGGATTAGAGAATAATCTTTTCTTTTCATTTGCTTATTCTCGTGATAATCTTCCTGATGATTTAGCTCTTGAATCTTCATCTATTTATTTTTCTTATCTTTTAAAAGAATGTTTGGAAGAAATGAATTCTAAGCTTTGGATTAAGTGGCCTAATGATTTTTACATTAAAAATGAAAAAGTTGGTGGTACCATTACATCTTTATCTAGAAAAAATTTAATTTGTGGGATTGGACTGAACCTTGAAAAATCACCTCAGGGCTTCACTCATTTAGATATTAAAATAAATAAAAAAGATTTATTAGATAAATTTTTTAAAAAAATAGAAAATAAGTTATCATGGAAGCAAATATTTAGTAAATACAAGATAGAATTTGAGCGAAGTAAAAGTTTTCATACACATTATGGCAACAGCAGAATTTCATTAGAGAATGCAGTTTTAAATCAAGACGGTTCTTTAGAGGTAAACGGAAAAAGGATATACAGCTTAAGATGAGTGAAATAATTTCAATAGCAAATCAAAAGGGTGGGGTGGGTAAAACTACCACAGCCGTTAACTTAGCAGCATCTTTAGCCGTAGCAGAAAAAAAAGTTCTGCTTATAGATGCGGATCCTCAAGCCAATGCTACTACTTCTCTTGGGTATCATAGAAATGATTATGAGTATAATATTTATCATGTGCTTATTGGTACAAAAAAACTGGATGATATTATTTTAAAAACTAATATACCAACACTTTCACTAGCCCCTTCTAATATTGGACTTGTTGGTGTTGAAAAAGAATTTTACGACGCTAAAAATTCTAAGGGTAGAGAACTGATCTTAAAAAAAGCAATTGATAAGGTAGTCAAAGATTTTGATTATATTATTATTGATTCACCTCCAGCACTTGGCCCCATGACTATAAATGCCTTATCCGCTTCAAATTCAGTGATAATTCCTATTCAATGTGAATTTTTTGCATTAGAAGGTTTGGCTCAACTTTTAAATACAGTCCGTTTAATTCGTAAAACTATTAACCCTAAACTTTCTATTAAGGGCTTTTTACCAACCATGTTTACGGCACAAAACAACCTATCTAAACAAGTCTTTTCGGATTTAACTCAGCATTTTGAGAGTAAACTTTTTAAAGATTTAGAAAAAGATGATTATATTGTTATCCCTAGAAATGTAAAATTAGCAGAAGCTCCTTCTTTTGGCAAACCTGCTATTTTATATGATGTAAAATCTTCAGGTTCCGCGGCGTATCAAAGCTTAGCAAATACCATTTTAGCTGCTGTTTAAATATGAGTGGAAAGACACAGGCTCTTGGCCGTGGGCTAGGTGAACTTCTAGGGGAAATAGAAGAAGCCTATGATAATGAAATTTCCCCTTCTAAAGATCTTTTAGAAATACCTTTAAATAATATCAATGTTAACCCCTTTCAGCCTAGAAAACATTTTGATGAAAAAGCTCTTAGTGAGTTATGTGAATCAATTAAACGTCATGGACTTTTACAGCCTATAGTTGTTGTAGAAGAGATGGACTCGTATATACTAATTGCAGGGGAACGTCGTTTTAGAGCTTCTAAGATGGCTAAAACTAAAACCATTAAGGCAGTTGTGGTTTCTGCTTCTTCTGAACAGATGCGTGAATTGGCTCTTATTGAAAATATTCAAAGAGAAGAACTTAATGCTATGGAATTGGCTAAGTCTTATGAAGAATTGATATTAGTACATGAAATTACTCAAGAAGAGCTTTCTGGACTTATTTATAAATCACGGTCTTCTATTACAAATACCCTGCGTCTTCTTCAACTTTCAACTAAGGCTCAACGTGCAATCGTAGATAAAACGATTTCAGCAGGCCATGCTAAAGTTATGGTTAACTTAAGTGCGAAAGATCAAAATGTCTTAGTGGACTCTATTATAGGACAAAAACTTTCTGTTCGTGAAGTAGAAAAGATGGTAAAGCAGTTTAAAGGAAGTAATAGCTCTGTAACCAATGTGAAACCTCTTAAAAAACCTTCTTTAGATATGTCTATCTTAGTAAATGCATTAGATGAACACCTCATTAATTATGAGCTCAAAGATAATAAAATTTCTTTTTCATTCTCAAATGAAGAAGAAATTGCAACATTTTCAAAATTCTTCTCATAAAACCCTTAGATTTTAACTAGTCTTCAATAAACTCAGAGTATAATCACACAAAATTTTGAAGTATTTTGGCCGAATATAGGGTTTTTCAGTTTTTAAAAGTTCTCTTTTGAACATTGGAAAACCTTATGACAAATTCGGTGTTTTAACTTGGGAGGTAAGATGTTAGATATCAATCCGTTACTGCTAGGCTTAACACTAGCTGTTTTCTTGGTTCTTATCGCGCTTCTGAACTCTTGGCTTTACAACCCTCTACTTTCTTATATGGAAAAACGTGACAACGACATTAAAAAAGACCTTTCTGAGGTTGGATCTAATGATGATGAAATCACGTCTTTACATGCGCAAGCAGATAAGATTATCTCTGATGCTAAAGCGGAAGCTACAGCACTTAGAGAGAAGGTAGTGAGTGAGGCTAAAGAACTTTCAGAAAGCAAAATTGAAGCTAAAAAAGCTGAACTCGCAAAGAAATTTGCAGCGTTCACCACATCGTTAAATGAAGAGAAAGAAAGTCTGAACAACGCATTGTTATCAGAAGTTCCTCTTTTCAAAGAAGCGATCAAAGCTAAAATTAGCAAGATATAAGGATCTGAGACAATGAAACATATATTAATTATGACACTGATGGCAGTTCTTGCCTTAGCAGCAGAACATCCAGCAGCTGCAGAAGTTGAAAGTGATATCGTTCAAAGAACGGTTAACTTTTTAATTTTTGCTGGTATTGTTTATTACCTTATTGCTGAACCTGTAAAAGCATTTTTTACAGGTCGTACTCAAGGAATTGCTGATGAACTTGAAAAAGTTCAAGATCGTTTAAAAGAGTCAAAGGCAGCAAAAGAAGCAGCCAATGCTACAATAGATGATGCAAAAGTTCTTGCTGAAGAGATTATGAATAGCTGTAAAAAAGAGAATGTGATTATTAATGAGAAGATGGCCTCACAGCTTACCTTTGATCTTAATAATCTTGAAAAGCAACAAGACGATCTCATGGGACTTGAAAAACGTCAAATGGTTCGTGATCTTGTTGAAAATGTTCTGTCAGACGCATTAACACAAGACGATTCAGTTCTTGATAAAAATGTATTTGCAGACATCATCTTGAAGAAGGTAGCATAATGGCAGCACTTGTAGCAAAGCGTTATGTTAGCGCACTTCTTGATGGAGAGAATGCAGAAGGAATGGCTGATTTATTAGTAGTTTTTGAAGCATTATCCACTCAATTTGAAAATGAAAAATTTGTTGACATTATTTCATCTCCAAGTATCGCTAGATCTGCGAAAGAAGAGATTCTTCTAGCAGGTGTGGCTTCACTTAAGAGTGATAAGATAAACAACTTTTTAAAGCTTCTAAGCGAGAATAACCGTTTAGAACTTATTCCTGTGATTACTAGACAACTCTCAAAAGAAATGGCTATTGTAAATAATGCTTATACAGGTTCTATTTTCTCTGATGTAGAAATGGACGCTAAAACTGTAAAATCATTAAGTACGGGTTTAAGTAAAAAGGTGGATGCAAATATCTCTTTAAATTTTGTAAAAACAGATTTTGACGGTATTAAAGTAGAAGTAGAAGATCTTGGTATTGAATTGAATTTTTCTAAAGAAAGAATCAAATCATCATTAATAGATCATATACTAAAAGCAATTTAAGAAAGGAGACATAAATGGTAGCAAAAATACAAGCAGACGAAATTTCATCAATTATCAAAGAACGTATTGATAATTTTGAATTAAACGTAGACATTCCATCTGCATTCTCTCCATCAAGAAGTGCGCTAACATAACGCTTTGCTACAAGTGCTGCCATTATGCTACCTTCTTCAAGATGATGTC
>NZ_JAEMVE010000062.1 GCF_029216045.1 Sulfurimonas sp. MAG313 | reverse complement strand
ATAGAAACGCAGCTGTATTTAGACCCAAGCAAGTTTACGGGAATAGGTGAGGCTTATCATTTATCTTGTGTGCTGAATGAGTTTTTTGCCTTATATTGTAATGTGAATTTTTTTCACAGACTTGTGGTGCATATAGAAAATCATGAAACCTTTGAATGGGCCCCAAAAATGGGTTATAAGGCCTTGGTGTAGATTAGATGTCGGTTATAGAACTTAATGAAAAAATTAAACCTTCCGTAGTCAAGTATACCCTTCCTCAGGGTGTACGTGTGGCTATGACCCATCTTAAAGGACTTTACCCTAAGGAAAACCCGCAGGCTTTATATGAAAGATTACGATTTAAATCAAATCCTAGTCTTTCTTTTGCTAGGTCTGAGCTCTCAAAGATAGAGTTTGTTGAAACACCTAGAGGTAAAAATGTAGAATTAACTCTCAATTTCATGGGCCTTTTTGGTGCGTCATCTCCTTTGCCTTCGCATTATTGTGAGATGATTCTTGAAAGCGCGGATACTGATGATATCTTAAAAGATTTTTTCAATCTGTTTAATCACCATATTCAAAAGATGTTGTATCCCATTTGGCAAAGACAAAGGTATTACATACAATACCAATCGGGCCTTGAAGATAAGTTTTCAAAGTATATGCTCAGTTTTTTAGGATTATATTCACAAACGCAGGTGAAAAGTTCAAAATTAGACTTTCAAAAGCTCTTACCTTATATTGGAATATTGAGTATGAAGCAAAAGTCGGCAGGGACATTAGTATCTATACTTAGACACTACCTTGATCATGATGATTTAGAGATTATCCAATGTGTACTTATGAATGAAAAAATTCCAAAATGGCAATACTCTTCTTTAGGCGAAGGCAATTGTTCTTTAGGTTCAAACGCACTCATAGGTGAAAGCGTTAAAACAAAAAGCTCTAAATTTCAAGTTCTTTTGAAAAATGTTTCTTTTGATGAATGTTACAGTTATAGCTTGCATGGTGAAAAGATTGGAGAACTTCAAGAACTTATTGACCTTGCTCTTAATGAACCCCTTGAGCATGAACTGTGTTTAGAACTTAAAAAAGAAGAAATACAAAAATGCCAACTTTCCCAACATCACTTAGGGATAAACAGCTTTTTAGGGGCTGTGAATGAAGATATGAAAATTATATTAAACCATAAAGGACAATTGTGATAGCACTTAGAACACGTAAAAGTATTCAATTCAATGATCTAAAGTATATTGAAACACCATTTTTTGCAAGAACAGAATTGAAAAAAGTATTTGGTGAGAAAGTATTAAATAAAGATATACATGCCATACTTTTTGATAAAAACCCTTTATTCCTTAGTTATACGCCCGAGGGAAAACTTAATAAATTAAACCAAATGCTAGAACAGGGGGAACTCCTTGTTTTAAAACAAAGCCCAACAGAATCCGCAGTATATTGGGACAAAGAAAAAAAGAAGTATACAACAAGAACCCATCTGCAAAGCCCAAACTTTAGTTTTGGTATAGAACAAGTTCTTCGTGAAACAAGCCTTCTTGAACAAGGAAATATTGCGCCTATTGAAGAAGAAATAACACAACTTGGTTCAGGTGCTACCTTGTTGTCATCAACGGATGAACAAATTACACAAGAAGATGAAACCCTCACCAGTACCTTTTCTTGGGATCAATATAATGGCTTAGTTACAAAAATGGATAAAATACCCTTTATTTCATTTAGTGCTTCAATTTTTGGATATGACATTCCTGTTAGTGCTTATGGTGATTTGTATGATGACTTAAAGGCTAAATCTGTTAAAAATCCACCTTTTGTTGTTACAAAGAAAAATGGTGCTTCTTATGATAATAGAAAACAAGAGATACGTATTGGACGGTCTGAAATCTATCCAAGTATAAAAGAACATGAAGCCAAAAGTGCCAAACTTATGCATATTCTTTTAGAAGAATATGGACACCATATAGATAATATCTTAAGAAACGAGTACTCAAGCGTAGGGGGAGATGCTAGGTTTGATGAGGGCGCTAAGTTTGCCTTTGCTCTGCCTGATTATGGGATAAGTAAAAAAGCAAAACTAGCCTTGGCTTCTTATAGTGGGAAAGAAGGAGAGCACAACCTTTATTTAGACAATACTAAACTTTATGAAAAACTTTTTGATGATGAAGCTAAAGAAGTTCTTGTTTCAAATGATGGTAAAACAGGAAATGGAAGGTATGAGCATTTTTCAGCAGGACGAGGAGAGAGTGAAAATTCAAAAAGTTATGGGCATCAGTCTATTGAGGACGCTTTAATAGATGCTGAATTTGATGATGCTAACGAACGATTAGAAATCTATTTTGGAAATTGGATAAGAGATTATTCTCAAGTTATAGATTCTAAGATTTTAGAATTTGATTTAAATAAGATTATTGAGCAAGGTGAAAGTCTTAATTCAACTAAGATAGTAGGCTCAACAGACTCAGGAACTAAGCAAGAACAAAAACATATCTCACGAAAGTCATTGACAAAGATAGTGAATGTCTTAGCCCAAGAAGAGTTTGAAGATATCTATAAACTATATCAGAAAAAAAATGACCTAAAAAGTTTAAAGGTTTTTGATGTTAAAGAAAAAATGCTTGGTGTGTACAATCCTAAAGAACATTTGGATAATCCCCAAGGGATAACGGCAAGTGCTAGTGATGCAGATTTTAGAGGGGACTATAATAAGAATGAGGGAGAGATTGATACAAAGAAGTGGTATAAAAATTACTTTAATGACTCTATCTCTTATGCTAAAGAACAGTTAGCCAAAGCCGTTACAAGTGGTGAAGGCCCTCAAGGTCGTGTATATTTTGGACAAGCCTTGCATGTGATGGAAGATCTGTATTCGCATAGTAACTTTTGTGAACTTTTACTGATACGTATTTCAAATGATACAAAAGCAAAATGGGAAAAACCAAAACCTTGGACCAAAAGTGTAATGATAGAAGGTAAAGAAGTTTATCCCTTAGTGACAGGAACATTTGGTAGGGTAGATACTATGGTGAGCTTTTTATCTATCTTAGAAAAGAAGATGGACGCTGAGATAAAATGTGAACTAGGAGGGGAACGAACGGCTACGGTGAAAATCGCCTTAATTCTTTTAGAAGAGCAGGCTCCAAATAGTGCAATAGAAATTGATAAAAAACTTCGCCTTATTGAAAAACTTGGTGAATATAATTATCTTGGTCTAGGGACATGTTATGTGGTAAAACAGATGATTAGCTCACATATACATAACCTTATCTCTTTTTTAGCAAGACAAACACTTGCCGAAATACCTTTTCATCAAGATGTTCTGGGAACAAATCCAACACATTCTCAAGTAGGTAAAGACCATGATGATTGTCCTCTTCATATCTTAGCCGCAGAGACCGCTAAAATCATGATTGAAGATATGGGCGCGCAAATGAAAGAGGCTTGGGCAACTTCAAATGCAAGTGCACTGAAGTCAAGAGTAGATGCATATTTTATTCATCCAAATCAAATTAACCTTCAAAAGAGTATTCAATCAGTTCAGTCAATTTACAAGTATACAAAAGAATGGGCCGATGCAAATCCTCAAAAACTAAGTGCAGCGGCGAGATATGAGGGTGAAGTGGAACATACAAAAAAAGAGTTGAAAATTCTTGCTGAAAAAAGTGATGCCTCTTTTGACTTTCTAATTGATATGTATAAAAAGTATGGAAACTAGAAATAGAATGAATAAGCTCATATTAACACTTCTATTATTATTCGGATTAACACAGGCCTACGCAGTAGATACTCTGAGACAGCATAGTTCAGAAAAACAAGAAGAAACATATTGGTATGCTCCAATTATAAGTTTCTTTGGACAAAGGGTGCCTGAGACTAAGGGAAGAGATTTAATAATTATAAATGATGACAGAAGTCTTATTTATAATGGACAAAGGCTTAGACTGATGGATTCTATAGATAGTTGGGTGAAAGTTATTGGTGTACCTAGTCGAATCAGTAAGTATGGTGGGTATTCTTGGGATGATAAGGGAATTAGTATTTCAACAAAAAACAAGGGCATAGCTAAAACCATTAATATCCAATTTTTAAGCTATCGTGAAATATTTCCAGAAAAAACATATAATAATTTTGAAGGTGAGGGCAAAGGTGGAGTTCTTATTAGTAGTTTTAAAGGCATTATAAAGATAGAAGATGGTTACTTGGCAAGAGAGATAAATCGAGACGAGTTTAAAAAGTCAGATGTTTGGAAGAAGTTTAAAAAAAGAGCATTTGCTAATTCTTATTCAAGTACTTATGAAGATGAAGTTGCTATCCAATTTAATGTAGTAACTTTTACCCATGATGGACAAATGAAACGCGTTAGTATGTATTCGTCTTTATGAAAAAACTAATATTGATATTTTTATTACTGTTAGGATTAACACAAGCTTATAGTGTAGACACCTTAAGACAACACAATTATGATAAATAAGAAGAAGGTCATTAGTATGATCCCATTAAAAGCTTGTTTGGAAAAAAAGTGCCTGAGACGAAGGAAAGGGAACTAATTGTGGATGAAAAAGGAACTCGAATTTCAACAAAAAATAAAGTGACGGTGAAAAGTATTGAAATTAAATTTTTAACACATAATGAGATTCTTCTTATGGATAAAGAACAAGGTGGAGTCCAAGCAAGTTATTTCAAAGGTATCATAAAGATAGAAGATGGCTATTTATAAATAATCTTGCTTTTACCAAAGCTGATCGAGTAAAACACTTACGAATACACTAGAAAATATAAGAACAAAAAGGAAAATAGATGAAACTAGAACTACCAAAATTAATTGAGAAGATGGACATGTTAAGCAAATCAGGTCTTGAAAATGCAGGATACCGATGTGTGAGCCGTGGTGGAAATGAGGTCTTGATAGAAGACTTTTTATATGTGATGCTTGAAAATTCACAAAGTGTTTTAAATGCCGTTTTAGCTCAATACAAAATCGTACCATCTAAGATGCAAGAAGCCTTAGAACATGGGGTGAAGGCGAGTTCATCTGAAAGCACGAGTCCCGTTCTTTCTCCTTTATTAATTCATTGGTTAGAAGATGCGTATATTATTGCTCATGTTAATCTTAATGCCTTAGATATCACCGAAACATCACTCATTTTATCCTTATTTGAAAATGCATCTCGTTATGTGAATACGGCGTATTTTAAACTTTTTTCAAAGGTGTCTATCAAAGAAGTGAAAAGCCTTTTAGAAGGGCTTAATCAAGAAGGTCTTGAAAAGTTAACGGCTCAAAGTAAGGGGAGTGTTTCTACGACTAATGAGCTGGAAAAATACACAACAAACCTAACTCAAAATGCAAAAGATGGAAAAATTGACCCTGTTTTATGTAGGGATGAAGAGATTAAGCAAGCCATTGATATTGTCTTAAGACGTAGAAAAAACAATCCAATTATGGTGGGTGAAGCAGGTGTTGGTAAAACGGCTGTTGTAGAAGGATTGGCCCTTAAAATCATTAACAAAGAAGTTCCTGATTACTTATATGGTGCGCAAATTCTTTCTCTTGATTTAGGAGCCCTTCAAGCGGGTGCTAGTGTTAAAGGAGAGTTTGAAAGACGTCTTCAAGCCGTCATTAAAGAGATACAAAACAGTAGCGAATTTATTATTTTGTTTATAGATGAAGCCCATACTCTTATAGGTGCGGGTGGAAATGAAGGAGGCTCAGACGCAGCAAATATCTTAAAGCCAGCTCTTGCTCGCGGGAATCTGAGAACGATAGCGGCAACGACTTGGTTAGAATATAGAAAATATTTTGAAAAAGACCCAGCACTTTCACGACGTTTTCAAAAAATTGACTTGCACGAACCAAGTGTTGAGCAAGCTGTAACTATACTTCGTGGTATTGCTGATAAATATGAAGATGAGCATAATGTCTACATTGAAGACGAGTCATTAGTGGCTGCTGCAACACTTTCCGCGCGTTATATCACAGGGCGACAACTCCCGGACAAGGCAATAGATGTTTTAGATACAGCCTGCGCTAATGTGAAAATATCTAAGTCTAACATCCCTCATGCCTTGCAAAAAATTCAAGGTGATATTATAGTGATTGAACGTACTCTAAGCTCTTACATTCGAGATCAAAAAAATGGGGTGAAAGACTATTCTAAAGAAGTGAAGATTTTAGAAAAAGAGAAAAAAGAGAAAGAAAAAGAAGCTAAAAAAATTGAAACTTCTTGGAAGAAACAAAAGACACATCTTGAAAAGATAGTGAAACTTCGACGAGAAGGTAAAAAAGATGCCTTAGCCAAAGAACATGCTAAGTTTAAGTTGCTTCAAGAAGAAGGTATTTATATTTTTGAAAATGTTAGTTTTGAGCAAATTGCTGAAGTCATTGCTTCTTGGACGGGAATTCCGCTTGGTTCTATGGTGCAAGAACAAACAAAATTAGTTTTAAGTCTGGATGAAAAGCTTAAAGAAAAGATCATAGGTCAAGATGAAGCGCTATCTCATCTAAGTACCTTCTTACAAATATCAACTGCGGGTATGAAAAATCCCAATGCTCCAGCGGGTGTGTTTTTGTTAGTAGGACCTTCAGGTGTTGGTAAAACAGAAACCGCGAGAAATGTAGCGGAGTTGTTATATGGAGGAGAAAAGTTTCTTACTACCATTAATATGACCGAGTTTCAAGAAAAGCATACCGTGTCTAGGCTTATAGGTTCACCTCCTGGATATGTAGGGTATGGAGATGGTGGACAACTTACCGATCCTGTTCGTATTAAGCCGTATTCAGTGGTTCTTTTAGATGAGATTGAAAAGGCTCATCCAGATATCTTAAATTTGTTTTATCAGATTTTTGACAGAGGCGTGGTTAATGATGGAGAAGGGCGTGAGATTGACTTTAGAAATACAGTTATTTTTATGACCTCAAATCTTGCGACTCAAGAGATTACAGATCTTTGTGCTCAAAATGAAGCTATTGAAATGCAAGAGCTTGTTAATGCTATTACACCAACACTTTCTAGCTACTTGAAGCCAGCGCTTTTAGGTCGGATGAATGTGGTTCCTTATATGAACTTAGGGGATGAGGCACTAAGAGAAATTGTTAAACTCAAACTTGGTTTTGTTGATAAACAACTGAGCGCAAGAGGGGTGAGTTTTAAATATGAAGATGAGGTCCTTGATAAAATAGTGTTTTTATCAAATGCTTTAGATACGGGTGCTCGAAATATTGACCTTATTATTAATACCAATATTATGCCAGCACTTTCTAAAACAATCTTAGATTGCAGCATTGATAAAAGCCCTTTAAAGGCAGTAAAATTATGTTTAGACAGTGAGAATAAGATTATTGTTAACAGTACAGTGGATATTAATCCAACAACACAATCAAAGAAGAAAGAGGAAAGCAAATGAAACGAGTTTTATTAAGTATGGGGATTATGATAGTTTTAAGTGCATGCTCACCTATTCAAGAGACCTATAAGCCTTTATATCAAGCCACACCTGAAAAACATGCGATAGAAGGTAACTAAAGATGGAATTAGTATTTGATATCGTTAAAAATGGAAAAAATATTCCGACTAAAAGAAACTTTCATTTTAAAGAAGAGGGTGGTAGTATAGGTAGAAATGATGATAATGATTGGATTTTAAATGATCCAAATTCTTATATATCAGGCACCCATGTAAATATTCTTTGCAAACATGGAACTTTTTTTATAAAAGATGAAAGTACCAATGGAACGTATTTGAAAAATCCTTATAAAAAACTTCCTAAAGGTAGTCCTGTAAAGATAAATGCTTCAGATGTTTTTATTATAGGCGATCATGAACTACAAGCTCGTTACTCTAATAATGATTATAATCAAGATGATTTAATAAGCTCTTTTTCTTCTGCACCAATACAAGATGAAGATATGGCAGAATCAGTCACATCAGCACCAGAAGAAAATATAATTCCTAATGATGACTTTTTATTCGATAGTCAAACAAGTGATTTCACGTCTATTCAATCACAAGAGCCTAGTGACCTTGATGTAATGAGTATATTAGAGTCAGAACCTGTCTCAAGTTTTAACGAAAGTTCAAACACTCAAGAAGAATCAAACTTTATAGATGTTATCTTAGAAGAAAAAGTAGATGAAAAAGAAGAAATGGATGTGTCATCTTTTTTTGTAAACTCTGAAGAAGAACCTATAGAAGAAACGCGTATACATGACAACGAAGAGGTCTTTGAAGAACACCTTTGTATGCCTGCGTATGTGCCACCTAAACCAAAGCCTGAACCTATAAAACAAGCTCCTGTAGCAACAAGTGCACATGGTCTAGCAGGTTCAGTTGCTGTTTTAGAAGCTAAATTAGGCATACAAATTAATGCCTTAGCTCAAGACGATAGAGACGCTTTGATGGCTGAGTTAGGCGATATTATTGTTAATACCCTAAATGCCTTGCAAAATTCTGTACAAATTAAAGATAAAACACAACAAGACCTTCATCTTTCTACGAATCATTTAGATGTTAGTGATAACAATCCTATTAAACTGGGTGCTGCGGCTACGAAACTTCTTCAAGATAAGGATAAAAGCGCCATGCTTGGTATGATGAATGTGTCAGAAGGGATTAAAAACTCTTTTACGCAACTTGATGCACACTGTATCGCCTTACATAGTGCGAGTAAAAATATTATGAAAATAGCGGCAAGCAAGTTTTCTCCTACTAATCTCGAATATAGATTTGAATCAAGTGGAGCACTTCGGGGTGTCTTGCCTAAGCAACAACTTTTATGGAAGGCCTATACAGATATGTTTGATAGCTTAAATGAGCGACCAGAAGAGGGTGTGGAAATGATCAGAGATGATTTTAAAAAAGAGTATGAAAACATCTCTTATAGTCTTAAATTAGGTTCAGCTAAAACAAGAAGGAATGTATGATGATAAAAGCAGTAATAAAACTTAGTGTAGTCCTTGTAATAGGCTTATTTTTCAGCGCGTGTGCAAGCAAGCCAACACATTTAGAATTAGTGATAAAAAGTACTAAAAATATTAATGTAGATAATGACAATATATCTTCTCCTTTAATGCTTAACTTTTATGAGCTTGATTCAGCCGAAAAGTTTTCTAAGTTAGACTATTGGACACTTGTGGATAATGGGATGGACCGATTAAGCAGCGATTTGATTTCTCAAAATAAACACATCATCATTCCTAGTGAAGAGCAAACCTATAAGATACTGTTTGATGAAAAGGCAAAATTCCTTGGAATAATAGGAAGCTTTAGAGACCTTGACTCAAACTCTACATGGAGACATGTCATTAATCTTAAAGACAAAACATATAATTATGTAGAATTGGAAATTGATGAGTACCAGATTAAGGAAGTAGATTAATGCAACACAAGGTAGTATGGAAAGAAGGACTGTTTATGCGTCCTCAGCACTTCCAGCAAAACGATAGACATTTTACCCATGAGTTAATGACACGTACTAAAGAAATAGGGGCAAATACTTGGGGATTTTTTGATATGAACATTGACAATCATTACCTTAACTCAGGAAAGATTGTCTTAAACAGTGCGGCGGGAGTTATGCCTGATGGAACATTGTTTGATATTAGTTCTAAGACAGATTCTTTGAGTTTAGATATTAAGGCGGAGGACAGTTCAAAGGCTGTCTTTCTTGCCCTTGCTATTACCATGCACCATAGTGATGAGGTGCATTTTGAAGACCAAAATAACCGATTAACTCGTTTAGTAGCGCATACAATTGAAGATGTGCCTAATACGAATGCAGGAGAAACAAGTGAAGCCGACTTAATTGGAGCACGATACAACTTCAAGCTTCTTTTAGAAGAAGATATAAATGAAGGCTATGTAAAAATAAAACTTGGAAATGTAGCCGATGTTTCTTCTAGTGGATTGGTGAGTATGGATGAAGAGTATATGCCTACATTTTTGCACCTACATGCCTCCACTGCTCTTATTTCTAAGATGAATGAATTAGTAAGTACTCTATCTTATAGAGCAGAAAAACTTTCTTCAAAGCTTTCTGACGCAAATGTTCAAGCTACGGAACTTGGGGATTACCTTATGCTTCAACTCTTAAATAAGACTCAAAGTCGGTTACACTACTATCTTACACAAGACCGCATTCATCCTTCTGAATTATTTCTAGAACTCAGTTCTTTAATCGGAGAACTTGCCGTGTTTATGAAAAAAGAAAAACGTATGCTTGAACAGTTTATATACGATCATGAAACACAAGGCGAAAGCTTTGAAAAAGTGATTTTTGAACTAAATGATATGCTCAGTATGGTCTTAGAACAAAACAGTATATCTTTACAAGTTGAAAAACAAAAATATGGAATTTATACATCTAAGATAGCAGAAAAAGCTATGATTAATACCTCCAGTTTTGTTTTTGCAGTGAAGGCTGATATGGATGGAGATAAGCTTAAAAAGCTTCTTCAAGCTAACCTTAAGATGGGAAGTATAGAGACCATTCGTGACCTTGTTAATTACCATCTTGGAGGTTTTAAATTAAAACCTTTAGCTACCGCGCCTAGGCAGATACCGTATAAAGTGAATTTTATTTACTTTAAGGTTGAACTTGAGATGGAAGATAAGGAAAAGCTTGCCCGTTCAGGTGGCTTTGCCTTCCATCTTTCAGGAGAGCTTCCTAATGTTGAATATACATTGTGGGCAATTCGCAATGATTAAGATGGAGAAAAAATAATGAGTGCTACAGCCAATAAAACCATGTTAGTCCCTGTTTCACATGGAACAGACAGCCTGACAAACTTTGAACCCGTTCAAGAATCGTATGAGCATTTTAAAAATACAACCATCTCTAAGGCAAAGTCTAGAGACTACTCTGCAGAACATGCTTATGAAGGTACGGGTAATCCTCTTTTATCCCTTTCATCAGATATCTTTAAACAAATAGATACGCTTCAAAATTCTTATGATATTGGTAGTATTGAAGAAGTGCGAAATCCTCTTATTGAAGATATTACATATTTTACAAATGCAAGTGGTAAAAAAGGGATAGAAAACTCTCAAGTGATGCTTGCTCGTTATATTTTATGTACCTTTAGTGATGAACTTATTTGTACAACGTATTGGGGAAAAGATAGTAATTGGGCAAACTCAAGCTTATTAGGACATTTTTATAATGAAACCTATGGAGGCGATAAGTTTTTTCAAATACTTGAGCAACTTTTACGTGCTCCAGCTAAGTATCTGGACCTTTTAGAACTTATGTACATCTGTTTATCTCTTGGTTTTGAAGGAAAATATAGAATTCAAAACAGAGGAAAGATGGAACTAGACGCCATTCGTGAAAGTTTGTACAGACAAATGAAAATGATGAATGTACGAGAGACTCAAAACTTTTATGGAACACAAAAAGTCTCGTCTCAACGTAATCATCTTGTTTATAAAACATCATATCAGATATTAGGCCTAAGTATCGTTTTAATGCTCTCTTTAGTGTATGGAATTTTAAGCTTTTCATTAGCAGGTAAAGAAGATAAGGCCTTAGCTCTTTTTCAAAATAAATATAATAAATATACAAGCGAAATAAGAGTCTTACCTACAAGAATGAAAAGGGATGACACATCTCATCCTGCTATGAATGCACCGATGAATGAAGTGCCCCAAGTGACAATAAAGGATATTAATGAGTAAGTTCCAAAAAAATTCGATTTTTAAAAAACCATCTTTTTGGATTTTAAGTTTATCTTTTATTGTAGCCATCTTTATACTTTTTGCTACCCCTTATCTTTTTGAAGGATGGAAGGACTTAACCCTAAGACTGTTGGTTTCTTTTTCACTCTTTTTTGGCCCAGTACTTCTGATTCTTTTATATACCTTGTTTGTAAAAGAAGAAGTAAAGCAAAAGATACGAGATAAACAGTCTCAATTTAAAAGAAAAAAAGAATACAGTGGTGTCATTGGTGAAAAAGTTGCCGACTTGAAAACACGATTTAATGAAGCCATGCGTATTATTAAAAGCTCAAGTATTTATAAAAACAAACAAAGTGCAGGGTATGAACTTCCTTGGTATTTAATGGTGGGAGCTGAGACAGAGGGTAAAACTTCTATGTTAGAAAACTCAGGGCTAGACTTTCCTTTGAATATCAATTATGAAAAGCGTAGCGTAACAGAAGCTGGTGCAACAAAGTCCTTTCAATGGTACTTTGCAGAACATGCAATTTTTATTGATATGCCAGGAAATTATATCTCATCTACTCGCTCAGAAGAAGACCTTGCCTTGTGGGAAACTTTTTTAAGACTCTTTAGTAAAAAACGTTGGAAACGTCCTATTAATGGGATTATGCTTACAATTAGTGTCGATACTTTGATGGAAAAAAATGAAAAAGAGCTTGAACAGTATGCCAAAGACTTAAGAGATAGATTTGATGAAATAGCCCATGCCTTTAACTCAAATATTCCTATTTATTTACTCGTATCAAAGACCGATAAAATCACAGGATTTACGGAATACTTTTCAAGCATTAATGATGATGAAAAAGATGAAGTTTTAGGTGTTACCTTTGATGAACAAGCTGAAAGTATAGATACGTCTATCATACAGCCTGAACTTGAAGCACTCTTGCAAAGACTCAACACCTCCGTTCTTGACAAGGTGAATAGAGAATGGGATACGGGTGCGCGTGCAAAGATATTACTGTTTTGTAATGAATTTTCAGCCTTGTTTGAAAAGCTCAATATGTTTGTTGATATTGGTTTTGCTCAAACACGCTACCGTAAACCACTGATGTTAAGAGGAATTTACTTTACCTCAGTTCCTCATGGAAATACTCTTCCAGTTGCTCAAGAGTTTGAAGAAAGTTCTTTAGCTTCTATGCAAGCACAAAAAGGGATGTTTATTCAAAAACTTTTATCCGATATCATTTTTCCTGAAGCGGATATTATTAAAATGGATACCAACTATAAAAAGAATCAAAGAGTTAAACATATGGGTGCTATTGCTGCTTCAGTAGTAATTGTTGCCTTTAGTACTATTTATTGGATACAAGACTTTAACTCTCGTTTAGACTCACTAGACAGCTCTGCAGTGAAAATGCTTGAGTACGATAAAGAACGTGACGTGATCACTTCTCGAACAGACTTTGCTCAAGTCCTTGTTTCTTTAAATAAAATTGAAAAGCTTAAAAGTGAAAATGAAGAAGAGATGGGAAATCATATTTGGCAGCTTGCTTATTTCAAGGTTGCAGATAGAAATTCTTTAATTGAAAGTCATTACAAAGAAGCTCTTGAGGATATTTTACTCCCTCGTATTGCAGAATTTATAGAAGGACAAATTGCTGCGAGTATTGGAAACTATGATTCTACATGGGAAAGTACTAAGGCCTATTCTATGTTGCATAATGAAGACAGACGTGATAAAGACTTTTTAAAAGGCTGGCTAGCAACAGCATGGTCTCATCTTTATCCTAATATGAATGCAACACAAAATGATTTAAACAGACACTTTTCTAAACTTCTTGAGTATGGATTTGCTCCTTATAACTTAAAAGAAGAAACCCTGACCCTAGCAAGAAACCAGTTGTTAGAATTTGGGCATGAGGCACTTGTTTATAAAGAATTGAAAGATGTAGCAAAAGAAAAAAATCTTAAAGATTTTAGATTTTCTACGGCCTTGGGTTCGTACGCTTCTGCCTTTGAAGGAAGTGATCATACTATCCCTGGCTTTTATACTAAAAAAGGCTTTGAAAGTATTATAATTAAAGATGGTAAAGCCCTTATAAAAGACCTTGTGGCTAACAATTGGGTAGTAGGGTATTCAACAGACTTAAGTGATTCAGAGCTTAATGAAATGTATGCCAAGGTACAAAACTATTATTTCATTGACTATAAAAAATATTGGACGGGTGCTTTAACGGCGCTTGCGGTGCCAAACTATAAGTCCATCTCAGAGATTAACAACCAATTGACCGTACTGACTTCGGGTACTTCTCCTATTATAGGTGTTCTTCAAGCATTAAAAGAAAACACGATGATATATACGCCTGCTGAAAAGCTTCAAATGCAAGCAGAAAGTACAGCGGTTAATGGAAAGGTCGCGGCTATTGCGTCTCAACACGCTATTGAAAAAGCTAAAAAGATTACAAAGAACACCAGTGTTAAAAACATTAGAGAATATTTTTCAACCTACAACCGTCTTCTTGATAAAGAAAATAAACCCACACCAAAGTTAGCAACTGCGATGTCAAAACTTAACAATGTTTACCAAGAGATGACAGCAATTTATGGCTCAGTAAGCCCTGAAAAAGATGCATATAAGATTGTACTTGACCGAATATCTGGACGTCATGAGCCCATAATTATGCCTATCTCTGCCCTTCCTAGACCTGTTGACCAATGGTTTAAAAAAGCACTAAAAAATGATTGGGCTTATCTTCTAAGTCGAACAAAGAAGTATATCAATCATCAGTATAGAATGGAAGTTCTTGGATATTATAATGATAAAATTAAAGGTCGTTATCCTCTTACTAAAAAGAGTAATAGAAATGATATTAGACTCGAAAACTTTGAAGAGTTTTTCAAAAAAGATGGGATAATGGATATCTTCTATCAAAACTATGTAGCAACCTTTGTCAACTTAGATATCAGACGTGGAACCTATAGATACCGAACGATTGATGGTAGTAATATGTATATCAATAAGAACTTTATGAATGCTATGTTAAGCGTTGAAGATATACGAAAAACCCTGTTTACGAGTAAGGGCGATTTTTTAGGAACGAGTTTGTATCTTAAACCACGTAGTTTAGGAAGAAAACTTGCCCGTATGGAATATCATTATGATGACAATTATATTGCTTATGAACATGGTCCTATCAAATCCAGACAAATTAAATGGCCAGCAGAAAGTCTTAACAATATCACGAAGTTTTCTATGTATAACCTTCAAAAAGATAGAGTAGTTGAAGATGCGGAAGAGGGCGAATGGGGATTATTTAAACTTATTGATAAGTTTATTGTAAAAAGTCATACCAAACGTCGTGGTACAGACTCTGTTGTGATTGAATATAAAAAGCAAAGATATGATGGCTCATTTACCTTAACAGGGATGGCTGCAAAGCTCTTTACTAAAGATAACCCTCTTAAAAACTTCAGACTAAGTAATGGCCTGTAATGCAGTGTATTAGCCATTCCTTTACTCACCCAGGTCATGTAAGAATGAATAATGAAGATGCGTATTTTACTAACGATACTTCAGGTTTATGGATAGTTTGTGATGGGATGGGAGGGCATCAAGAAGGTAATTTTGCTTCGCATTTAGTAACAGATATATTTGAACAAATAGAATTAAGAGGAAACTTTGATCAAAAAATACAAACTATTACCTCGCAGTTTTATAATATCCATAGAATCTTACAAAAAAAAGTACATAAACTTGGTAATAACGCGGTCATTGGCACGACCTTAGTTCTTTTACTTATAGAAGAGGATCAGGCAGTAAGTATACACTCTGGCGACAGTCGATGTTATGTGTATAGAGATAATACTCTTTCTATGGTGACACAAGACCATGCACGAAATATCCCAAGTGAGGGAGGCGAACGCAAGGTTTTAACCAAAGCATTGTGTGCTCCAGGAGAACTTTCCTTAGAAGTAAAAAAGTTTATGACACAAAAAAATGATGTTTTTTTATTATGCAGTGATGGCTTTTATGACAACCTTTCACATACCTTAATTAAAGAAGGTATGCAGATTGAGGTTTTTGAAGAAGGTATGTCTTTAATGAGTTCTAAGGTGCTTTCTGGTGGCGCGGATGATAACTTAACGGCTACTTTAGTAGGTGTAAGATAGTTATGCAAGAATTAGGCTTTTTAAACAATCTCGAAGCGAAGCTTTTGAAAGAAGAAGTTAAGCAAGGCAGCTCTATGCTTAATAACCGATATACTCTTGGAAAGAAAATAGGTGAGGGCGGCTTGTCTGAAGTCTATGAGGCAAAAGATATTTATTCTCAGTATTTTGAAGATGAACGAAGTCTTGTTATTAAAATCCCTTCTGCTGAGATTGCCGATAAAAAAGATATTTCAGCCTTTGTATATTCGGAATATTCATTATTAAGCTCCTTACATCATGAAAATATAGTTAAAGCGATTGATTTTGGTATTGATGACAAAACGAATATTGCGTATTTAGTAATGCAAAAGCTTGAGGGAAAACTTTTGGTAAATGTAGCCTTGCATAAGATTAATAAAGAGATGAAAAGAAATTTAACTACCTCTTTGTATAAAGCTCTTTTACATATGCATTCAAAGGGCATCGTTCATGCAGATATTAATCCTAATAACATAATGATATCTTCTGAAGGAAATGCTCAACTTTTTGATTTTGGAATTTCTCAAAACATTGGTTCAAAAAAACGTTTTAATTTAGCCTATAAAAAAGTTAATGCCTATAATCCAATCTATACAGCTCCAGAAGTATTTGAAGGTAAACCCCCTTCTCGAAAAACTGATTTATTTTCTTTGGCCTGTGTTTTATTTGAATTGTATGCCAATGAACTTCCTTTTGTAAGTTCTTCTCTAGAGCTTTTAGAAAAACCTCTTAATCGAAAACAATTATCAAAACTGCCATGGAGTCAACGTTCTTGGTTTAAAAAAGCCTTGGCCTATAATCCTGAAAACAGACCAGAAAAGATTCCCTTATGTATACGAATACAAGGTTATTTAAAAAGATGCAGTTGAAATAAAATAAATTTAAATAAATCTTTTACAACAAAATTAAATTAAAGTGTATCAATAAGAAACACATAAAAATGTTATAATTAAATTTAACATTTTATCTGTAAATTAAACTGTTCATTTACCTTTTAAATGTAAACTACATTAAATCTAACAAAAGGTAACAAAAATGGATAATCCAGTATACATGTCAGCAACAGGAAGCACACAAGGTAAACTTACAGAGGGTGCAACAACACCAGATTCAGTAGGTAATATTTATCAAAATGGTCATGAAGACGAATGTTTAATTAAAGCATTTACACACGATATCGATGTTCCAAGATCAGCGACTACAGGTCAAGCTACAGGTCAAAGAACTCATAATCCTTTAGTTATCACTAAGATGATTGACAAGAGTTCTCCACTATTTTGTAATGCATTAGTACATGGTGAAACATTAACTGAAGTTGAACTTAAGTTTTATAGAACATCATACATGGGCAAGCCAGAGCATTATTATACTATGGTTTTAGAAGACGCTGTTATCACTAACATCGCTACTTCAATGGAATCTCAAGGTCTTACAAACAGCAATGATGTAACACCATATGAAAAAGTTTCTTTATCATATAGAAAAATTTCTTGGAGACATGAAACTGCTAGTACATCAGGTGAAGATGACTGGAGAGTTGGTGTAGGCGCGTAAGCGTTTACTTCTTCTTTGGGGCTTTGCCCCCTTTAATAAGTTTTAGTGTGAAAAGCACAATGCCCCCTAACATGTGGCTTCTATTAGTTCCCCCGATTTATAGAAGGCTTAGGTGCTTTTTACACTAAAGTTTATTTTAAAACAATTATCGAACACTTTTAAGGGATTATTTTGTCAAAAAAACTACAAAAAGTAAAAGCAAGATTTCATTTATTAACCGCACAAACACCAAACAAAACACTTGGTATCTCTGATGGTAGTTACAGCATATTATCTATAGACGGTGAAAGCAGTATTAATGATGCGTACAGCTATAACATAAGATTTGTAAGTGATGATGCACTTCCTATACAAAGTATTGCGGACACAGACGCACAAATCACCCTGCAAGATGAAAACTCACCGCTAAGAAAAAGAAAGATTTTTGGAAAGATATACAAGATAGAAGAATCTTCTACCCTAGCAAAAAAACATCTTTACACCGCTACGGTAGTATCACCATTTTTCTACCTAGGCTTAAACAGACGCTACAAAGTCTACCAAAAGATGAGTGCTCTAGAAATCATTACAGAGATCATAAGCTCATCTGCTCACATCCTCAACCTAGAAATAGACAACAAGCTTGATGCAGCCAATTATCCTAAACGTGAGACCTGTACCCAATACAACCAAAGTGACGCCGAATTTATCATTATGCTAGCTCAAGAAGAAAAGTTTAGTATTAACTTTGATTCAAAAACCCATGAGTCGTATAAGATGATACTGTCAAACATGAATGAACATGCCCAAGCCTCAGATGAGATATTAATGGGAAGCTTCAACCGTTCAAAAGCCTTCACCCCAACCTCTCAAACTGAAAACTTTTACGATTTTGAAAGTCCGTCTCATGATTACCTAACTGAAGATGGTCAAAGCATAAGTAACCTAAGCTTAGAAGATAACAATATAAGTGCTCAACTCAGAAGTGAATTAAAGGTTCAAACCATTCGTGATAGACTAGAGTTAATGGATGGAGCCCGCGCTAAAGACCTTAGTCGTTACACCAAACTTAACGCAACCTCAGACTACGCTTCTTCAGAAACTATAAGTGGAAACAGTGAATCTTTATATACCGATGATTCTCTTCTAGTAGAACTTTTTGAAAAACAAACTAAAAAAACAATCAAAGCCGTATTAACAAGTACACGATTAAGTGCAAACTTCCCTAACGCCTTAGATGAATATGTCGATGAAACAGCGCAATACAGCTTTAATGTAAGCTTTACAGCCATCCCATCTCAAACCCTGTTTATCTCAGCAGAACCGGTTATTAAACCGTCAATCTCAGGTATTCAAACCGCAATCGTTTCAAGCGGATCCCCTGATACACCTTCAGGTGAAAACACCATTGAAGTGGATGAAATGGGACGTATCAAAGTTATCTTTCACTTTGATAATGCTAAACCAACGAGTGCGTATGTACGTTTAGGAACTATGTTTAGTGGAAACAACTGGGGAGCACAGTTCTTACCTAGAGTTAACACAGAAGTCATCGTAAGTTTTATAAATGGAAATATTGATAAACCTGTCATCATAGGCGCGGTCTATAATGGAAATAACAGCATGCCTCAAGGTCTGCCTGATTCTAAAACACAGTCGTATATAAAAACACGCTCAATGCCTGGAGATGGATATAACGAACTCTTGTTTGAAGATAAGGGTGAAGAAGAACTTCTAAGCCTAAGAGCGCAAAAAGATTATAAACTTCACGCCTTACATGATTCAGCTATTAACATAGATAATGATCAAGTAGAAGAGATAGGAAATGATGAGACTATTACCATTGGAAACGATAGAGTAGAAGAAGTTAAACATGATGAAACCATGACAGTAGGAAATGACCGAACTGAAAGTGTGGGAAATGATGAAACGATTAACATCGGAAATAATCAAAGTGAAACGATTGGAAACAACAGAACAACAAGTATAGGAAGTAATGATACAAGAACTGTTGGTAGCAATGATAGCTTAAGAGTTGGAAGTAACCGAAGTGCTAATGTATCTGGAAATGATACCACTATGGTACTTCAAAACTCCGCTGAAACCATAGCTATCGCAAAAGCCCTTACTGTAGGAGCTGCGTATCAGATTTCTGTAGGTGGCGCAAAAAATGAGACTGTAGGTATGACCTCTACAGAACAAGTAGGACTCTTAAAACATATCATCGCAGGAAAAAGGTTTGAAGTTAGTGTTGGTGGTAGCTCTCTTATCTTAAATACCGATGGAACTATTATCCTTAAAGGTAAAGAGATAAAACTTGAAGGTTCTAAGCAAGTCACCGTGAATGGAAAAATGGTTGAAGTAAACTAAAATGCAATTCAACAACCTCACTGACTTTTCAGGCTTAGCCTGGGAAGTGGTTAATGCTAAAAATGAATGGTCCGTAGCAAGTGTCCTAAGAATTAAATTCAAATTCCAAAAATCAAACATCCCCAACACATGGAATCTAATTCCTGATGATGAACAAGGTGAACTCTTTGATGCAGATGAGTTTTATGGGGAAGTAGGGCAAAGCTCTGTACGGTATGAGTCCGACTATGTCAGCTTTAAACCTAACACCGATGTTATTATTAACGCACACGCATGGGCACCAAAAAATGAACTCAACACTTCATGGGATTGCGGGGTAAGAATCTATAATGAAGAAAACACCCTTCTAAAAGAATACGGCCTAAAAGTAAAAACTCAAAAGAAACAATACAAGGTAGGCCCAGCGTGGATAAGCCTAGGAAGAGACAGTGAAAATGCCGTCGCTATAAGGTACGAAAAAGCCAAAGGTGGCACCGTAAAAATCCCTGCAAAAAAAGAGGGCGATAAAGATAAATACCTAAAGGCAGATGCGTATAACCCAGTTGGCTGTGGAATATATAAGATGCGTGACCCTAACAAAGAACAACTTTCTCCTCAAATAAGCTACCTAGGTGATAAGGTAAAAAAAGTCCCTGCTGGATTTGGCTTTATAAATAGAGCATGGAAAAGTAGATACCCTTACGCAGGAACATACGATCAAGACTGGATAGACAATCAACACCCCTTACCCCCTCATGACTTTGACCCCTACTATAACCAAGCTGCTCATCCTAACTTAATCATGGACGGTTATTTAAAAGGCAAGGTGAAAATTAGTCTAAGTAACCTAATGTATGAGCAAGATGAAGAACAACACATCATTTTAGATAAATACACACTCATCTCAAAGATAAAAACCCATACAGGAAATATCATGAATGATATGAACCTAGATACCCTCATAATAGATGTAGACTCAGAAAATCAAGATGAATGGCAGGCTTACGCGTCATGGAGACATCTCACCAATGATGCCCACCATATAGAAGAAGCACAAACACTACTAAAGAATAAGGAAAGTACAGATGGCTAGTAATTTCGGAGCAAGAAAAGACGATAAATACAAGGTAGTATGTTCAGCACCATCTGTTAATAAAACACAAGTAGGAAACGCTGTTGTTCCTATCCCTTATAATGTTATGGAAAAGTTTGCCAAGGCTGCTGATGTTTCTGAAGATGTAATGTTTAATGGTAAAGCTGCCTATCATAAAGGAAGTAATTCCACTAAGGTAACAGGAGATTCTCAAGGCTCTATTGGTGGAGTAGTCTCAGGAACCGTTGGTGACTTATCTGAACCGGTGGAATTTTCCTCAAGTCTAAAAATAAATGGTGAATTTGCTATTCGTGATGGTGACTTACATAAAATGCAAGGTGGAAATACCATCGGTAAGGTAACGACAACAGAAAGTGGTTCAAGAGAAGATATCACCGATGAGGGAGAAGTGGAAGAATCAAATGAAGACACAAGCCCTTACTCATCTTCAAGCTCAACTAAACCAACCGCATCAAGTGCATCAGGCTCGCTTGGCTCAATGACAGGTTCGCCTGTTCTTTTAAAAACAGGTCAGTTCATCTATACAACAGAAGAATTAGAACTTTGGGGAAAGTTTCCCTTATCTCTTGAGCGAACTTATCTAAGTAATTCAAACCATAAAGGGATGTTTGGAAATGACTGGCATTATAAATTTGAGCGAGAATTTAAACATGTAGAAAATAATCTTTATAGATTATACTTAGGTGATGGACGACACTTCGACTTTGAGAAAAATGAAGACAACACATTCACCGACCTAGGAAAACTAGGAACGCAAGTCAAAGAAATAAAACCAAATCATTTTACCTTAACATGTTTCCAAGGAAGAATCCAAACCTTCGTTCGTGATAAACTGATTCAAATACAAGATTTAAACAACAACACTATTAAACTTTATTATAATGAAAATCTTCAAATAGAAAAAATAATCAACTCAGAAGAATCAAGTTTTACATTCACATACAACAAAGATAAGCTTGTAGAAAAAGCACTAGACCACACTAATAGAACATGGACATATAAGTATGATGAAAACCATAATCTAAGAAGCGTAAGCAACCCAATACAAGCCCAAACAAGCTACACCTACATCAAACACAATGAAAGTCTTTTACTCTCAAAAGTAACAGATGCCCTAGGCCGAGTAAAGCTAAGTGTCACCTATACAAATGACGCTAAAGTACAAAGCTATACTCAAAAAGAACAAGTCTTTACCTACACCTACATCAATAAAACCATGATAAGTAAAAAAGACAACAATGCAGACCAAACCAGCTACGGCCTAGATGAAAATGGACTTATACGTGCTATCTCTTACCCTGATGACTCAAAATCAAAAGAAGATTATAACCCTGAAAATAAAACGGCTACTATAACGGATCAAGGTGGAAATACTACGGTTAAAGTGTTTGATGAGAGAGATAGACTTATCAAAGAGATAAATCAGAGTAAACAAGAAACTCTTTATGAATATGAAGGGGTGAATCCTAATCCTATTAGTATTGCAAGTGGTGAAGAATTATCTAGCTTTACTTATGATAAAAACTATAACTTACTTAGCTTTAGCACACCAGAAGAAAGTGGTGAATTAGAGTATGATGAAAACTTCAATGTAATAAAAAGTGTTGATAATTTAGGAAACAAAATATCATATGAATATAACGAGTTCAACAAAGTTGCTTTAATAATTGATGCCTTAGGTGGAGAAACACGTATTCTTTATGACGGACTAGGTAGACAAACGGAAATTGTTGATTCAGAAAATAGAAATATCGTTATTGAATATAATTTCTTAGACAAAACGATTAAAACAAAAGATAATCAAGGTTATATCACTAGTTTTATCTATGATAAAAGTAATGCAATAATCAGTATCACGGATGCAATGAAAAATATCACCTCGTATACTTACGATAATCACGCAAGGTTAAAAGACAGAATACGAGCTAACAATAGTATGAAAACTTTTAGGTATAACATAGATGATACAATAAAAACTATCACGGATGAAGATGGTACCTTTAGTACGTTTTACTACAATAAGGCTCAATGCCTAATTAAAATAGTAACTGATGGGGAAGAAGTAAAATATAATTATGATAATTTAGGAAATTTATTAGAAGCTACAAATGAAAATAGCCATATAGAGTATTATTATGATGCACACGCTAATGTCATTTGTGAATCACAAAACTATATTGACATTCATAAAACATATAATGAAAAGCATCAATTAAAACAGATGAATTTTTTAAATCAAGTGCAGTCTTATTATCAAAGAGATGATAATGGGAAAGTTTCAGAAATAAAAAATTCAACATCAACTATTTTATTAAACTATGATGATAATGGAATAATCACTCAAAGAATTTATCCAAATGATAGAACAGAAGATATCGTATATGATAAAAACTATAATACTTTGAGTATAAAAACAGCAGATGAAACACTAGTGTATACACATGATAAAACAGGCCTTATATTAAGTAAAAATGATAGCCAATACATTTATGATGAGAATTCAAGGCTTATTCAAACTCCACATGAAACATTCACCTATGATAAGGCAGGAAATAATCTAAACCATCATGCTATATACAATCAATACACCTATCAACTAGAAGAAAATGAAAATTTTATTTTTACATATGATTTGAAGTCAAATTTGAAATCAAAAGAGAATAAACAAACAAGTGCAATTACTCATTATACTTTTAATAAAAAAAATCAACTCATTGATCTTGTAAAAAAAGATAAAGAGGGATTGATTCAACTAACGTTATCTTATAGTTATGACGCATTAAATAGACGTATAGAAAAAAGAAAAGATGGAGTAACGCATAAATACCTTTATAATGGCGAAAATATAGTAGCTGTATTAGATGAGGGTAACAAACTTTTGGCGTCCATAAGCCATGGCGAGAAGGTAGATACTCCTCTAAGTATCACAACTTATAATAATGAAGAATTTGAACTGACAGTAGCTGAACAAAGTTATTTTCATGATTTAAATGAAGAGGAAAAAGAGTTTCTCCTAAATAAGAAAAGACAAAGAACCTATTTCTATCATAGAGATCAGCAAGGAAGTATCATTGCTTTAACAGATGAAGCAGGAAATATAGTTGAATCATTTATATATGATGAAAGTTACGGTAAAATCTTAGAGCATAATAAAACTGCACAAACGTATAACCCTTATGGCTATACTGCAAGAGAGATGGATTCGGCTGATCTTTATTATTATAGGGCAAGATATTATGACCCAACTACACAGAGGTTTCTAAGTGAAGATCCTATTGAATTTATGTCAGGGGATTTCAACTGGTATAGATATGTAAATAATAATCCTGTAAACTATACCGATCCAACAGGACTCTTTTTGCCTATACTTTATGCTATAGGCGTAGCAATTGCAGAAGGTATTGCTGCATATGGTGCAACAGCGACAGCAGTTGCAACAGCAGGAACTTTAGCTGTTCGTGTTGGACCAAGCTTAATTAATTCAGCGAGAGTATTATCGCAGAGTGCACCTAAGATTGGGAATGCTATTAGAGGTGCATCAAGAGCTACTCCTCAAGTTAATACACAAGTCAAAGAGAAAGAAGATGAAGACACAAAAGCATCCGCAGGGGAGAGTGCTAGTGTACAGGCTGGGGCTAAGGTTAAAGGAAAAGGTAAAGATGTTGAGTGTGGTGATAAAGGTATGTATAAAGATCAAAAAAATCCATCTAAAAATGGGTTGGAGAGAGATCATATTCCTTCTCAAGCATCAGTTGCGCAGAGAACAGCAGATGATTTAGGTATTGGTATAGAAGAATTGGGATCGTGTATAAAAAATAGGCTGAAAAACTGGGCTGAAACATTAGCTTTACCAAAAGCCTTTCACAAACAAGGTCGAACAAATGGACCTAAAAACACCAAAGCTCAAATTGAAGGTGATTCTAAAAATCTTGGGGATGCTGTTGATGAAGATATAAAAGCATATGAAGACCAATTGGATGATTCAGATATCCCGGAGGAATGTAAGAAGAAAATTAAAAAAGCGTTAGAAGAAATTAAGAAAAAAACGGACGAAGAATTAAATGACTTTATTGATAAACAGGTGGATCATTGTATAGAAGCAGGAAAATTTACAATATAAAAAAGGAAATAAGTGATGATAAATGGTGATAGTTTTATATCTATGTTAAATTTAGTAGAAAATAGTAGCAGTATTTTAAATATGAGGAAAGAATTAGATGTTCCAAAGCCATTAATTGATGCCGACTTTAAACAATATGGTGGGAACTCAATACCTATGAAAAGCATGGGTATTGAGCTATTCTTTAAAGACTCCTGCAAATATACAGAAAAGGACAAGGGTGTTTATGGAAATGGTGATGTTGTCTTTTCTGGAGTTGTTTTTTCATATAACTCTAAGATATCTGCACCACTTAACCTTCAAATGGGTGATAGCTATGAAGTCGTTGTTGAAAAACTGGGGAGAAGTCAAGATTATGATACCAAACGATTTCCTCAAAAAGTTTGGAAGTTTACGAGAGAAGATGGTGAGAAATATTTGTTATATGGTTTTTTTGAAAAAGATTATAGTGCATTGATAAGTCTTAGAATATCAGCATATACTCCGCAAGTAGAAAAACTAATTCCACACATATCTTAAGATGGTAGTAGGTGATGATTTTATAGACATGTTATATCTAAATGTAAATAGTGAAAATATAATTAAAATGAGAAAAGAACTTGGTGTTCCTAAGCCATTAATTGATAAAAAATTTAAAGAAGATGGTGGAAACTCTATAAGGTTAGATGATTATAGAGTAGAACTGTTTTTTACAGATATATGTAAGTTTCAAAGTAATATCCCTGAGAATTCAGGGGATATAATTTTTAGTCAAATTGATTTTTCTTATAAATCAAAGATAAGACTTCCCTTAGGTTTAGTTATGGGAGATAGTTATGACTTAGTAGTAAAAAAAATTACTCGTGCGGAAGATTATAATAATGAGTTTTTACCTGAAAAGATATGGAAAATTCGTAGAAATGATGGGAAAGATTATTTAATGTATGCTTTTTTTGAAGATGACTTTAGCGAATTAATTAGTTTAAGTTTAGCAACTTATGATGATAAACTTCAATATTTTGAAAACGAATAACATAACTATATGAGTAAATAGAACATTGTAGAAATGCTGGAAAAATTAATTATTAAGGAATCTAAAATGATAAGTGGAAATTATTTTATAGATTTACTCTATGTAGATGTAAGAGAAAAGAATGTTGTAAATATGAGAGAAGAACTTGGTGCACCTAAACCCTTAATTGATAAAGACTTTAAAGAAGATGGTGGAAACTCAATTGAGTTAGCAGATTACAAAGTTGAACTGTTTTTTAAAGATTCATGTAGGTTTGATGGAAGGAATAGTACTTCATATGGAAAGTCCGACATAGTTTTTGGAGGTATAGTATTTGGAAACCATTCAAAATTAGAACCACCTTTTGGTATAGAAATGGGTAGTAACTATGAGGCTGTAGTGAAAAGTATAGGAAGAGAACAGGATTACAATAGTAAACGTATGCCTCAAAGAATGTGGAAATTTACAAGAGAGGATGGAAAAGATTATTTACTTTATGCAGTGTTTGAAAAAGATTACAGTGAAGTGTTGAGTATAAGATTAATAACATATACTAAAGCAGTAGAAAAAGCAAATAAGCATAATCCAGAAGCTGAATAAATACTATGTTACTAAAAGATATACACTTAAATATTAAAAAAGAATATGATGATAGCCTAAGAATGTATTTTAATAATGACTTTTCATTGCATAAGACAATGGAAAATCATTTTGAAACAATTGTGAATAATATTAGAAATGATAAAACTCCACTTTCTATAGGTTTTGAAGAATTAGCAGAATTTTATTTAATGGCTGCTCTTTATGCAAAAATATTTTGTGAAGATAAAGTAAAAGTTCAACACTTATTACGTACAGCTACTTGGTATAGTTATAATTTAATCAAAATATTTAATACTGAATGTGCTAGTTGCCATATGTCAATTTTACTAATGAGAAAAGCAGTATATTTATGGTCATCTTTGTTTTTAGTTGATTCAGATGAAAAGGCTATGCAAATTGGTGCTGAATTAATTGATTCATTGAATGATAAAGGCTCTATTATTCGATATGGTTGTAGGTTATACCCTGAATCGTGGTTTTTAATAGACTTATACGCGGTAGGAACTTCTACTGTATATGACAATGAACGTGTAGATTATCCTGAAGACATGAGTCCTTATAATGACATTTTAAAAGAATGGGATACATTAGACTTACTTCAAGTTGATTTGTTTGTAAGTATGCTAGCTGAAATGCATTTACTTATAGAGGATGAAGAACCAACCGAAGAATATTTAAATTTTTCAAAGTCAATTATGAAGCTTTATCCTTACGAAATTTTAGTTTATTTAAATTTTCGTAGAATTAAAGGTTTAGAAAACCCAAAAGAATTCACCCACCCCTTAATGAACACACCCATAGCAAAAATATTCTTAGAAATAAAAGAACCGCTCCCAAAACCAAAAGACCTACCGTATGTAAAAGAACTACTAACGAAGCTAAATGAAAAATGCCCAAATGTAAAAATTCCACAAGAGTATCTGTAACCCAAGAAGCACCCAACAACAATCACACAAGTAGAAGAGATAGAAAGAGAACTATACAGACACAATATAAGTCCAATTTTAAGGGGGTGTCCCGTCCAAACGTCCAAGGGGATTAATCCCTTTATAAACCAAGATTTAGGGGGTCGAGTATTTAATTTATAGTAAAAATATATTGTAATAAAAAATTAAATTTTTCAGGCTACTAGAGCTATAAATTAAATACCTGACCCCCACCCTTTTTTGAAAAAGCTTTAGAACATTGTAATCAATAAAATAAAGGAAAAACATGGAAATTACAGGTAATGGATTAGTTGAGTTGATGTTTTTGTCAATGACGGATAACAGAATAGTTGAAACTATAAATAATCTTGGATTAGAACAGCCAACTATTGACGAACAATATGAATTAGATTTAAAGGTTAGGGTTGCAGATAAAGACAACAATGGTATTACTTTTATTTTTAAAGAAATAGATGGGTATACATCAGATGGAGAACCTTGTCTAACACAAATAGATTTTTATAATAAATGTAAAATAAAACTACCTTATGCTCTTAGTTTTGACGATGATTATAAAACTTGTTGTAAAAAATTTGGTAAAGAAGCAGATTATATTGATAAATGGATGAAAAAGGGTAGGATTTGGCTAAAAACAACAGAAGAGGGTCTTGATTTTCTTGTTGTGGTTCATTTTATTGATAAAGAATTTAGTCAGTTACAAAGAATAATAGTTGTTAAATTGAATAAAGAAGATATTGGAGATACTTTATTTGAAAATAAAGAATAGAAATGAAAATAACAAGTGATGAATTAATGAAGATTGTGGGGTTGGCTTTACTTTCAGAGAATTAGAAAAGTGCAAAAATGGGTCTCCCTGTTTGGCAATATTATCTTGGTCCAATGAAAAACATATTAAACCTCCTTTTGAATTGTCTTTTTCGATGTCGTACAAAGAATGTTGTGAAAAGTTAGGTAAAAAAGCAGACTATATGGATAATTTTAAGTATATTGTAAATATAGACTTTACTGAACTGAACTATATTAGGGTAGGAAGCATTGGAGTGGTTCCTTTTAATAATGAAAGTGTAGATGAATCATATATAGAAAATGAAGATTGATAAAAAAAGGTGAATTATGGATATACAATTGGATAAATATGTCAAAATTATTAATGATGAGTTTAAGGATAACCTTGAATTTAAATATCAAATACCATTTAAAGATTCTGGTTTATATAAAATTTATATAAAGAACATAAAAGAACAAATAGTAAATGAGTATCCTATAGACCCTGTTTATTTTTCATGGCTATTAGACTTATCTATTCTACACTTTGAATATAGCAACTACGCAATTATAAAACTTGAAAATGAACTTCTAGCCAAAAAACATTTATCCCTATCAAATGCATACGGCTATTTGTGTCTAGAATATGGAAATAAATCATGTGGATGCTTTGAAACTAAAAATCCATTTATTATAATGAATAAAGCAAGCTTTATAATGTCAAATTTATTACTTAGTAATGAAATTGATAAGTTTAATAGTATTGGAAAGCACTTAATCTCTTCACTTAATGGTGAGGGGTGTATCATAAAAAAAGGCTATGCAAAAGCCACAATATCATGGTTTATAATCGAAAAGATTTCCCCGTACCCTTGGGTCGTGTGTAATAAGAATAAAGAATCCGCTTAAATACCCCGTTTCGAGTTTACTAGAAAATTTAGCGTTAAGCTAAATAGGCTTGCCT
>NZ_JAEMVE010000061.1 GCF_029216045.1 Sulfurimonas sp. MAG313 | reverse complement strand
TAGCATATACAGTTCAATAAACACACACTTGCCACTTCAAGATATTTTGAAGCTACTTGTAGCTCCTGCAATACCTTAAAGCAACAATTGCATATTTATTGAACTGCTGTTATGCTTATGTTTGGTCTAGAATAGCAATAACTTCAATAAATAAGCGCTTTGCTGAGAAAAGATGACTTTTTTTAAGCTTATTTTTTAAAAATTTAGTAATAATAAGTTACTAGTAAAATATATATATATTTGGGGTATTAATGGATTTAGGTACAGTCATTGGTCTTGTTCTAATTCTTGCACTTTTATTTGGTGCAATGGCGATGGGTGTTGGTATCGGTGCGTATATCGATATTCCTTCTATGTTAATTGTAATTGGTGGTTCCTTAGGTTCTCTTTTAATTGGTTTTAAAATGGAACAAATGAAAAACTTTGTTAAAATTTTTATGATAGCTATTAAGCCTCCTCAAGAAGACTTGCAAGAACTCATTAAAAAACTTGTTGAATACGCGACTCAAGCACGTAGAGATGGTATTTTATCACTTGAAGCCGCTGCAAATACGGAAACAAATGCCTTTTTAAAACAAGGTCTATCTATGGCGGTTGATGGAAATGAGCCCGATACTATTAGAGATTTGTTAGAAATTGAGATGGAGCAAACCTCTACTCGCCATAAGGGAAATGCTGCTATTTTTGATCAATGGGCAGGCTTTGCTGGGGCCATGGGAATGATTGGTACGCTTATTGGTCTGGTTGCGATGCTTTTAAATATGGCGGATCCTTCTGCAATTGGTCCATCTATGGCCGTTGCCTTACTTACAACCATGTATGGAGCTATGATTGGAAATATCTTTGGCGCCCCTATTGCTAATATCCTTTTAATTAGAAACGATGAAGAAAGTCTTGTAAAAGAGGTTGTTTTAGAAGGGATTATGTCTATTCAAGCCGGCGATAATCCTCGAACCTTAGAATCTAAGCTTTTATCTTTTCTTTCTCCTGGTGATAGAGTGAGTCAGTTTGAATAAGAAGGCTTAATAGATGGGTAAGCAAAAACCTTGTGACTGTCCCAAATGTCTTCCGGCTTGGTTGGCTGCTTTTGGTGACCTTATGTCCTTACTTCTTTGTTTTTTCGTACTACTTCTTTCAATGTCAAGTATGGACGCAAAAAAAATCTCAGAAGCCATTGGTTCTTTAGCTGGGGCGATGTCTGTTCTTGAAGGTGGAACGAAAACAGAAATTTCAAAACAAAGAATTTTAGAATCAACCCCTATAGAAAGTAGAGAAGAAAGTTCTTCTCAAGTAAATCGCATCAAGCAAGCTATTGCTGAGATGAATGAGATGATGGAAAAAGGCAAGGGCCCTGCGGTCACGTTAAAAGAAAGTGAACAAGGGTTTATTCTTCGTCTTCCTGCTTCTTTGGTCTTTAAGCCAGGTGAAGCAAAGATTGAAAATGAAGATGCCTTACTTTTTATTAAACGAATAGCACTTTTAGTTCAAGAACTTCCCAACGAACTTGAAGTAAGTGTTCGAGGTCACACAGATAATCAAGCCCCTGGACGAAACAGCCCCTTTCAAGACAATTGGGACCTTTCAGCAGGTCGCGCCATAGCTGTTTTAAAAGAATTACTTCTTGGTGGCGTGAAGGCAGATAGAATGCATGCTGCAGGTTTTGCAGACTTTAGACCAGAAGCGAGCAATGAAACTGTTAAAGGTAGGGAAAAAAACCGCAGAGTTGAGCTATACTTCTATGCACGAAAAAATGAAGAAAAATCTGATTTGAAAAAGTCTATCCTTGATAAGGCCCAAGCATTAAATAAATGAAAATAATATTTATACTACTTTCTTTAGGACTCTCACTTGTAGCTGAGACCCTAGAAATTCCAACTATTAATCTGTCATTATCAGCGCCTGATACACCTGCGCAACTTGTTTCATCTATCAATGTTATTTTAATGTTGACTATTTTGTTTCTTGCGCCAAGTCTTCTTTTAATGACAACTACCTTTACTCGTTTTGTGATTGTCTTTGGTTTTATGCGTCAAGCTATGGGAACACAACAAATTCCTCCTACTCAACTCCTTGTGTCTTTAGCCCTTTTATTGACTATTTTTGTAATGGAACCTGTAGGCCAAAAAGCTTATGATGATGGTATTAAACCCTATGTAGCGGAACAAATTGATTATGAAGAAGCCTTTGAAAAAACAACAAAACCTTTTAAAATGTTTATGATAAGAAACACAAGAGAAAAAGATTTAGCCTTGTTTTTTAGAATTAGAAAGATGGATAATCCAAACAGTATTGATGATGTCCCTCTTTCTGTTGTTATACCTGCTTTTATGATTAGTGAATTAAAAACTGCCTTTGAAATTG
>NZ_JAEMVE010000060.1 GCF_029216045.1 Sulfurimonas sp. MAG313 | reverse complement strand
GCATGGACAGATTTGGCAGAACTTTTATTTTGTAAGATGTTAACGCCTACTGTATATGATGAACATACGGTAACTCTTAGTTTTGAAAAACTTGATACCCAAGAGACTTTTCATAGCATACATTACGGACAAGAAAAATATGGGGTAGAGTCTTCTTTTTTTAAGATTCATAAAAATGAAGAACCAGCCTTTTTAATGGCCTATCATAAGGCCTTGATAAATGTAAAAATACAAGATAAAAAGCGGGTGCTAGACTTAGGAATAAATGGGGCAGATGAATTTGAGCTCATAAAAAATATCTTAGATCAAGATACGTACAGCATGATAGACTTTACGGGGATTGATTATTCCGCCTCAGCGATTAACTATGCTCAAGATAAGTTTCCTGAAAAAAACATGCATTTCATAGAGCATGATATTAATCAACTGGATGAGCTAGATCTTGGAAAATTTGACTTAATCATTAGTATAGGAACCTTTCAAAGCCCCAATATAAACTTCAAGCCATTTTTTATGAACTTAGTGCAAAACTATTTAAATACAACAAGTGCAATTATCTTAGGTTTTCCAAACTGCAGATGGATGGATGGAGAGATGGTATATGGAGCTAAGGTTCCAAATTACGCCATGTCTGAAATGGGACTACTGTACTCTGATGTTATTTATTGTAAAAAATATCTTCAACAAAAAAAATTTAGAGTTACACTGACAGGAAAAAATTATATTTTTTTAACGGCGACTAAGATACATTCAAAGAGTTCTGATGAAAAAGTTATTTAGTACTAAAAAGTTTGGAAGGATATGAAGAAAGTATAGAAGTGAAACAAGAGAAAGACTCAGACAAAGTCCGAGCTTTCTTTACAGAAACTTCCACTTGTGCTACTAAGCAAAAAGTATTATAAAGCCGCTTTTCTAAAGAAAGCAGGCTTCTAGACTCTAATTAAAGAGCCGCTTTTGCTGCTGTAACAACTGCAGAGAATGCTGCAGAATCATTCATTGCCATATCAGCAAGGATTTTACGGTCAAGCTCGATACCAGCTTTCTTTAATCCATTGATGAATACAGAATATGAAAGACCATTTAAACGACAAGCTGCATTAATACGGATAATCCATAATTTACGGAACTCACGTTTGTTTTGCTTACGATCGCGGTATGCATATGCCATACTGTGTTCGATTTGTTCCTTTGCTTTACGGAAGTGTTTTCTACGTCCGCTAAAGAAACCTTTGGCTTGTTTTAATATTCTTTTGTGTCTTTTACGTCTTACTGTACCTGTTTTTACTCTTGGCATTTTTTTTCCTTTTCTTTACCCGAACATACATTTAAATGTGAGGGGTGCTGGTTTTCACAGACTTGCCCGTTTGTATAACGACGTACACACAAATGTGTAGGTTGAATAGACCACGGAGAATTAAATCATATTAGTTTTTTAAGAACTAGTTGATCATCGCTTTGATGTTTTTTGCGTCAGCTTTAGAAACTACTTTAGGAGCATTTTGCTCACGACGAGTTCCAGCATCTTGCTTAGTTAGAATATGGCTTCTATACGCAGTTCCGCGTTTAATTTGACCGTTTTTCTTAACCTTAAAACGCTTTACAGCGCCTTTTACAGATTTCATTTTTGGCATCGATTTGACCTTTCGTAATAAATTACTCTACACATAAGTGTAAAATGAGTTTGAAAGTATACCCTAATCCGTTTAAATATTCGCTTTTGCATGTAATAAAACTAGTATATAAGAGAAAGATTGATTAAAATTAGTACTTTATCAAGAAAATAAGAGAACTAATACAACTAAATATAATAATAAAAACTAAAATTACATAATTATATGTCTATATTTACACTTTGTTTACTATAGTATATTATTATTCTCTTATCCATCTTTTGCATGATAAGGCTGGAGCAGGTTCTAATGTTTCCCCCAAATTATTAGACCTGAATAACTATTTATAATTTTTTTACATGTTAAGTGTTGGTTGCCCCCCCTTCCAACACTTTTATATCCCTCTAAAAGCATTAATCCTTATACAAAATACATTTTTTATGATAGAATAGTTTATTCGATTCCTTGCATAAACCCTTATACCCTCGAGTTTATACAAGAAATCAATTAATAGACTACTACAGAAGGTTATTTAATGCGTCGATGTGCACTAGTAGAAGATGATACGGTATTTTTAAACCTTATGCATAATTTTTTTGAGAAAAAAGCTTGGATATGTGATGACTTTATAGATGTTAATAGTACTCTTGAAAGTACAAAAAAGACGGTTTATGATTTGTATATCATAGATATTAATCTTCCTGAAGCCGATGGTATCTCTTTAGTTAAAGAGCTTAGACTTAAATTCCCTCAAGTTCCCATAATAATGGTGAGTGGCTATAATGATATTGAAACTATAATGAGAGCTTACGAGGTTGGATGTGATGAATATCTTAAAAAACCTTTTGATCTTAAAGAGTTAGGTATAAAAGTATCTAAGCTGATGGATGATGACTTATTAGCCTTAAGCGATACCGTTAAATATGATGTTTCTGGTAGGGCCTTATATATAGATAATAAAGAGATTCATTTAAGTCAAAAAGAATCAAATCTTATTCATACGTTTATGACAAATATAAACAGAGCTTTAACTCATGACTATTTAGAGTCAGTGATATGGGGTGGGGTAGAAGATAATGGGCATGCCCTTCGAAACCTTGTCTTACGTCTGAGAAAACGTATCGGCACAGGGATAATTGACACGGTTCAAGGTAAGGGATATATACTTCGTCTTAATCAGTAGTATTATTAAGGCGTTTTGTATAAAGTAGTTTTCTATACTTTTTAGAAAAACTAATATCGTATATAAAATCAGACTTTTTATCAGTTGAATTTCTACACTCTAGGGTTCCTGATGCTAAAATAAAGCCATTACTACTACTAGTAGGATTGAACCTTTGTAAGAGGTACAGATTCATTGAAATAGATGTGTTGTTCGTGTAACGATTTGATATAAGTATTTTACCCTTATTTACGTCACAAAAACCAGAAAACTGAACTAAAGATGAATAACTCCAAACCCCAAGATTAAGCCCCTTAACATCTAAATCTTTAAGATTAAAATAATCTATATACCATTGAAGTGCATACCCTTGAAGTTGCTCTTTGTCGTGAGTAATAAGAAAGTACTTAGTTCGACGTTTCCTTTTAACTTCAAAGTTGTCATTTGTATTGAGACATTTCATCCAACCTTTATAAGCAAGTTTTTTATATTTTTTATAATCACTTTTAATGGATGAAAATTCAAAATCTGTAGAATCATATTCTCCTGACATAGAAGAAAACATTTGTTTTCCAAACTCCGGGGTGCCTTTTATATCTAGACAGTAGTCCATCAAGTCGTTTAAGACAGACAATCGTCCCATATTACTTTCATTTCGTATTTCATAAAGAGTATGCCGTTTTGCTTCAGCAATAATAACAAAATCGTTTTCATCAACAATAAAGTCTTTAACATTACGGATACTCTCAGGTTTAATACCATTTTGAAAACCACTTGTACTGGTTGTCTTGATTTTTTCAATACTTTCTTGTGTGATTTTAATTGCAGTACATCCGTAAAAGCTAAAAATAATAAAGGAAAATATAAGGATTTTTTTAATTAACATGGAAGAATAATAACATAAAGTTTATTTTAGAAGAAGGGAAATAGAAAACTCTTAAGTTTTCTATTGACTAGATTTACTTAGCGCCTTCTTTTTTGTTTGGAAGTACTAACATATTGTAATAACGACCTTCAAGGCGTGGAGACTTGTCCATTACGCCTAGGTCTTCTACCATTGGCCATACACGAAGAAGAACTTCACGTGCAGCTTCTGGGTGGGCCATTTCACGTCCTCTTAGAAAAACGCGAAACTTAACATGTTTACCCGCTTCAAGGAATTCTCTTGAGTGTTTTACCTTGTAAGAAATGTCGTTTTCTGCAATTTTTACCGAAAGCTTGATCTCTTTAACTTCAATCTTAACTTGGTTTTTCTTTTGCTCTTTTTTCTTTTTCTCTTCTTGGTATTTAAACTTACCATAATCCATAATTTTAGCAACGGGTGGTTTTGCATCTGGTGAGATTAAAACAATGTCTAATCCTAGTTCATCCGCTTTCGCCTTTGCTACTGCTGTAGGGACTACGCCCATTGCTTCTCCACCGTCTACTACACAGCGTACTTCTGGGTCACGAATGTCATCATTCATTATGGTTTGTTGTTTTTTACTCAAAAATTTACCTCGTTAATTTTGGTTTGTATCATACTCAAAAAGTCATCTAAAGATGAGTTTGATTGTTCTCTTGTTCTTCTGTCACGAATCGCAACGGTATTAGCTTGAACTTCTTCATCGCCAATAACAATAATCATCGGAACACGCCCTTTTTCAGCCGTTCTAATACGTTTATTAAGACTTTCATTTTTATCAAAAATCTCAGAGTCTGCGCCCAGATCTATAAGTTTATCCGCGATTTCTTTCGCATAAGCATTGTGCGTTTCTGCAATAGGAACGATAGCAACCTGCGTCGGAGCGATAAACATTGGGAATTCACCCGCATAATGTTCTGTCAATATACCAATAAAACGCTCAAAAGAACCTAAAATTGCTCTGTGAATCATAACAGGCTGAATTTTTTCATTATCAGCGCCGTTATATTCAAGTTTGAAACGCTCTGGTAAATTGTTATCTAACTGTATTGTACCACATTGCCACTCACGTCCAATAGCATCTGTGATTTTAATATCAATTTTAGGTCCGTAGAATGCTCCACCGCCCTCATCAATCTCATAATCAAGGTTATTTGCTTTCATCGCATTAAACAATGCTTGTTCTGATTTTTCCCAAACATCTGCGTCACCCACAGCTTTTTCAGGCTTAGTAGATACCATCATTTTGTATTCAAAACCAAAAGTCGTCATGATTTTGTCAACAAAGTCAACTACTTCAATGATTTGTTCTTCAATTTGATCTACCGTACAAAAGATATGCGCATCATCTTGAGTAAATTCACGAACTCTAAATAAACCATGAAGTGCGCCCGTCATTTCGTGGCGGTGAACCACTCCATATTCAAAATATTTAAGAGGAAGGTCTTTGTATGAATGAAGTTCATCTTCATAAACTTTGATATGGCCCACACAGTTCATCGGTTTCACACCAAACTCAACATCATCAATAGAGGTAAAATACATGTTTTCACCGTAGTTTTGGTAATGCCCAGATACTTTCCATAAATCAGCCTTAAGCATTTCAGGACCACGAACAGGCTCATATCCACGTTTGCGGTGAGCTTTAAAAAGTAAACCTTCTAAACGTGCACGTAAACGTCCACCAGCAGGAAGCCAGATTGGAAAACCTGCTCCTACTTCTTCTCTAAAGGTAAACAGTTTCATTTCTTTACCAATTTTACGGTGGTCACGCTTTTCTGCTTCTTGTAGCATTGTCATATGAGCTTTTAAAGACTCTTTATCTGCAAAGGCAATTCCATAAATACGCGTTAACATTTCGTTTTTAGAATCCCCACCCAGGTAAGCACCTGCAAGTTTTAACAACTTGAAATATCGAATGTATTTTGTTGAAGGAAGGTGAGGCCCACGACAAAGGTCTTCAAACTCACCTTGTTTATAAATAGAAACAGTCTCAGATGGAATACGCTCCATTACTGAAAGTTTTAAATGATCATTAGCAAATTTTTCTTTTGCCTCATCCATAGTAATTTCATATTTTTCTATCTCATGTTTCTTCTTAGCAAAGAATAACATTTGCTTTTCAATCTTTTTTAAATCACCCACACCAATCTCAGAATCCACTTTAAAGTCATAATAAAAACCTTCTTTTACAACAGGTCCTACATAAAACTTTGCTTCTGGGTATAAAGATTTAATAGCTTGAGCCATAAGGTGAGCAGTTGAATGACGAAGTACATCTAAGGCTTCAGGTGCGTTGTCAAGTTCTATGCCTTCACCCTCAACACCAAGCTCTTTAGCTGTTTGTAAATCTATTATTTCGTCATTATGTCTAATCGCAATTGCGTCCATATCTATCCTATATCTTGTTTTTACAAGAAATTTATTATTAAAATTTCGTGATTTTACCTAAATATTACTTCATAGCATATGAAAATTAATTTCTATATCTTTTTTAGTAGCTTTTCATATTTATGTAGGAGTTGATTATATTGCAATTTAAGCTTATAATATGCTTTTTCATAGTCCCCTGTTTCTTCTGTATTTTCAGTATTAGAAGATGGCTCATTAATTTTATGTTCATCTATTAGTATAAAGACTTCATCTTTTCCGTCTACTTTTTGTACCTCAGTTTGAAGCTTTTTGTTTTTAGTCATTTGAATGACCTTATAAATGCTTAATTTATTTGAAATCGCGTATTCTTTAATGCTCATACTTTTCATAAGAACCTTTATTTTTTTAGAAGTTTACACTTTGTTTCTAATGCATAAGATTATGTTGTAAAAATGTAGCCAATGTGATACGAAGATGTAATCAAAACTTTCTAGAATTTCGCAAAGGGAAGATTATGATTAAAACATTTATAATAATATCAGCAGTGTCATTTGGAATAACTACTGCAGTACTTAGCGACAAGATGGGTATATTTAGTAATGAAGCGCAGGCCATGGAAATTGCAAACACTTGTCCTAGTTTTGCTAAGTTTACAGGTACACTTGCAGGACAAGACGTATGTAAGCTATCGGGCGTATATACGGAAGATATTCGTTTAACTAAGAACAAATTATGGGCCTTAGAAAACGAGGTCATTATAGGAGGAGACAATACGTCATCTGCCACGATACATATAGAAAAAGGAACCAAAATTTTTGGTAAAAATGGTGAAGATTATCTTTTTATCTCTCGTGGCTCTAAGATAGAAGCTAAGGGAACAAAAGATGAACCCATAGAATTTACTTCTAAAAAAGATATTATTGGATTAGCTTCAAAATATCATAAGGGAGAATGGGGTGGTATTGTTATCGCTGGAAATGCTCCAACCAATGTTCAAGGTCAAGAACAGTTTGAGTTTGCCTTAACGGGTGGAAACTTTGGTGGAAATAATCCTCATGACAACTCAGGAATAATAAATTATGTTTTAATTAAGTACGCAGGAAACAAGGTAGGTCTTGATAAAGAGCTTAATGGCCTAAGCTTAGGAGGAGTCGGTGATAAGACAAATATCGATTATATTGAGGTCTATAATAATTTTGATGATGGTATAGAGTTATGGGGTGGAACGGTTAATCTTAAACATATTGTATTAATTGGAAACGGGGATGATAATATTGATACAGACCATGGTTATACAGGAAAAATGCAATATGTTTATATTAAGCAAACCACAACTACTTCTAGAAATCCAAGAGGATTTGAAGCAGATAACCTAAGCGGAGATTTTTCAGCAACGCCTATCTCAAAACCTGTTATTGCAAATTTTGAGATGCATGGAAATTCTGATTCTCATGAAGGTATTTTATTAAGACGTGGAAGCGGTGCTTTTTTTCATAAATGGATATGTGGATGGATTTAATAAATGTTTTGGTATTCGTGACAGAGCAAGCGCAAAAACAGGAAATATTGAGCTTCAAAGTATCTCTTTGCAATCCTGTGAAGACGAAGTTTTTGCTTACAAAAGTGCAACAGGTGTAAACTTATCAAAGGTAGAAAAAATCTTTAATCAAAACACAAGCAACGTGATTGGTACACTAGCAACGGCTCAAAATGTCAAGGAACTTACTCAAAGTTCATTTTTTGATGAAGCTATGTTTGTAGGTGCATATTCACCGCAAGACGATTGGAGAGAAGGTTGGAGTGTAGGCCTTAGCGACTAAGTTCCCCATAAGAAGGCCTTGTCTTCGAGTCTTCTTTTTATCTCTGTCTTTAGAAATAGTTCTACTTTGCATTACTAGAAGTTAATTGAGTCTTTCAAATCAACTTGAATACTTCTCATATTATTGATGCAATATATCTTATGGAAAAGTAAAAAAAAGGATTCTTAGTTTGAATAGAACTCTTTAAAAGAGGAGAGTAAAGCCTTGAGCAACAAGACTCTACTATAGTTATACTAATTTATTAGCTATTGCCTCTGGAGTGAAGCCAAACTTGTCAAAAAGTTGACCAGCAGGTGCTGACGCTCCAAAGGTGTCCATACAGATTACTTCATCTGCAAATCTATACCATTCAAGACCACGCGCTGCTTCAATAGCAACAACCTTGTCTGTTTTAATGATAGAGTCTAAGTAGGCCTTGTCTTGCTCGATAAGTAAGTCGAAACATGGAACTGAAACCACATTTACTTTGACTCCTTTTTCTGCAAGTTTAGACTTTGTATTCATAGCCAATTCTACTTCTGAGCCTGAGGCCATAAGTGTAATTGTAGCGCCTGATGTTTCTTCTAATAAGTAACCACCCTTAGCCGCATTTCCGCTTACAGCTTTTGGAAGAAGAGAAAGGTTTTGTCTTGAACATACAAAGGCAGAAGGAGATCTTTTCATCTCTAAGGCTACTTGCCAAGCGACAACGTTTTCATTTCCATCCGCTGGTCTCCAAACATAAAAGTTTGGAAGGGCACGAAACTGAGAAAGGTGCTCTATTGGTTGGTGAGTTGGACCATCTTCACCTACTCCAATACTATCATGTGTCCATACAAAAAACTGCTGAATACCTGTAAGTGCTGCAATACGAGCCGCTGGTTTAAGGTAGTCAGAAAAGACAAAGAAGGTCGCAGAAAATGGCATAATTGGACCATAAAGAGCCATAGCATTACAAATAGATGCCATTGCGTGTTCACGAATACCAAAGTATATATTTTTACCCTTTGGATACACACCCATGTTTTTCATTTCTGTCTTGTTTGATGGGCTTAAGTCAGCTGAACCACCGATAAAACCAGGAATTGCCTTCGCTACTGCATTAAGGATTTTTCCATTGGTTCCACGTGTTGCTTCCGCCTTATCAAATGTTGGCCATTGAATACGAGAAAAATCAGGATTTTGGAGTGCATCTAATGCCTCATTTTGTTCCATTAATGGAAGTTCTTTAAGACGGTGAATCCATTCTCGTTCGCTTAGGTCACCAGACTCTATAGCACATCTAAATCTAGCCATAACATCAACATCTACAAAGAACTTCTTTTCTGGATCAAAACCAGCAGCTGTCTTAGCCTTAGCAATAACTTCTTCACCAAGAGGTGCACCATGAGCATGGTGTGAACCTTCAAGCTCACCTGAACCTTTAGCGATTAAGGTATTTGCAATGATAAGTGAAGGCTTATCTGAAGACTTAGCACGAATGATAGCCGCATCAATCTCATCAAAGTTATGACCATCAATTTCTTGAACATCCCAACCTTGAGAATCAAAACGTTTGTGAATATTTTCAGAAATAGAAAGATCGGTTGACCCTTCAATAGTAATATTGTTTGAATCATAAATTAAGATAAGGTTATCTAGTTTATTATGACCCGCGATAGAACACGCCTCATAAGAAAGACCTTCTTCTAAGTCACCATCTCCACATAAACAATATACACTATGATCAATTACCTTAGCCATTTCAGAGTTAGTCTGAGCACCAACATGCTTAGAAGCCATAGCAAAACCAACTGCGTTAGCAATACCTTGACCAAGAGGACCAGTAGTGATTTCTATACCTTCAGTATGACCATATTCAGGGTGACCTGGAGTCTTAGAATCTAACTGACGAAATTGCTTTAAGTCATCTAACTCAAGTCCATATCCCCATAGGTAATATAAAGAGTAAATAAGACCTGTCGCATGTCCACCTGAAAAAACAAGACGGTCACGGTTTAACCACGAAGGATTTTTAGGGTTATGTGAAAGGTGTTCTGAAAGAACTACTGCAATATCTGCAAGACCCATTGGTGCACCGGGGTGACCTGAATTGGCTGCTTGAACCATGTCTGCTGCTAAAAATCGAATACTATCGGCCATCTTTTGACGCATCATTATTTTCCTTAAGGTTATGTGGTTTGAATAATAAATAAAATAGAGTTCATCGAAATGAACTCTATTTATTTATGTCGCGCTAAATACTTTGAAAGTATAGGGGAAAGTTCATTATAAAGCTTTGTGTCAAAAGTATTAAGTTGTTCGTTTAATTCTTTTGCCAAGTTATCGGCTTCTTTGATAGTGCCATCGAGGCCTAAAAGTTTTACAAATGAGTTCTTATCCCCATCATTTTGTGTGGTCTTTCCGGCTTGCTCAGAACTTTGTGTCACATCTAAAATATCATCTTGAACTTGAAATAAAAGTCCAAGTTTAATTCCAAATTCATATAGGTCTTTAGCTAAGGACTCCTGCCCTGAAATAATCGCACCCATTTCTAAGGCAGATGCAATGAGCTTTGCAGTTTTGTTAATATGTAAAATTCTTACATTCTCTATACTAAGCGCTTGGTTTTCAAAGTGACAGTCTATGGCTTGACCTAAAACCATACCTCCTAAACCTCCATTTTTTGCAAGTGAGCGTATAAGCTTAACTTTAACTTCATTTGAAAAAGCAGATTCAGACAAGACCTCAAAGGCATAAGTGTTGAGGGCATCCCCAACAAGAACAGCAGTTACTTCATCATATTTGATATGCAGGGTTTGTTTACCACGTCTTAGGTCTGCGTTATCCATGCAAGGAAGGTCATCATGAATTAAAGAATAGGTATGTAAGAGTTCTATTGCATAAGCGGCTGCATACGCTGAAGGTATTAGTAAAGAGTTGTGTGCTTTTACTACGGCTAAAAGAAGAGCAGGGCGAAAACGTTTTCCCCCTGCTAAAAGCATCTCAGCAATCGCATCATCATAATGTGGATGAAAACTTGCTACTTGTGGTAAATGTGCTGATAAATATGACTCAAATTCTTTCAATAGAACCTACCTGGGATTAATAATGAAATTGTACAGTTAAATTACTTTTTTCTTCTTTATAACTTGAATATTTTATTTTAAAGATGCTCTTATGTGTTTTTATTAAAAATAAATCGACTTATTCTTTTTGTGTATATAAAAAAACTTAAAAACTTTGGTAAGGATTTCATCTTTATTATGTCATCAATATATAGAGGAAATAATACTGCTTTAAAATGTGATATTTTTGCAGTTAAGCTATCTTCTAGGTTAATTGAAAAATACAACTCCATCCATCGTATACCATCATTTTTTTTCTTTAATATATAATTATCATTATGTAAGGTAAGAACCTTAATATAAAGTTTATGTATTTTATTTTGAGCCATTAATTTCAGTGTTTTTGTATTAGACATATTCATTTTATAATGATTTTTTAGAATAAGTAATGCTAAAAGATAGGGATTTAAGTATCCCTCTTTTTGAGCAATGACTAACAGTTTATTCCAATCGTAGGTATCATGGTATAAATCAAAAAGTCGGTTTAAGTCGTTCATCCATTCAATACGTTCAAATCTATGCTTGGCCGCATGTACACATAAATATAAAAACTCTTCTTCAATAGGAAGTGATAACAAACTAGTGTTTTGAAAAGGAATATTAATAGCGTTTAAGAAAATAGTTTCAATATCTGCAAGGGTACTTGAAGCGGATTTTAAAAGTTTCCAATGCAACTCAACAATTAATCCTGTTTGAGAATGCTTGAATGAGATATCAGAAAAATGCTTAAGTACCATAGGATTTGTAAATGCAGAAGTGGTTTTTTCAGACACATATCCCATAGACTCTAAAATTTTTGCAATAGCTACAAGGTCCTTGACTTTTGCTAATATATCTAAGTCGCTAGATGGTCGTAAACTAATGTCACTATAAGCGTGTACAGCTAAAAGAGGACCCTTTATAGGAATAATATTAATCTTGTTTTCTTTTAGTAATAGAACGAGTTGCAAGAGTTGTGCGGACATAAAAAAATTTGTGTATTTAATCTGATTAGCACTGTTTTTAAATTTATTGAGCATGGGTGTATGCTTATGTTTTGAAAGTTCCTTATGTAGTAAAGGAAGAACACCATTTGCCAGGGACAAGGCAAATAATTTATCTTGGTTAAGTTCTTGGCTTACTAGTTTTTCAATATTTTCAACATTAGGCTTAGATTGTGATATCTGAAATATAAGGTTTAATTCGGGGGACAAGATATTCAAGATACTTCAATTAAATTCTTGAGAACAAGGGACTCAATTAACTCATTAATATCTTTATGTAATTGTTCTTCATCAACATCATAGTCCTTTAAAATCACTTTACAAGCATCTAATGGCGTTAGTCCATTTATAATGTTTTTAATGAAAAGAGTAGACACGGGATCTAGACCAAAATGTTCTTGAGTATTTATATTTAATAATATTGATTCATGGTCAAATTCTTGAAACATAATGTGCGGTAAAAAAGATATAGATTTATGTAACATGTATTTTATTTCCTTGAGTTTGAGTGCTTACAAATTTCTTGATATACTTCATCTAATCTTTCTAAATCCCAGGGAACTGAGAGTTTGTATATCTCTATTTTTGAAGCAATCTTAGCAATTAATTCAAAAGATCTTGCTTTATTTAAGGGTAAAATAAAATCGAAATTATATTGCAATGCCTTAAAGGTCTCAATACCTTCTAATAATTCAAAGGAAATCTTTTCAAGGGGATTAACTCTTTGGAGTAAATATATAATATGTAGGTTTTTCACAGTCGTCATAAAATTTTCTACTTTAATTCCTAAGTCTTCCATTTTTCGATAAGGCCGATGATATGGATAAGAAGAAATTGTTTTTATAAGAGTGTCTTCATAAATTCCCACACGATCATCACTGACCATTATATGACCTTTTTTTAAAAAATAATCTGTTATTGTTGATTTTCCGCCATAAGAGGGGGCAATAAACAATACAGGTTTCCCCTTTAATTCTACACCACCGGCATGAATGAGTTCAAATTTATCTTCAATACTCAAAAATACAGGTAAAAAGGTATGTAAAAACCAATATTTACTTAGAGTGGCATTCCCATTCTCGCCTTCATAATAATATAATTCATAAGAACTTTGTTCCCAATAAAAAGAGACTATATCTTTAACCTCAAACACCCACTTTTGATTTTGCACATTTTTTATAAACGAGATGTCAGTAGATAAAGATACCTCTCTTCCTTGATTTTGTTCATAACTTCGACCAAAGGCTAACGGTGTAATCTTCTTTCTTTTTTTTAATACTGTTAATGTTTTTAGTGCGTTTCTTTTTAAGTTTTCTTTTCCGATGAAGGGGGCTATGACATTATGGTTAAAAGCTATCATGTATTAACATCTTTTAGAAAAATTATACAAGGTTCTCACTTAATATTGTCAAAATAAAGAGAGCAGATTAGTAAAAAAATAATAAATTTTAACAATTAATTTACTTTCTGTTAACTTTTTCAACTTAAGTTAATAGCAATTATTGTAAAATTCTGTAAAATTTGGGTGGGGGGAACATCATGGGAAAGAATACAGATACAGTTGAAATAGAAAATAGTTGCAATGAATCTCGTCGTACATTATTAAAGAAAAGCTATAAAGCGCCTCTTGTAGTTGCGTTAGGAAGTATGGTCTTTACAGAGTCTGCAGTTGCAAGACGCTCTTGGGGACACAAAAAATAGAAATCAGAATGGGTCTTCATCTTTAAGTGGTGGCGTTTGTTCAAGATGTCATCATAGACATTGTCGTTGTAAACACAAGTAAGTTTAATTAACTTTAGATAGAAATTATCTTAGACTGCTAAGTCTCAGGCTTATCAAAATGAATAAAAAAGTCAAATCCTTTTCTTTGAAAAAGTAAGTTTATGTCTTTATTTTTACTTGTTTTTTCTTGAGAT
>NZ_JAEMVE010000059.1 GCF_029216045.1 Sulfurimonas sp. MAG313 | reverse complement strand
GGTCTCGCTTGGAGGACGTCTGAATATCATCTCATATATGTTAAACATGATATGTCCACCATCAAGAGCAGGGATAGGCAGGAGGTTTAAGATACCAAGGTTTACCGATATAAGTGCAGCAAAGAAAAATACAGCCATCCAACCTTGTTCACTTGCATCTGCAGTAATCTTTACAATACTAATGACACCCCCAAGTTCTTTTACAGGGACATCTCCTGTGATAAGTCGTTGAACTCCTCCAAAAATAATACCTGAAGCCCACAATGTTTGCTCAGTAGCATAGAAAATAGAGTTTTGTATTTCAAGAGTCTTAGTTTTACCTGCTGCGCCAATACCAATCATACGTCTTTGAATAGTTTCATTAAAGTCATTTTTAGCCTCACGCATTTGAGGTGTAATAATAAAATTTTGTAGAAACTGTCCTCTTTCAACCGTGATGTTAATAGCACCTTGTGAATTTGAAATTGCCTTTGCCATTTCATTCCAAGTTTGAATTTCTATGTTATTAATAGTTTTAATAGTGTCATTACTTTCAAGACCTGCCATAAAAGCAGGGGAGTCTTTAACGACGTGACCAACAACAGGTAGAAGTACCTTTGGTCCACCAAGTCCAATAGCCCAAAATAAAAAGAAGGCAATGACAAAGTTTGCGAAGGGACCAGCTAAAAGAATGAAAATTCTTTGCCAAGGTTTTTTAACATTATACGAATCATCATCTTCACTTACAGCAGTTGGGTCCATGTCTTCTTGACCCTTCATTTGCACATACCCACCCAAAGGAATCATAGAAATTTTCCACTGTGTGTTTATCCAATTAAAAGAATAAATGGTTTTACCAAAACCAATACTAAACACTTTTACATACACACCCATCATTCTTGCTGCGATATAATGCCCAAGTTCATGAAAGAAAATTAAGGCCGACAAAACAAGTAAAGAAACAAACCAACCCATTATTTATCCTTGAAGGCTTTAGTAAAGCCAATAATATATTCTGCACCAGAGTACAGAGTTAACACAACTGCAAACCACAGTAAGATGTTGTCAACAGCAAAAGGCACAAAGCCTAATAAATCCCAATGCATAATTAAAAAACCAATAGCAATCATTTGCGTAACTGTTTTAACCTTACCAGCAAAAGAGGCACCAACATCAATCCCCTCAGCCACAGCCACAGTTCTAAGACCTGTTATAAAAAGTTCTCGGACTATGATGATATAAATTGCCCAAGGATTAGCATCACCTGTCATCATTAAGGCTAAAAAAGCACCAATGGTAAGCATTTTATCCGCCAATGGGTCTAAAATCTTTCCAAGAAGGGTTGCTTGGTCCAGCATACGTGCAATATAGCCATCGAAAAAATCTGTTATGCTTGCCATTACAAAGATAAGCGCGGCGAGATAGTATACCCATGTAATATGAATACCTTTATCTGTAAAGAACTCAGGGCTTAAGATAATCCAAAACATTATAGGTGCCATAAGCACACGTATAAAGGCTAGAATATTAGGGGTGTTAAGAATAGTACTTTTTGTGTTTGACATGTTTAAACTTTAGTGTAAATTATAATTTATAAAATTGTTACTAACAACTTTAGAAAAGATAAGTTAGATGAGTAGGGCCGAAGCCTTACTGAAATGTAGTACCACCATCTATAACGATAGTTTGACCCGTCATCCATGAAGATTCTGCTCCACATAAAAAAAGACAAGCACCTGTAAGGTCCGTTGTCTCGCCCATTCTAGATAAGGGAGATCGTCTTACAACTTCAGCCTTAACTTCTTCATAATTAGGGAAGGCCTTAAGAGCGTCTGTATCGATGGGACCACCTGAAACAGCGTTAACTCTAATGTTCTTTTCGCCTAGTTCAGCGGCTGCGTATTTAACCATAGTTTCAACAGCGGCCTTGTTAGTTCCGTGACCTGAGTAGTTAGGCGTATAAACAAGATTACCAGTTGAGCTCATAGAAATGATTGAGCCACCATTACCTGTTGCTTCTATACGTTTAGTTGCTTCTTGAGCACCTACAACAAAAGCTGCTACTGTAGCGGTATAGATATTTGTTAGACCCTTAGGCTTAAGTCTCATAAATGGTGCAAAACCTCCTACAACGGCGCGTCCAGAGATGATAGCATTTGATATGAAGAAGTCTAAGGTAGAAAAGTCTTCATCAAATTCTTTAAAAACATCTTTATAGGTTAACGGTTCCATGATGTCGAGTCTATAGGCTTTACATTTAACCTTGAACTTTGATTCAATGTCCGCAATGATTTCTTTTGCAGTATCTGCACTAGAAGCATAAGTAAATGCTACATCACACCCTTTTTGGGCAAAGGCATAAACGATAGCCTTTCCAATTCCACGAGTTCCACCACTAATAAAAAGAGTCTTACCTGTCATTTCTATAGTCCTTTGATTTCATATTGTTTCATTACTTCTTCTATCTTCTTCATATTCTCTACAGAAGGGGCTAAAAGAGGTAGTCTATATTCTAATGTGTCAATTAAGCCAGCAATATACATAGCTGCTTTAACGGGAATTGGGTTTGCCTCACAAAACATGACGCTATTGATAGGATAAAGTTTATCATTAAGAGCCTTAGACTCTTTGAACTTACCTTCTAGTGCAAAATGAACCATTTGTGACTTTAAATCAGGAAGCAGGTTTGAAGTAACTGAAGTTGAACCCGCTCCACCATTTGCTAAAATTGGAAAGTCAATCGCGTCATCTCCCGATAAAACTGCTAATTCAGGACGACGTGAAAGAAGTTCAACCGTTCGTTCAAGTGAACCTGTAGCTTCTTTAATCCCATAAATGTTTTCAAAATCATCAAAAAGACGAATAGTTGTATCCGCAGAGATATCTACCATAGTACGTCCTGGCACATTATAAAGCATCATCCCTAAATCAGGAACAGCCTGTGCTATTGCCTTGTAGTGTTGATATAAACCTTCTTGAGAGGGCTTATTATAATAAGGACTTACAGAAAAGATAGCGTCCACACCACACTTTTGAGCATGAATGGCTAAATCAACAGCTTCAAAGGTTGCATTTGAACCTGAACCCGCTAGAACCTTTGTGTTTGTTCCCTTACATACTTCAACAGCGATTTCTATACAACGCTTATGCTCATCATGGGTCAGTGTTGCACTCTCACCCGTGGTTCCAACAGGACAAACAGCGTCCATGCCATTAGTGATTTGTCTTTTAATTAGAGTTGCATAGGATTGCTCATCTAAGGTTCCATTTTTAAAAGGTGTGATGAGAGCGGTGGTTGCTCCTGTTACTTTAGTCATTACTTTTCCTTAAAATTACCGTAGTAGATTGTGTTTCATCAAAATATTTTAATGCTGCTGTTTGTACATCTTGTGGTGTAAGTGCATTAATGTTTTTTTCATAGCTCATAAGTGGTTCTAAGTCTCCACGAGCTAAATATCCTCCAAAAAGATCAGCAACAGAAGAAGAAGATTCTAATGAATAAATAAAGTCTGCCTTTGTCCCAATTTTAACCTTAGCCAGTTCTGAGTCTTCAACATAGCTAGTACGAAGTTTTTCTATCTCGGCTAAAATTTCTTTTTCAACCTCTTCAGCCTTAATATCAGGATTACATACTGCCATAAAGATAAAAAGACCTGGGTCAATGTTTTCCATATTATAAGCATAAATTTGATTAGCTAAACGTTTTTCACTTACTAGGCTTTGATAAAGTCTAGAACTTTTACCTGAGCTTAGCATTTCAGAAATAGCTGAAAGGGCAGGTTGGTCTTTGTGCTGATAATTTGGTATATGATACGTAATAGCAAGCATTTCTACTTCAGATTCTTTATATACCACTAAACGTTTAGCACCATCTTGTTTAGGCTCTACCTGATGTACAAGAGGAATATCTTTTTTATTTTTAATACCTGCAAAACGCTTTTTAGTTTGAGCAAAAACATCGTCTACTTTAACATCACCTGTTACAATGATAATCGCATTTTTTTGGTTGATAAAATGTTTCATGAAAGCTTGTAATATCTTCAAGCTTCCAATTTTGTATATCTCCCATAAAACCGATAGGTGTCCAATGGTAAGGATGATAAATATACGCATTGTTAAAAAGTCTAAAATACATATATCCTAAAGGTGAGTTGTCTGTTCTCCAACGTCTTTCTTCTGCCACAACATTTCGCTCAGGCTGGAATTCATCATCTTTAAGCTTAAGTGATTCCATTAACTCGCCAAAAAGATCAAGTGACTTATCTAAGTTCTTAGTTGAACTTTTGATGAAGTAGTGTGTATAGTCAAACCCTGTAGACGCATTAGAAAGCCCACCCATTCCTTTAACAATTTCATCAAATTCACCTGATTTTAAGTTGTCAGTAGATTTAAAGTTCATGTGTTCAAGCATATGCGCTATTCCACTTTTTCCCATAGCCTCATTACGGCTTCCTACCTTGTAAAAGATATCTGTTGAGATAACACTTGTATTGTTTTCCATAGGAATAACAACAACTTGAAGACCATTGTCTAAGGTTTGCGTTTCGTATTTTGGTAAAGATGCTGACATCAGTACTCCTGTTGTAATAATTAATGAACTAAGTAATTTATGCATTGGTTCTGTCCGCTCCTATAGCTTCAGTGATGTTTTTATAACCATCATTAGCAAGAAGTTCTACCAATCCTGAATTTATATCACGAATGAGTGTTGGTCCATGAAAAACAATGGCAGAAAGGACTTGCACTAAAGAAGCGCCTGCTTTGATACGTTTATAAGCTTCCTGCGCGCAGTCAATCCCACCAACAGAAATTAAAATACATTTTCCATAAAGCTCTTTTGCTACGGCTTCAAAGATTAAAAATGATTTTTCTTTTAAGACTGCACCTGAAATACCACCTATATCTTTAGGATGTGCTACTAAAGAATAATCTATACTCGTATTCGTAGCAATAATTCCTGCTGCACCTGCTTTAACAGCCATCTTAGAAAGCTCAACCGCTTGTTCAGGACTCATATCTGGTGCAATTTTCAACAAGATAGGCTTGTCTGTTAACTTCTTAGCCTGGCTAAAAAGAGCCGTGATAAACGCCTCATTTTGTAAGTCTCGTAAACCTGGTGTATTAGGAGATGATATGTTTATAACAAGATAATCACAAAGGTCTTTAAATTTCTCAATAAGTGTTGTATAGTCAGAAATCGCGTCTTCTTCACTGGTAGTCTTATTTTTACCAATGTTAACGCCAATAGGTGTTGTAAAAGGAAAGCGTTCTTTTAATCTGCGTTCAACCTTAGACATACCGTCATTATTAAAGCCCATTGCATTTTGAACGGCTTCTTCTTGCACATGTCTAAACATTCTGGGCTTAGCATTACCAACTTGAGGCTTAGGTGTCACGGTTCCAATCTCAGTATATCCAAAGCCAAGGGCCTGCATACCACGAATCATAGTAGCATTTTTATCAAATCCTGCACCAAGACCAACGGGATTTAAAAAACTACGTCCAAAAAGTTCTTGAGATAAAGATTCATGTTGAATAAAATGATCTTGAATCCAAGGATTATAGGCCGAAGGGAAGATATTAGCTCCACGTAAAAAGAACTCAACAAGATGATGAGCCGTTTCAGGTTGTAGTTTAAAAAGATAAGGCTTAATAGCGCTATAAGGGATAATCAATAGTTTTTCTCTTTTTTATTGTGATTATACAGAAAAATATTTAATTTGAGGTTTAAAAGAATATTGATGCTCTAAAGAAGGTGTAAATATATAGGCACTGTCCATTATTAGTAGCTTTTTTTATAATTAGTGCTACGTTGTCATGTAATTCGTAATATAAAGACAGTCTTATAGTAAAAATCTTAATATTATTAGAGTTGAACTCTTTTTATTTTATAAATAAAGGGCTGTTTTTGAGTATTACAGTGCTGATAATGCATTATTGATAAACAAAGCTAAGATTAAAAGTAAAAAAACGGCGCCTGCCTTATTATAAAGCTTGTTGGCTAAGATAAGAAGTAAGGCGATAGATGCGGCTACCATTATGCTGATGTCAAAGGCATTGTTTTTAAGGCTTATACTAAGTGGAGCTAACAAAGACGCCCCTCCTAGTACCATAGAAAAGTTGGCTACGTTAGAGCCGATTATATTCCCTATACTTAAGTCTGCATTTCCTTTTTTAATGGCAACTAGGGAAACAACAAGTTCAGGTAAGGATGTGCCAAATGAGATAAGGAACAGGCCTATAAGCCATTCACTTACTCCAAACATTCTAGCAATATTACTTCCACTGTCTATAACGAAATTTGCTCCCCCTATGGTTAAAATAAAACCTATACTAAGTAAGGCTAAGGTCTTAATCCAATTAAATTTTTCTTTTGAAAGTTCCGCATCAATTTCTAAATCTTCTTTTGAGGAAGAAAAAAGAAATAAAATATACGCAAGCATTAAAAATAAAAACAAAAAGCCTTCTACTCTTGATAGGATGCCATCAAAACTCATTAACAAAAAGATAACCACAGGCATGATAATCCAAGCACTGTCCTTGGCAAAAAGATCTCGTGAAGGGTTCATGTCTTTAGCCATGAAGAAAACAAGTCCTAAGACTAAAGTGATGTTAAAACTCACGCTTCCTATGACATTAGCAACAGCTAAGTCACTTTTACCGTGATAAGACGCTATCATTGAAGCGGCCATTTCGGGCAGAGACGTGCCAAAGGCAACAAGGGTAGCCCCTATGACAAAATGCGATATGTTAAAATGTAAGGCAATACGCTCAGATTCTTTAATAATAAAATCAGCCCCATAAATAAGCGCAGACATGGCTGTAAAAAATATAATAAAATCCATTTTAATCCTTCAGTGTTCTAATAATTAAACTTTCAGGCAGGCTGAATGTTTGTATAATCTCTTTTTCTTTTGCACGCATCTCTCCATTGTCAACTTCGTGATCAAAATCAAGTAAATGCAAAAGACCATGAATAAACAATAAGCAAAATTCATCATCTTGGGAATGTGAAAACGATTTTGAAGCACTAATCACAAAATCTTCACATATAATAAGACTGCCTAAGGGACCCATTGGAAGTTCTTCAAAAGGAAAACTAAGCACATCAGTAGGCTTGTCTATATTTCTATACTCAAAGTTAATTTTTTGAATATAGGCGCTGTCAACCACAAGAAGTTCTATATCCTTGTTCGTTAGACTTTGCGCAATATTTTTAATTGTAGTAAGTGGTATATGTAGTTTAGTTTGGTTGTCAATATCAATCATAAGTGTAATTGTATCAGTAAGAGCTAAAAAGAGTTTGATTTACATAAGAAATTATATAAAAGTAATGTATTTAGAAAAAAGGGAAAATTAGGTAGGTGAAATATTATGCGCTAATATCTAACCCTGTACCTAAGCCAGTGAGTGCTGCACCAGAAGTTTTTTGTGTTTCTTGAGCAATTTTTTGTTGTTCTTTTAGTTGAGCTGAACTGTCATTGAGTAATTGAGAAACCGCTCGTTCTTGAACTTCAGTGGATTTTTTTAATACTTCTACCTGTTGTTGAGATGAAGGTGCGCCAGAAATTTCCATAGTTTGTCCTTTATTATCTTCATGTTCCTAACTTTATCATAGATATTCTTATACTATTCTATAATATTTAGATTAAATTTTGAATATTTGTATAGACTAATTTGATATAAAAAATTAGTAGCACAATTTTTCTTTGAGAAAATTTTAATTTAAGGGTGCAATTAAAATTAGTACACCCCTTATTAAGGTGCCTTTTTGTATGATAATATATTTAAATTTAAGGAAAGTTTGTGATCAAATCATGTGTTTCTCGTAGGGTTTTTCTTGGTACATCATTTATATTTGGTTCAGGTGCCTTTTATTGGATGAGAAATTCAAATTCAAAAGTTTATTTATATGCTAATGAAACTCAGGTTTTATTGCATGCGGCGTATCACCTTTTTCCACCGTCTCCCTTAGGTCCCAGTGCTAAAGAACTTCACATTGCTTCTTATTTAGCCTTTGTACTTGAGGATAAACGTATTATGAAAAGGGACAGAGATTACTTTCTTAAGGGCGCTTATTGGTTAGAAGAAAGTGCTTTTGAAGAGTATGGTGCGAGTTTTATAAATCTAAATCAAGAAGATAAAGAGGAACTTCTTTTAAAGGTAAGTCAAGACAGATGGGGTAGAAACTTTATTTACACAAGCTTAGGGTATATTTTTGAGGCACTTTTGAGCGCACCGATATATGGCTCAAATCCAAAACAAATAGGTTGGAAATGGCTTGAACATAATCCTGGATTCCCTCAACCGAAATTTACACAAGAGATAACTTATGAAGTATGATATATGTATTATTGGAAGTGGGGCTGGAGCAGGTCCTGTGGCCTATGAACTTTCTCGTGCTGGATTTAAAGTACTTGTTCTAGAAAAGGGTGGTTCGTATCAAAAAGAAGACTTTTTTAAAGATGAGATAGGAGTGTGCAGACGCTCTACCTTTACTCCAGCTTTAGATGAAGAACAACATGTCATTGAAGACATACAAGATGATGTGTGGACGCGCACACCCACCTCTAAGTCAGGATGGGATTTTTGGAATGGAAATATAGTAGGGGGTTCATCAAACTTTATGAGCGGATATTTTCACAGACTTAAACCAATGGACTTTCGTTTAAAAAGTCAATATGGAAATATAAAGGGGGCAAATATTGTAGATTGGCCTATCTCCTACGCTGATCTTGAACCTTATTATACTAAGGCCGAAAAGGTTATTGGAATTTCAGGAAAGGTAGTAAAACATCCATGTCAAGAACCTAGATCTACCCCAGATTTTCCTTATTATCCTACTTCAGAACACCGTATATCTTCTTGGTTTGATACTGTCTGTGCTAAACAAGGATTTTATTCTATTCCCACGCCTAGAGCTGTTTTACCTTACGCTGTTGGAAACAGACAAGGCTGTGAATACGCAGGGTACTGTGGCTCTTATGGATGTTCTTCAGGAGCAAAAGGAAGTTCAAGAGAAGCTCTTTTAAATAAGGCTCTTAAAACAAATAACCTAACTATCAAAGCCAACAGTTTTGTAAAAAAGCTTCATTCTAAAGAGGGAAAAGTAATTTCTGCTGAATACCTTGATAAAAACAAATCTTCACACAAGGTTGAAGCGAGAATTTTTGTTGTGGCTGCACAGGCGATAGAAAGCTCCAGGCTTTTATTAAATTCAGCCAATGCTGAGTTCCCTTTTGGTTTGGCAAATAATTCAAGACAAGTGGGAGAAAATCTTATTTTTTCTTCAGGGGGAAGTGGGACAGGGGAGTTTAAATATGAAGATTTTGATACAAAAGAAGTTGAAGCTTTAAAGCAAATTGGTCCTTTTGTAAATAGGTCATTACAAGACTGGTACGAGATAAAAGAAAAAGGAAAGAGCTTTAAAGGGGGAACCATAGACTTTTTATTTGAACATCCTAATGCGGTGTCTCGCGCAAGGCGGGCTATGTATGATGGGGAATTAGTATGGGGAAATGCCCTGAAAAAGCGTCTTTTAAATCATTTCACTACTAGGCGTGTTTTCACCTTTGAGGTGTTTTGTGATTGGACACCAACAGATGATTGTTTTGTGAGTTTAGATGAGACAATAAAAGATAAATGGGGAATGCCTGTGGCTAAGGTACGCATTGGTTCACATCCTCATGATATAAAAGTAGGTGAGGTTTTAGCGGCAAAGGCGGAGACTGTTTTAAAAGAGATGGGCGCAAGAAATATATCTTCCTCGATCTCCCCAGCACCTCCAGCAAACTTACAAGCCGGTGGATGTAGATTTGGAAATGATCCTAAAACATCCGTCTTAGATAAAAACTGTAAGGCCCATGAGTTAGAAAACTTATATGTTAGTGATGGAAGTTTTATGCCAACGGGAGGCGCGGTTCCTTTTACTTGGACTATTTACGCAAACTCTTTTCGTGTAGCAGATGAAATTATTAAACATTTAACATCAATGAAAAAGAAGTTTCGCTAAAATTCTTTGGAAAAATACAAGATTTAAATAGCTAAGAATAAGGATTAGAGTATGAATGTTCAAAAAAAAGCTGTATGTATTATGAGTGGCGGGATGGATTCTAGCTTAGCGGCTTATATGATGAAAGATGAAGGTTATGAAATCATAGGTCTTCATTTTAATTATGAACAACGTACTCAAAAAAAAGAGCTAGAAGCTTTTCATAAAATATGTAAAAAATTGGAAGTAAAAGACCCTTATATAGTAAATCTTGATTTTTTCTCACAGTTAGGGGCTTCTGCACTAACAGATAAAAGTATATCCGTACCTACAAGTGGAGTAGACGAGGGGGTGCCAGTAACCTATGTTCCTTTTAGAAATGGAATTTTTATTTCATTAGCAACAGCTATTGCAGAAAAAGAGGGGGCTGAACTCTTAGTGATTGGGGTGGTTGAAGAAGATAGTTCCGGGTATCCTGATTGTAGAGAAGCGTATATTAAATCCATGCAAGACAGTATTAATCTTGGAACCAAAGACGATACAATTTTAGAAATAAAGATGCCTTTAGTGCACTTACAAAAATCTGAAATTGTCCAAGAAGCTGTTAAGAGAAAGGTAGCACTTGAATTAACTTGGTCGTGCTATCAGAATGAAGAAAAGGCTTGTGGGGTGTGTGATAGTTGTCGCTTGCGCTTAAAAGGTTTTGATTTAGCAGGAATTAAAGACCCCATCCTTTATGCTTAAAAAAATTTTCTCTCCAGGTATTCTTGAAGAAGTTTGTCTTGAAGGCACTATCTTTAAGGTCAAACATTCATTAAGAAAAAACATGAGACGAATTATTTTACGTGTAGAAAATAAAAATGAGCTACGCTTAAGCTCATCAAAAATATCCAAAAAACGTTTGCTTTCTTTTATTAATGAACATAAAAGTTGGATTTTAAATCAGCAAGATGAAATAAAAGATGAATTTTCTTTAGAATCTAAGTTTTATTTTTTAGCTAAACCTTACCATCTTAAACATGATACTAAAGCTTTGTATATAAGAGAAGAATATGTGTATATTAATCCTGTTCTAGCGAAGATGCAAAGTGATAATTTTTATAAAAAACATGCCAAAAAGTATTTACCTGAACGAGTCAAACTTTGGCAGGAAAAAATGAATCTTGATTTTAATCGTTTGAGCTTTAGATTGGCTAAAAAAAGATGGGGTTCGTGCAACTCAAAAAGAAATATTTCTTTAAACCCTTATATGATGAAACTTAGCTACGAGATGATAGATTATATTATCGTGCATGAACTGTCGCATTTAGTGCATTTAAATCATTCACCAGCCTTTTATAAGACCATTGAGCAATATATTCCTCAGTATAAGGCAATCGAAAAAGAAATTAAATCCTTGAGTGTAAGACTAAACTAGTTTTCTTCTTTTCTAAAGCAATAACTTAAATTTTTTGCTTCTTTAAAAGCAGGTAAAATAGGGTAGGGACGTTTAAGGTCTTGTAAGCCTTTTGAGCTAAAACGACTGGATGGGTTCCATAACATCCATCCACTGCATAAGGCTTGTTCCGCTCCTTTAATTTGTTCAGAAACTTCTTTAGAACGATAAAACTTTCTATCAAAACCGTAGTCCTTAAAAGACTGCAACCAAGGTCGAAATCTTAAGGCATTAATGTCTGCACGTTTAAGACCTTCTTTAATACTTTTATTTATGATTTCATAATTATGATCGGTAGGATTTTTATACCCAAGCATTCCTGCTCCAAAACCTGAGGGATAAAGCATAGGCGAAATATAATCCGTATGTGTGGAAAGACTTTTAATAGTATGTCCTATATTGGTGTCACTTTTATTCCAACAGACATAGCCATAGGTGTCAACAGAGGTATAAACATTATAAGGTAGTAGTTTCTTGTTAGCAGTATCTAAAAAGTCACTGATGGCTTTAATACGATTTCTTTGATTCATCTTTTTTGTATAAATCAAACCTTTTTTAAGTGGAAAACGAACATAATCAAAATTGATTTCATCAAAGCCCTTAGATGCAGCGTCAGCAGCAATACTGGCTACATATTCATGTACCTTAAGCTCAAAGGGATTAACCCAAGCAAGTTTTTCTCTGTTTCTCCAAATAGTACCGTTTGAATCTTTTAAGGCATAATTTTCATGATTTCTAGCTAATCTTTCATCTTTAAAAACAACAATTCTAGCGATAACATATAATCCCTCACTTTTTAATTGTTTAATAAAGTCTTCAATATTATAGATACTTCTTTGTTTATGAGCGCCAATTTTTTTGGCAAGATTCACCTTTGTCTTATACGATAAGTTACCAAACTCATTTTTAACATCTATGATAACAGTATTAATTTCAGTAGAACGAACAATCTTTAAAATTCTACGCATATATTTTGATGAACCAGCTGCCCAAAATGAAACATACAAGGCTTTAGCAGTAAAAGGTTCTAAAAATACAGTTTTACTTTCAACAGGTATACTTTTTTGTTTGTAGCCATAGGCTCTTACGTAAAGTGTTTTTTGATGAGTATTAATCTTTACAACACCTTTTTCATTACTAGGAAAAGAATTAATTTGATCACTAATATAGGACTTAGAAATTGGGTCTAATGTTTTGGCATCTAAAATGTGTACTATATGTTCTTGTGCAAAGAGTTTTAGACTCAAAAAGAGTAAAAATAGGTATTTCATTGTATCTCGTTTAAAATTATTAAATTATGTAATTTATAGTTAGCAATATGCATGCCATAAAATGGCGTAAAAAATATGATATAATTCTTGAAATTATAGCGCACTGTAGAGGTTTTATCTGTGAATCGAAGAGATTTTTTTAAAATTAGCTCATCTTCTATTGTTCTTTCATCATCTACCCAACTTTTTGCCATGCCTGAAGACAATTTAGATCAATATATTAAAGACTCGTTAGACTATAAAGAAATTAATATTTATATTCGAGATCAAATTTCTTTAAAGCATAAGCAGTGCGAACAGTTTTCTCGCTCTATCATAAATAAAGAACCTCTTGTCGCTAGTGTGGATGAAAGAGTTTTATTACAATCTGTTTCTTTAAAACTAAAACAAACTCAAAAACTTGTAGGTTATGGAAATTTTAATCTTTTAAACTTGGATCAACTTTTTTATATCGCCAGAAATAATTCAAACATTGGTAGCTTTACTCAAGACGAGCTAAAGTATATAGAAAAGATATTTTATACAAATGCAGCGGATTATGGATTTTATGGAAAAAAAGTCACCCATGAATTAAGTGATAAAATCACCAAAGCACAAACCATTAAGGTTCCTTATACAGGACATTATCTCTATAAGGGTGAACCTGTCGATATGTATCAACGCCTTAAGCAAGAGGTTGGCAAGTCTATAATATTAACCTCAGGTGTTCGCTCTGTGGTTAAGCAATTGGATTTATTTTTATATAAGGCAAATAAACTTAAGGGGAATTATTCTAAGGCTGCGCATTCTTTAGCACCTCCAGGATATTCTTTTCATGGAGTTAGTGACTTTGATGTGGGTAAGGTAGGACTAGGATATAAAAATTTCACTTCAAGCTTTGCTAAAACTCAAGAATATGCCCAGTTGCAAAAGCTTGGATACATCTCTATACGTTACCCTAAAAACAATCCTTTTGGTGTGCGGTTTGAACCTTGGCACATAAAGGTATAAAGTAACTACTTCTACTTGCAGTTAAATTAGATATCTAAATAAAACTGATTTTTAGGGTTTTCGCTTCTAAACTTTAGGCACTTCTTCTTTTTAGTTTTTTATTTTCATACATAAGTGAATCCGCAATTTCTAATACATCTCTAAAGCTTGAACCTATATCAAAACGGGTTATTCCAAAAGAAAAAGCTAGGTACAAAAGTTCTCCATTACTTGCCTTTAATTTTTTACTAAGAAGGCTTTCTTGTAGTTTTTTCATTTTCATAAAACACGCTTCCATTTGTGAATCATTTAAGACAGCTAAAAATTCATCACCAGCGTAGCGTATAACATCCATCTCTTTAAGCTGACTTTTTAAAAAGGAAGCAAAATATTGCAAGACCTTATCTCCAACCACATGCCCATGTATGTCATTAATGGGTTTGAATTTATCAAGATCTATAAAAACTAATATTCCTTCATCTTTAAAATTTCCATCATCTAAGAGGTGTTCAGTCATCCATTTTCTATTGTGAATTTTTGTAAGGCTATCTGTATGAAGTTGTCCTTTTAAATCACCTAAGGCAGATTT
>NZ_JAEMVE010000058.1 GCF_029216045.1 Sulfurimonas sp. MAG313 | reverse complement strand
TACTTAGTTTTCAATGATCTCAAACCTCTTTAAACCTCGCGGTTAGTGAGCTTAAACATTAAGTCTCTGTGTTTGTGGACGGGAATTATAGGACATTAGCAAAGCAATGTCAAGAGCTTGGGGGAAGAATTTTAAATTTTATGTAAATTCGTCTAAAATGTACGCTTTCAGACTGTTTTTCATAATAAATGGTGTTATTCTTATTAGTTTAAGTTAAATTATATTCATCTGGTCTTTTCTTGATCTTTGTTTAAATACTGGTCTGTAATTAAAAGTAATATTGGAAGGATGAATAAATCAACAGCCAAGGACATTAAGATTAATATTGCTGAGTACTTTCCAATGAGTTGCAGTGTTTGTGCAGATGAAAAAGACAGACCAAAAAATGTAACAGCTAATACTATACTTCCTATTATCACAGGAACTGAAGCATAAAAGAAGACAATTTCCAAAGAATGTTTTTTACTACGTCCATAAAACCGTGCTCTCCAATACTTGTAAGCAAAGTGTATAGTTGCATCAGAAGCAAGACCCAAGGAGATGGTCATAGCTATTAAAACTTCAAGAGTTAACGGTAGATGAAAGATATACATGCCAAAAGCAAACCAAGCCATAGGAATGGTGCTGGCTAAAAAAGCAACAATACCCATATAATTATGTCTGAATATTAATCCCATAAAGAAAGCAATGATTAAAACGGCTGTAGCTACCGTTAAAAGTAAGACCTTCGAATTTTTCATTTTCACTAAGGAAACCAAGGTATCTACATCAGAAAAATACACTTCCATTTTTGTGTAGTTATGTAAGTACTTTACAATACTTGATTTTTGAGTTGAGTCCTTAGATAAAATAATAGTGATGGGTAAAGAGGCACTTTTAATTAAGCTTGTGTCTAAGCCATACATTTGAATAAAAAACAAAGCCTCATCTAACGATTCATCATTTATAGGCAGATTAGACTTTTTAATATCTAAAAGTTTATCTACTGTTGTAGCAATTGACTCAATATGCTCTATGGTTTCAAATTTTCTTTTGAGAATATGTTCTAAGCGGTATAACTGTTCAATCGTCTTAGTATCTATATCTTCATAGGCTACCTCAAAACTGATTACATTGTGAGAATTATGATTTGAAATATATCGACTTGGTTCGTTTAAAAAAGAAAAGGCTACAAATGCAATAACTATAACAGAGACAGAAATAAAACCATATAGGTAAATACTCTTATAATTTAGTTCCTTATTTGCAAAATAATAACAATACTTTCCATAAGGCACCTTAGGATGTTGCACTTTGAAATATGAAAGCATAGCAGGAAGTAAAGTAATATTTAAAATATATGCGATGCCTGAAGCAAAAATCGCACTTAAACAAAGTACATTTATAACATTAGAATCAATTAATAATAAGGGTGCTAAACCCACTATTGTAATGGTCGTTGTCCAAAAAGCTGGTTTAAGGTTTCTATTTAAAGATTTTTCAAGAGCGCGAATAGCATTAGAATTATATTGTGAAACATGCCATCTATAATAAAAATACAAATAATCAAGTAATGAGATACTTACAATAACAAGAGACATGGCAATATGGATGGCAACTTGAGGAAGTAATATTTGAACCAAGGCTATAGAAAAGATAAGAGTTAATCCAATAATGCTAACCGCACTTAATGATGCAGCAAAGGATTTAAATACTACCTTAAATAAAATCATAATGATAAGTGCAGATAAGGCAACAAATAAAAGATATTCCCATTTATCATCATCACTACTTATTTGTTCTATTTCTATATCAAAGTCTGTAATGATACTTCCGGCTATAAAGCTTTCCTTAGTAAACACATAGAGACTAAAGGTTTTATTTTTAAAGTCAATATAGGATTTATACTGAAGAGAATAATCCTTAATAAACTTTTTCAATTCATCATTACTGAGACTATCTGTCTTGATTACTTTAATTAAGGTAGATACATCAGAATCTTTATGATTATAAAACTGTTTTTGGGATAATAAAGAAGATACATAAGTCACTTCTTTTATCGCTTTTAATCTTGTGTCTAAGTCCTTAAATTTTTTTATCTCATTTGTGTCAAAGTCTTTTATATGAAGGATTATTTTCGACACGTGTTGAGACTGTAAATTATTATTTTCAGTTCGTTCAAGTTCTAGTGAATCTTGCAACCATATTCTTGCATCTGAACTAAATAAATTTGGATTAATCGAAAAAAAGGCTAGGATACCAAGTAAGAAAATAAATAATATCATCAAAAAACGATTTTTCTTTATAAAAATCACATAGGCGCTTAGGTTAGGAGTATCATAATACATTAGTTATCTTCTTTATTTGGTTTAACTACGAAAAGGTAGGGGCGTTTATTAATATCTAATTGTTCGGCGATATTTGTAATGAGATTCATCTTTTTTTGTATGTTATTTGGGATTTTATCAAGACCTTGAATCTTTTCTTTTTTCACCATAACTTTTTTCATCAATTCTATAGAATGACTACTATTTAAAATTTCAGCGATATAAGAGCTGCTATGAAAACGTTTTAACTCAAAAAGAAAGAAATGATAGGTGTAAAGCTTTTGCATATTTTTATTATCTAAAACCATTTCAACAAAGTCCCTAGATCTTGGACAAATAGGGTCAATAAAGGCATACATTTGAGTTGGTCCAGATCCAACGAGAATTGAATATTGTTCAATACTTTTTAGTAAAGGTAGAGCAATAGTAAGGGGGACTTTTTTCTTTTGAATTAAAGGCTCATTTGCTACTAACAAAGAAGTCAATAACACTAAGATAAAATATATATTTATTTTCATGTGAGTATAATATCATTATTTTTTAAGTAACAAGATATAAGAAAGAAGCCTTGCTTTATTTTCATAAGAGCAAGTGTATAAAAGTTATATTACCTTTAGATTACTTTCCAGCAAAAGGCAGAAGTGCAGATCCCCAAGTAAGGCCACCACCAAAGGCATCTAAGAGCATTAAATCACCTTTTTCAAGTTTACCTTCTTCATATAAATCGTTCATTGCCATTGGAATAGAAGCCCCTGAAGTATTTCCATATTTATGAACGGTTAAAACAACTTGTTCTTTCTCTAGTTTAAGTGCATCACCTACTGCTTTGATAATACGGTAGTTCGCTTGATGTGGGATAAAGTGCTTTATATCAGAGGCTTTAGTATTATTATCAGCTAGAATTTCAACCACATCATTAGTTAAAGTACGGACGGCAATCTTAAAAGTTTCATTTCCCTTCATTTGAATAAAAGAAGCTTCTGCTTTTAATTCAGCTTGGTGAGGGTTTCCTGTTCCACCATCTGGTGTCATTAGAAAATCTCCTAAAGAACCATCTGCTGCTGTATGTAGATCTGTAATAGCTTCGCTCTTATCTTCTGTCGCACAAATAACTGCTGCTCCTGCTCCATCACCAAAAAGGATACAAGTACCACGGTCTGTATAATCAGTTATAGCAGACATTTTTTCAGCACCAATAATTAAAACATTTTTTTTCATGCCAGACTCAATAAAGGCTTTAGCAATAGACAGTACATAAATAAAACCTGTACATGCAGCTGAAATATCAAAGGCTGTCACCTTATCTAATCCCATTTTATGAGCAACAACGGTAGCTGTTGAAGGCATATTAAAATAATCAGGCGAGATAGTTGCAACAACAATCATATCTATATCTTCTTTTTTTATACCGGAGCGTTCAATCGCTTTTTCTGCCGCTTTAACTGCCATGTCAGAAGTAGTTTCATTAACTGCTGCTATACGACGTTCTTTAATACCTGTACGCTTAGTAATCCATTCATCTGTAGTATCAACCATTTTTGAAAGTTCTTCATTAGTTAATACTTTAGTAGGAACATAAGCTCCTATTGAACGAAACGCTGCATACATGGAAGTCCTTTAATTTACTTGTCTCAAAAGAGGTGAGGTTTATTCACTTTTTTCTGAGGTTTCTTTCAAAGTCGCTAGACGCGCTTCGATATGTTCATTCACACCCGTATCAACATAACGGATGGCTTGAAAAATTGCATTTTTAATGGCCTTAGGATTTGACTTCCCGTGAGAAACAATAGCACAACCCTTAATCCCAATAAGTGGAGCTCCACCAATCTCCGCATAATCAATCTCTTTTTTAAGAAGTTTAAACACCTTCTTCATTAAAAGTGCCCCTGTGATTGCTATAGGTGATTTACGAATATATTCTTTTATAAAATAAGAGATTGTAGCGGCAACACCTTCAGATGTCTTAAGCATTAAATTTCCAATAAAGCCATCGCATACAACAACATCTACTGAGCCATTAAAGATGTCTCCACCCTCAACATTACCCTTAAAACCTTGGTAGCCTTTTAATAACTTAAAAGCTTCCTTGGTTACTTCGTTACCCTTAGACTCTTCTTCCCCGTTAGCAAGAAGACCTATGCTTGGATTTTTTATACCCAGCATGTCTTCTGCATAATATTGACCCATAACCGCGAACTCAACTAAGTGTTCAGGCTTTGAATCTACATTTGCCCCAACATCTAGAAGAACCGTACGTGTATTTTTCTTTGCTGGCATAAGAGTTACGAGTGCTGGACGAGAAACACCCTTAAGTCTTCCAAGTCTTAGTGTTGCAAGTGTCATTGTAGCACCCGAGTGCCCCGCTGAAACTACACCATCTGCTTCTTTAGCCTTAACAAGGTTAACTGCTTTGAAAATAGAACTTTCTTTACGCTTTAATGCATCTGTTGCGGCGTCAGACATAGAAATAACATCTTCAGCTTCCACAATAGAAATCTTATCTTTATAGCCTTTAGGTAACAAAGATAAAATTTCATCTTTTTTTCCAACAAGAATAGCTTCAAACTGCTTTTCTTTTAGCGCTTCGATTGTTCCTTTTACAATTGGTTCGGGACCAAAGTCCCCTCCCATTGCGTCAATAGCAATTTTAACCATTGACTATTTGTACTCACCTGTAGTAGGATTGATGTGATGTGGAAGTTTCCACGTACCATCTTTATCTTTTACTGGACGAGCAAGAGAAATTTTGTAGTGTGTACGACGTTTCGCGCCGCGAGTCTTGGAGACTCTTCTTTTAGGTACTGCCATAATATGGTCCTTTTACATTATTTTATACGCAAAATGAGAAAACAAGAGAATCGCTCGGCTAGCCGATGTTTCCCTGAAAAACCCATTTCACTTCGCTAACGCTGAGTTCTCTTCAGCAGAGGGCTCACGTACAGTGAACCGTACTCTCATTCGCTACAGTTTAGAACTGTGCTGAGAGAAACAAATGTTAGTCGCTTGTTTTACAGTTTTCACAACTAAAATAGTTGCTTTTATATAATTCAAGTTCAGAGTCTAGAAGTTCATCTAGGTCTATCATTGAATCTTCAATCTCAACGATATCTTCTAAAGACTCGTTTTCAACCTTAGAAAGTCCATCTGAAAGATGGAATTTTACGCTTTCATTTACCGCGTGTGTAAACGCTTCAGCGCAAATATCACAAGAGATGTTTTCATCTCCTGTGATTTTAGCCTCTAATTCTATCAAATAACGACTGAATTTACGCAGTGTTCCTGAAAATTTTAGACTTCCCTTTGAAATTTCAAAAGCAATGGCTGTAGTACCGACCTTAGCAAAGCCGATTTTCATGAATTAAACGATTTCTCTATCACAGAAAAAGAATTTAATTTCATTTTTTGCGTTTTCAACAGAATCAGATCCATGAACTGCATTTGCATCAATGCTGTCAGCGAAGTCAGCACGAATAGTACCTGGCTCAGCTTCTTGAGGGTTAGTAGCACCCATTAAATCACGGTTCTTAGCCATAGCACCTTCACCCTCAAGTACCATTGCAAAAACAGGACCAGAGATCATGAATTCAACAAGGTCTTTAAAGAAAGGACGCTCTGAGTGAACTGCGTAGAATGATTCAGCTTCTGCTTGAGACAGTTGAAGTTTCTTTGCTGCTGCAATACGAAGACCGTTAGATTCGAAACGATCTACGATCTTACCGATAACACCTTTAGCTACTGCATCAGGCTTAATAATTGATAGTGTTTGTTCCATTATGGACACTCCTAAAGTAAAAATAGAACCGCAATTATAGCGTAATAAAGATTGTTTTTTATTTAAGTTTGAAAATTTTTAGAGGAAGAAAAAAATAAAACCCCAGAGATGGGGTTTTAGGTAACCAAAAAGACATAATCCTAGATTATTATCTTTTAAAAAGCACTAGTCAACTACGTTAGCACGAGCTTTACGATCTTCATCAGAGATGTCATCACGGAAAGGCATCTCAGCGTCAGGGTCGTTCATTACATAGTCAAGACCATCAATGTAGTTTCCACCTTTAAAGTGTTCTTTATCATCACCTGCGAATTTAACATCCCAAGTAATACATCCCTCAGTTGGACAAGCTGTAGCACAAGCTGGCTCATCATGATGATCAACACACTCTACACATTTATCAGGGTAAACGTAGTAAAGTTCCTCACCTGTTGGGTTATCGTCCTCATCAACAATTGCCTCTACTGGACATTCGTCAATACATGCTGCACAGTTGATACAAGTATCTCCAATAATTACTGCCATATTATTTCTCCTATTTTAAATTGTTTGCGTTACTATATCGAATTATATTTAAAGTTTGCAAAAATTATTGCTTAATTTTTAGGCATTAAGTTTTAAGTAACTTTTTATCTCATCTACTCTATCTGTTTTCTCCCAAGTAAAGAGTTAGTCTTCTCGGCCAAAGTGTCCATAAGCTGAGGTTTTACGATAAATTGGACGTAAAAGATCTAATTTTTCTATAATTCCTTTTGGACTTAAATCAAAAAGTTCTTTTATACACATTTCAATTTTCTCTTCATCTACTACGGCCGTGTCATGGGTATTAACCATTATGGAAACAGGTTGAATCACACCAATAGCGTAAGATATTTGAATAGTAATCTTATCACAAGCCCCTGCTGCTACAAAGTTCTTTGCAATATAGCGCGCAGCGTAAGCAGCTGAGCGGTCCACCTTAGTAGGGTCTTTACCTGAAAAGGCTCCACCACCATGAGGACATGAACCTCCATAGGTGTCTACAATTATTTTTCTTCCTGTTAATCCCGCGTCCCCTTGAGGTCCGCCTATAACAAATTTCCCTGTTGGGTTTATATGATATTTAACATCATCTCCAAGCAAGGAGCTTGGAATAACGGCTTTAATCACCTCTTCAATTACATCTTTTTTTAACTGTTCTTGAGAAATATCGGGGGCATGTTGAGTAGACACTACCACCGTATCCACGCCAACTGGTTTGCCATTTATATACTTTACTGTCACCTGAGCTTTACCATCAGGTCTAAGATAAGAAATAATTCCATCTTTTCTTACCTGAGCTAAGCGCATGGTTAGTTTATGCGCTAAGTCTATGGGAAGGGGCATTAAGGTTTTAGTCTCATTACAAGCATAACCGAACATAAGCCCTTGATCCCCTGCCCCAATTTCACCATCAGCTAAATCAACACCTTGATTAATATCAGGAGATTGTTCTCCTAAACCATTTAACACTGCGGCTGCTCTATAATCAAAGCCATAGGTTGCGTCGGTATACCCAATCTCACGAATAACATTTCGTGCAATATCTTGTATAGGTGCGTAAGCAGTAGTTTTCATTTCACCTGAAATCATACAAAAACCGTTTGAAACCATGGTTTCACAAGCTACTCTTGCACTAGGGTCTCTTTCTATTATATAGTCTAAAATCGCATCAGAAATCTGATCTGCCATCTTATCCGGATGTCCCTCCGTTACAGACTCGGAAGTAAATAAATACTCTTTAGTCATCGATAAGTCCTTTTATATTAATTATTTTCACTAATTATAGCGGAAACCATAAAGGCTTTTGAAATTTTGCAAAGGGTAACTTAGAAAATCATTCAACCACTTTTGAAACAATATTTGAATACGAACTTTCTATCTTGTTAGTATTGATAGCTGTCACAGAAAAATAATATTTAGTATTTGCTTTTAAGTTGTTAATGACATAAGATTCAAGACTTGCAGTAGTTACATCTATACTCTCAGATAAATTATTTTCATTTTCACCATAATAAATCTTATACCCAGCTAAATTATCTAAGGTGCTATTGTCTGTATTTTGAACCGGTGCAGACCAACTCAGCCTAAGACTACCTACCTTTACGGGTACACTAGTTTCTTCTTCGCTTGAACTTCCACACGATAAAAAGACAAAAGGGAGAACAGCTAAACAAACAGTTTTATTAAAAATATTCATTATTTTTCCTTTGTTTTTGTGCTAAATTAATTAACAGTAAGGTCCATTGGAGGCATAGGTCGCTTTCCAACTTGATGCCCTTTTTGTCCAATAAAGCTTGTATAATCTGATTGCAAATAGCCCAATGAGTCTACAATGTTATCCGCAGCATTACCTATGAGATTATCGCGTATTAATAAACGAGATGCGTCTTCTATGTTAACTTTATCAATTTTATCCATTTGTGTTGATTCATTAATAATGATATTGTCGTACCAGTAGAACTGCCCATTTGTAGTGGTTACTTTATTTTGCTGCACTACATCTAAAATAGTATTACGAAACATATACATAGCTCCCCCCGTGCTATCTTGATTAGTATTCACACGCATTTTTCCTCCACCAGACAGGATAAGGTTATAAGATATTTCAATATCTCCTGAACCTATACCAGCAGAGTAATATTGCACATTAATGCTGCTAGCAGAATTCTTATAAAAATGGTTGGCCCGAATAAACCACATATTTGTTGCCATTTTTGGACCAACAGGATGTCCATATATTTCGTGTAGTGCATTGTTCTCAATCAACACTTTTGAAGCGCGGTAACCTAAAACTCCGTAGCCATTATTGACATCGTACATCTCATTATCCTGAAAAGACCAAAAACGTCCCTCTTTATTTTTAGATACAAAAATTAAAGAATTATTTCCACCGATGTAGCCCGTTGTTAGACCATGAAATTTATTATTTCTAAAAGTAACATTATTTGACGAGGAAGATATTTGAACTCCCATTCCGCGTACATTTCCATTAAGATTAAAGTCTAAACCATCAAAGTATGTATTATCACCAATTGAATATATCGCAATATAAGATTCTTTTAAGTCAATAACAGGGGACTCCCCTGGATAAGCAAGCCAAACCAATGCTTTTCTATTTGGTAAAAAAGCCACCCGAGTATTATCATTTTCCTTGGTAGCATCCATAGAATATGTACCTTCACGCCAATAAATAAAATCACCCGCAGTAGTTACAGAAAACTTAGAATCATAATCATCTCCCCCATACATATCTTTTAGACTTTTCCATGGTTTAAGAAAACTTCCATCGGCACCTTGGCTAAGAGAGGTTCCATTTTTAGCATCTATAAAACGAAATCCTTGTGATGTCACTAGAATTGTCCAAGAAACACTTGTTTCAGAAAATTCAGCGTCACGAACCCTCACGGTAACAGGATAAGACTCGGCAGCTTCAATAGGATTTTCCCATAGTATCTTTCCCTTAGAATCTATAGACATACCCGTTGGCCCTGATTCAAGTATAAATGAATAAGGAAAAGCGCCCCCTATAACAGCAAGGCGGACATCATATACCAAACCAGGATAGGCCTTATAAAAACGATTTTTTATATCAAGGTTTGCC
>NZ_JAEMVE010000007.1 GCF_029216045.1 Sulfurimonas sp. MAG313 | reverse complement strand
GGTAGAACCGACTTATCTAGTTTTGAAATTTTAACATATTCTTGGACACTTTCGTGAATTCTCTCATTTACTTCTAAATCAAGATCTAAAAAGGACAAGGGCACGTCAAAGCCATGCATTTTAACCGCGTCTTTATGCGTTACTAATAAAGAGTCCGCTCCAAAGCACAAAAGAATATCTTTAAGCTCTTTGTTAGAAAAACTATAATGATCTGGAAAATATACCTTATCTATAATTCCTTCTAAATAAGGGTCCAAGCGTTGAGGCTTAGAAATAGCTGTTACTAAGACCATCTTTTTTGTTTTATGAGAGATACTCACCTTACGTTTAAAATCTGTATTTTCTTCAATACATAAGGCTTCTTTACCCTTCCATAAACGTTCCCTAAAAGGACCAGATGGAAGACAAAAATTATTATCTTGTTGAGATAAGATAAGAAGATCAAGCTTTTTTATAAAATGTTTACTATACGCATCATCTAAAAAAACAATCTCAGCACCTATTTCTTTGGCTTTTTGTATCCCTAAGACTCTATCTTCTGCCACAATAATTATGGCCGTAGGAAGAAGCCTTGCATATAACATTGCCTCATCTCCACTTACTTTAACATCACATAAGACCTTATTTCCATCACTAACAAGATATAAACCCTTAGATTCACGTCCATAACCTCTTAAAACAATGGCCACATTATCGTACCTAGAAGCCAAAGAAACAGTTAGTGGTGTTTTACCACTTCCCCCTACAATAAGGTTTCCAATAGAAACAATAACTATATCAAGGTCCAAAGGCTTAGCTAAAATGTACTTTACCCAAACAATACAACAATATAAAAAAGACAAGGGAAGTACTAAAAAGGAAAGAGACTTTTCAAAAGGACCAGGGGAAAAAAGATACTTTTCACCCCAAAAAATAAGTGTTTTTTTCAAGTTTTTTGTTTAAATCCAATGCTTTGTAATATCTAAAATAGTATCACAAACATAATCCACTTCAGAGTCGCTCATATCCGAAAAGATAGGAATAGAAAGCACTTGTTGAAAATTACGAAGCGCCATAGGAAAATCATTAACTCGTAAAGAATATTTAGACTTATAATAAGTTAATAAATGTAAGGGTATATAATGCAGACCTGTTTCTACACCTTTGCCTAAAAGTTCTCTTGCAAAAGAATCTCTATTCTTTTTAACCTTAATAATATAAAGAGAAAAGGTATGTTCCGTTTGCATTTCGGGTAAAATAATATGTGACGCACCCTCAAGTTTTTTAGTATACCTAGCAGCAATAGTCTTTTGACGTTTAATCGCATTATCTTGTTTAGAAAGTTGGGCTAAACTATACGCAGCGTCAAGTTCACTCATATCGTATTTACTTCCAATATCAACCACATCATAAACATATTTTAAATTCTCATCAGGTGTCACCATGGCGTGATTTCTTAGGAGTTGAGCACGTTCAACTAAGTCCTCATCATCTGTTACCATCATCCCCCCATTACATACATGTCCTTTAAGGTGTGGATTAAAAGAAAAGGTCGTCACATCCGCGCCCGTTGAGCCGATTTTATTTCCTTTGTAACTTCCACCAAGAGCTTCACTTGCATCTTCAACCACACGAATATTGTAAATTTTCGCTATATTATAAAGACGCTCTAAGTCAATAGGATGCCCTCCAATATGACTGACTATAACCGCCTTTAATTTTTTAGACTGATTATCTGAAAGTATAGTTTCAAGTTTATCAAGATTAATATTATATGAACTTTCATCTGCGTCAACAAAAATAGGTTCGGCGTCAAAATGGCGAACAACCTCAGGTACAGAAGGATAAGCATTTACCGAACATAAAACTTTATCCCCACGTTTTAAGTTAATAGAAAGCATTGCTAAGTGCAAGGCTGAAGTTCCATCTGAAGTGGCTACTGCAAAGCTCGCTCCTGTATATTTAGTAAAAGCTTTTTCAAGCTCTTCAACCTTATTTGTTTTAGAAGAAAGGACCTCTTCTAATTGTGCTTTTTCTTTGTTGTCAATACTAGGTCTGTAAAACGGTACACTTTTTGCCATTGTCTAACTTCCTTTTATTTTTTAAAACTAATCGTGCATACTTTAATGAATAGAGTCCTTTTAAATAGTAAGGATTTTCATATCTAGGTGTACAAAATTAATTAGTAACTCTGAAAATCCACCCAAGTAGATTTTATAAAGTCACCTTAAAGACCTATGTCTCTTGGGTAATTAAAGTCGTGATTAACACTGCGATTTGTCAACTTAGCGATAAGAGGCATCTTTCTTTTAAATTGATTAAAATAGATCTTTTTTAATATCATTTCTACCAATTTAGCATCAAAACCCTCATCTAAAAGTTCTTCTTTTTTTGCACGTTCATCAACATAACGTTTTAAAACCGCGTCGAGTTCAGCGTAGCTATAGCCTAACTCATCTTCATCACTTTGCCCTTCCCACAAATCTGCAGAAGGAGGCTTATCAATGATAGAAGAAGGAATCTCTAAATATTTAGCTAATTCAAAAACTTCTGTTTTGTATAAATCGCCAATAGGATTAATTGCTGAAGCTAAATCTCCATAAAGTGTTCCATATCCCAACATAAGTTCACTTTTGTTACTTGTTCCAAGAACAAGTGCACTTTGCCTCGCGGATATATCAAAAAGATTCATCATGCGAAGACGAGAAGACAGGTTCCCTATACGTAGAGAAGACATATCCTCTATACCATAAGCCTTTAACAGCTTTGAAATATCTCGTGTTTCGCTTTTAAGCTTAAACTTTTTGCAGAGTTCATCTGCATCGTCTAAAGAGTTTTGAGAAGAAAATTGAGAAGGCATCTTAATACTCAAGAGTTTATCTCCAAAAGCCTTATGTGCCAAGACAGCCACCACAGCAGAGTCCAAACCACCACTAAGTCCGATAACGACATTTTCCAGACCTGTTTTAGTGACTTCTTCTTTTAAAAAAGCAATAAGATACTGAGAAATTTGTTGATATTTACTCATTTCATTCCTAAATTAAACTTTAAACGAATTCATTATATCTAATTTTTTTTATTAATGTATATCGGAAAAAACTAATTTATTTTTTTTAGATACGTTTTAGATGTTATACTTTCATATGGAAAATTTAATTAAGAAAATCAGAGCAGAACAAGAAAAGGGAGGCCATCTTTTTTATAATACATCTGGTTCTAAGCAGGCCTATCAGTTGGGCGTTAAACACATTAGTGATACAGAGTTTTCAGGCTTTTCTTTACGCTTACCTGATGGTAATTTACGCATAATACAAAATTTTTTATTAGTTGATTTTGAAAAAAAAGAAATACTTTCGATTTCTAAAGGTGAAAAGGTTCATCTCATTACATTAGAGTAACAGTGGTCTCATTAACTGCATTTTGATTGAGCATTCATCTTTTTTAATTCACCACAAGAAAAACCCGCTTCTTGTCGTGCTTTAATATTTAAATCTTTTTTTCTAGGAAAACTCCCAGGGAAATGTTTTTCAATGATGTTAAAATATATATCATAAGGCTTGTTCACCTCATCACAACTATACTTAAACCACCTATCCCCCTTGCTTACATGACCACACTCTTCTTCTAAGATAATTTCAAGAACTTTAATAATCTTTTTTGCATCAACATCGTCTTTAAGTTGATTGAGTTTTTCTATCATCATAGGAGTAACATCTAAACCATTGGCTTCTAAGTATCTAGGAACAACGGCCATGCGTTCTATAAGTTCAAGGGTTCGCATACACGATTCAAACAAACTATCATGAACAGGAAGGTCTGAATAAAAAGAGCCAAACTCATGTAAAAGAGTTTCAAGCATTTCAAAATGCCTGACCTCATCAAAGGCAATACTTAAAAAATCATCATAATACGCCTTAGGTAAGTTTTTAAATCTATACGCTGCATCTATAGCTAAATCAATAGCACTATATTCTATATGAGCAATAGCATGTAAAAAAATAACCTTTCCTCTTAAGGTACTTAGTTTACGTCGCTTTAATACTACCGTGGGTGAGACTAAGGTACAAAATCCTACATAAGAAGGTTCTGCGAAGATTTCTGCCTCATGAGAATGTTGCATAATACACTCACCTGCTACATAAGCCTTATAAAAAGTTTTAAAGGCGGCACACTTTTCTTGTGGTTTTTGTATCGTTAATAGTGTTTCTAAGCTAGTGAAAAATTCCATTTTGTATTATGGTGCAACTTCACTTAAAAAATCGCACCCTAACCCTAAATAATAAGAGGCAACTCTAAAAACTCCTATTAATATGATAAAATTTCAATAAAAAGAGTACTTATGAAAATTCAAGTTCAGCCTATGGGTCCGTATCAAACGAACTGCTATATTATTTCTATAAACGATAAAGATATCATTATAGACCCGGGAATGGACGCTTTTTCTTGGATAAAAGAGCATGTCACCAATCCTATTGCTATCTTAAACACACATGGACATTTTGATCATGTATGGTCAAACACTGAGGTTCAAGAATATTTCAACATACCTCTATATACACCTAAAGATGATGTATTTTTACTTCAAAGTACCGAAATGATGGCCGGACTTCCTCATTCATTTCCTGATTATGAGATAGAAGGAGACGCGGACTTAGAACTTGAGGGTATACAAATTAAGTTTAGACATTTTCCAGGTCATTGTCCAGGGTGTTCTACTATTGAAATAGAAGACGCTATGTTCTCAGGAGATTTTATTTTTGAACGCTCCATTGGACGATGCGATTTTCCCTTTTCTTCACCATCAGATATGAAAGATTCTTTACTTAGATTTAAAAGCATAGAGTATGACAAAACCATCTATCCAGGTCATGGCGGACCTACTAGTATTAAAGCAGAACAAGCTAATGTACAATATTGGATAAGAACACTATAATCTTAGTTTCTAGGCTTGCTCGCATGCATCAAGTCAAGTTTTAAAACGTGTTTTTCTAAAACTACTGTCTTAAAAACTGCTTCGAAGATTTTTATCTCTAACACCGAACCTATGACATTAACTTCTCTCTTTCGTCCATCTTTATGACGCACCTTAGCTTCAAACACCACCTCATCCCCTACTCTCACAGGCGATAAGAAGTCACACGTGCTTGCAGATAAGACGACATAAGGTTCATTTACCGCGGCCATAGCTGCAAAATCTCCTGCTGAAAAAATAAAACCACCATGGACTAAACCAAAACTGTCTGCTCTCATATCATCTGTTGTTTGTAAGGTCACTTTGGCATATCCAACTTGAAGTTCATCTAACTCACCACTATAACGACTATTTACAAGATCATGTGTTCTTAAGGTAACGTCTTCTGATAAATCAACGTCATCTTCTAATATCTCTTCATTTGTTTTATCTGCCATTTTTATTTCCTTATTGCTTTAATATATACACGCTTAGGTGCGGGATAGCCTTCTACTGTTTTACTAGGGTCATTAGGGTCTAAAAAACTACCTAAACTTTGACCTTGAATCCAAGGGGTACTTCTTTGTTCATCTTCAGTAGTCACCGTAATTTCTAAGACTTCGATATCTATAAATCCAGCGCGTCCACACCAGTTTTTCAGGGCCTTAACCGTTGGTACAAAATAAATATTTGGTATTTTTGAATAGGTTTTTTCAGGACTTAAACAAAGATCCTCATCTCCATCAATCATAAAGGTATCTAAAAAAAGCTCCGCTCCACATTCCATCCCTTTAGCCAAAGCCTTTAATGTTCCAATAGGATCAGGCCTATGATAAAGCACGCCTAAACAAAACACCGTATCAAATTTTTCTTCATAAAAAGGAAGATGTTCTACGCCTAAAAGCTCAAACTTTATATCACTTTTGACATAATGGTTTATAAAATCAAATTGACATTTACATAAGGCGGAAGGATCAAAGCCTACTATCTTTTTGGGAGAGTGTTCTAACATTCTAAACATATAATAACCGTTATTACATCCAATATCAGCAACACGTTTATTTTTGAGATTAAAATAAGGTTCTAAAAGATTGTATTTCAAAAAGCTCTGCCACTCTGTGTCTATAAATAAGCCAAATATATCAAAAGGACCTTTTCGCCATGGCATCATAAGCTTTGCCACTTCTTTGATTATCACTTCTTGTGTACTTGGAAGTTCTTCAAGACCTTGTATTTTTATGGTATCCCCAAAAGTACATTTTGTTTCTATCGGTGCTAAGGTATTTAAAACTTCTCTAAGAGGGGCTATGTTCTTCCATGTCATCCATTTTTGACGTTCTTCACGAATTTCTTCTAAATTCACACATATTCCTTATTATTTCTACCTAATATTACCTTTTCTTTGCTAAAATAATTCCTAGATTTCAAATGCTTTAATAGTACTTTTAATAGGAGAGACATGCGTTTAGAGAAAAAAGCCACCATTATTTCTAGTGCTACGGCTACACTTTTGGTTGTTTTAAAACTCTTTTTGGGTATTGCTAGTGGTTCTGTTGCTATTTTAGCCTCGGCCATTGACTCTGTTTTAGACTTAGCCGTCTCTCTTTTTAATTACTTTGCTCTTCATAATTCAGAAAAAGAACCGGATGAAACCTTTAATTATGGACGGGGCAAGATTGAAGCCTTAGCCGCAGTTATTGAAGGTCTTATTATTTCTGCCTCTGGCGTGTATATTCTTTATAGTGCACTACAAAAACTTATGAATAAGCATCAACCTTCTTATCTTCAAGAGTCCATAATAGTAATGTTACTTTCTTTTACAATTACAGGAGCCTTAGTTCTTTATTTAAACTATATTGCTAAGAAGACAGGGTCCATGGTTATCCGTTCAGATGCCTTACATTACAAAACAGATTTATATTCAAATCTTGCTATTTTATTTTCCTTAGGTATTATTCATTTTACTCAGTTTTATATGATAGATGCTCTTTTAGGTATCTTTATTGCTCTTTATATTATGTATTCTGCTTATGCTCTTATCAAAGATGGAATTCTTATGCTCATGGATGTTGCTATGCCCCTTGAGGTGGTAACGAAAATCAAAGACATTATTGAGCAAGACCCTAGCATCACTTCTTACCATCAACTTCTTACCCGCGCTTCAGGTTCAGATGCCTTTGTGTCTGTTCACCTTGTTTTTAACATTTCAACCTCTTTGTTTGATGCCCACCGTGTTTGTGATACAATAGAAAATAAGATTAAAATGATAGATAATAAGCTCAATTGGAACATGGTTATTCATCCCGATCCCTATGATGATTCAAGTCTTAATGAAATGGAAGACTAATGTTTAAATCACCTTTATATACCATACTGTTTTGCAGCACACTTTTAATAGCGCAAGTACCTCAAAAAGATTTATTAGGTAAAGACTTTCAAAGTGTTAAAAATTTCATTATAAAACTTGAAACGATTGCTGATAGATTTTTATCACAAGTAGTGGCTAACCGTAAGAGCTAAATACTCAATATGTTATAATACAAGTATAATTTACAAAGGAATTCAATATGCAAACAATTACATTGAAAATTGAAGATAACATAAGTGAAAAGTTTCTTTGGCTTCTAAAGCACTTTACAAAAAAAGAAGTAACCATTTTAGACCAAACAGAATTTAAAAGTGATGATGCTTATTTAAAAAGTATAAAAGGAATGGAACAAAGTATTATTGACGCTTCGAATGAGCCAAATGAAAACTTTGTAACATCTGACAAGCTAGACTGGTAATGTACCAACTCCTTTTCTCTCCTCAAGCCAAGAAAGATGCTAAAAAACATCAATCAAGTGGCTTAAAACCAAAAGTCATGGAACTTCTTCAAATTATAGAAAACGACCCTCTTCAATATCCACCCGAGTTTGAGTACTTATCACAAAACTTAAAGGGCAAACTTTCAAGAAGAATAAATAGACAGCATAGAATTGTTTATGAAATTATTGAAGATGAAAAAGTAATCAAAGTACTTAGAATGTGGACACACTACGACTAAAAAGCTAACAAATTCGAGGAACGTTATCTACCTAAAGGAAAGAAACTGTCTATTTAAAGCTCTTTAAACTCCCAAATTCAATGTCGTTACTGTACAAAAAACAAGTGACATCTATCCAATACTTTTTCCTGCAAGGTATCCTGATGCAAAAGACCATTGCAAGTTGTATCCCCCACAAGGTCCATCTAAATTCATCACTTCACCACAAAAATATAGTCCTTTTAGCACCTTTGATCCCATCGTATCTGGATGTATTTCTTTTAAAGAAACACCCCCTCGTGTAATCATCGCCATCTTAAAGCCATCATGCCCAATCACCGTTAAGGGTGTCCACGCTAAGAGCTTAATCAAGTCTGCTTTAACCTGTCCTTTTAACTTGTTAAAGCCTAGGGTATAATCGGCTCCTGCTAATTTGCATAGTTCTATACTTAAGGCCTCTGGAAGAAGGGTTTTAAGTAGTTCAAGTGTTGATTGATGTGAATTAATATCAATTTGTTTTTTTAAGTATTTAAACAGTTCATCTTCATTTTTTCCTTTAGTCAAATTAAGAAGTAAAGGAACCTCTTTATATTTTGCTATTAAAGGAGTGACTTCACGTGCAAAGTCTAAGACTACAGGCCCTCGAATCCCTGATTTTGTAAAGATTAAGTCGCCCGTTGCTCTAAGTTTTTTTGCCTTTTTCAAGTCCACACGTAGTTCTACCTTAGCAATAGTATCTGCTCTACAATGTTGCACCCATGTTTCTTTCACCTTTAAAGGCATCATCGCAGGAAAAAGCTCTGTCACCTTATGGCCAACAGACTGTGCTAGGGGATAACCATCTCCTTCTGCACCTAAAACTGGGTATCCCATTCCTCCAGTGGCAACAATAACATTAGCTGAAAGATATGATGAGTCTTGTGTTTTAACCCCTTGCATACATTCATTTTTAAAGAGCAATTCTTCTACACGTTGTTTACACCGTATCTCAACACCAACTCGTATCATTTCTTCTTCTAAGGCAGTGAGAATAGTTCCTGCATTATGTGTAATTGGAAAAACTCTGTACCCATCAGGGGCATGGGACTCCACGCCAATATCTGCAAAAAATGCTCTAAGTTTTTTATGATCAAAGGCTTCTAACGCAGGCGTCATAAAACGACCTTCCCTACCAAATCGTGCCATAAAATCCTCATTAGAGAGAGTATTAGTAAGATTGCATCTGCCTCCACCCGTTGCCTTGAGTTTGGCACCTAGCTTGGATAGTTTTTCTAAGAGTAAAACTTTTTTGTTTGCTCGCGCAGCTATAATAGCTGACATCATACCCGCCGCACCCGAACCAATAACGATAAGATCATACTGCTCTTGAGTGTGCATAAAGGCTTCCTTTAATGAAATTATAGCGATAAGTTAGAAATTAGTGTAAAATGTCATAAAAAAGAAGTTTGATGTTTGAAAACCTATTAAAAGATAAAAAAATTCTTCTTGGTGTTAGCGCTTCTATTTCTATTTATAAATCTTTAGAGCTTATCCGTCTTTTTGTAAAGAGTGGTGCTCAAGTGCGTGTGGTTATGAGCGAATCAGCAAAGAAGTTCATAAGTCCTTTAAGCTTTGAAACTCTCTCTATGCACAAGGTTTTACACTCCGATACAGAATCTTGGGATAATGACTTAAATCATATTAAAATTGGTGAATGGGCAGATGTCTTTGTTATTGCTCCCGCCTCAGCTAATACCATTGCAAAGCTTTCAAGTGGTATTTCAGATAACTTATTGTTGCAAACAGCACTGGCCTATCCTAGAGAAAAGCTGTTATGTCCTGCTGCAAATACACATATGATTCATAATCCTATTATTTCTCATTCTATGAAGATGTTAGCCCTTGCGAATTACACCATAATGAACACTCAGACCAAGTTATTAGCCTGTAATACAAAGGGAGATGGTGCCTTAATAGATATAGAAGAAATTTATTTTAAAACCTCTCAGATACTTTTAAAAGAAGATTTTTGGACAAATAGATCAGCTATTGTTACCGCAGGTGGAAGTATAGAAAAAATAGATGATGTACGTTATCTTTCTAACTATTCAAGCGGGAAGATGGGTTCTTCTTTAGCCCTTGCCTTGTTTTTCAAAGGGGCAGACGTTAGTATCATTGCCTCACGATTTTCACAAAGACTTCCTGAAACGATGACTCAAATGAAGTTTGAAAGCTCTATAGAAATGAAAGAGCACCTTAATAACTCTGTTTCTACAGCTGTAACAAAAACTAAATCTAGCACGATAGAAAAAGAGCCCTTTGTATTTATGGCGGCGGCTGTTGCTGACTATATCCCATCTTCCACTAAGCAGGGAAAACTTAAGAAGTCAGATATAGGCGAGAGTTGGTCTTTAGATTTAAAACAAAATGAAGACCTACTTTTAAACCTAAATAAGACTGGTATTAAGGCTATAGGCTTTAAAGCCGAAATGGATAAACAGCTTGGACTAGCTAATGCTAAGGCCATGCTTAAGAATAAAGGGCTTAACGCGGTATGTTATAATCTTTTAAAAGACGCCTCAAGTTTTGGCACAAATGATAATGCCATAGAGTTTATTACAAGCGCTTTTACTAAAAGCCTTACAAGCAAAGAAAAGCTCTTGCTTTCATTTGAAGTTCTTGAACTTTGTAAGTCTTTATAAATGTACTTTCATGTACAATAATTACAGGGCACCTCTAAATTATAAACAGGACATTATTTGTGAATGAAGTAAGACATATCGCTATTATCATGGATGGAAATGGTCGTTGGGCTCAGAAGCAAGGTAAAAAGCGTTTTGTAGGACATGAAGCAGGTTCTGAAACAGTTAGAGAAATCACTACGTACTGCTCAAAACATCCTGAAGTTGATAGACTTACATTATATGCCTTTAGCACAGAAAACTGGAAACGACCTAAGCTCGAAGTTGAATTTTTAATGAAGCTCCTTGCTAACTACTTAAAAAAAGAACTTCCTACTTATTTAGATTTAGGAGTTCGTTTTGAAATGATTGGTGACGCCACACGATTTTCATCGTCACTTCAAAAACAAATAATTATTTTAGAAGAAGAGACCAAGCACTGTGACAATTTAGTACAACACCTAGCCCTTAATTATGGCTCAAGAAATGAAATATTAAGAGCCGTAAATTCTCTTAAAAATTCAGAAATGATTACAGAAGAAAGTCTTAGTAATGCTCTTGATTGTAAACATAATGTAGATTTACTCATACGAAGTGGTGGTGATCATAGACTATCAAACTACATGCTTTGGCAAGCAGCTTACGCTGAACTCTTTTTTACCGACACCTTATGGCCAGACTTTACAAGTAAAGAGTTAGGTGAAATAATTGACTCATATAAAAGTATAGAACGACGCTTCGGAGGCATCAAATGACACTCGCATTTGTAATTTTAATTGGTTTAGTATTTGGCTCATTTTTAAATGTTTTAATTGCGCGTATACCGCATAATGAAAATGTCGCCTTCCCAGCGTCACATTGTCCAAAATGTAAAACTCCTTTAAAGATTTATCATAATATTCCTTTATTCTCTTGGCTCTTTTTAAGAGGTAAATGTGCCTTTTGTAAGGAAAAAATTTCTATTCAATATCCTATAGTCGAACTTCTTAGTGGTATTATTTTTGGAGCAGTATTTTTCAAATTAGGCTTTGGATATATGGCCTTAATGATATCTTTATCCTTTAGCTTTTTACTTGCCTTATCTGTTATTGATTTTTATATTAAAATGGTTCCAGATAGTTTAAACCTTTTAGCCATGACCACCGCTATGATGGCGGCACTAAGCTTAGAAGGCTTTGTTATTAACTTTCAACATACCCTTCTTTTTGTAGGAGGTTTTGCTCTTTTACGTTTTTACCTTTCCTATTTTATGAAAAGAGAGGCTCTAGGTGAAGGTGATTTAATGGTTGCTGGAACTATGGGGGCTATGGTTGGTATTCAATTAGGATTGATGGCTATTTTTGTATCGGCACTTTTAGCCCTTCCTATTATGCTTATTATGAGAAATGAAACCGATGAATCTAAGATGGTGCCCTTTGTACCTTTTTTAGCCATGGCCTTATTTATCGTTTATATTTTCGACTTTGCCTTTATTGAGTATTGGAATAATCTATATGGCTAAAGTTCAGGAAAAACTTCTATCAAGTCCTAAGTAAAGAGCTGTATTTAAACATGCACATTAAAATAATACTGTCTTATAACGGTTCTTCTTATGAGGGTTCGCAAGTTCAACTTCATACCAAAAACACTATTATGGGTCAATTATATGAAGTCTTTAAAAGCTTAAATATTCATTCTAAACTTCATGCTAGTGGGCGAACTGATGCAGGAGTACATGCCTTTAAGCAAGTCATGCATTGTGAGGTTCCTTCTTTTTTTTCTAACATGCAAAAGCTCAAAGACCTACTCAACCACAAGCTTCCACCTTCTATACAAATCCGACACATAAGTCCTTGTAGTAAAGACTTTCATTCAAGGTACAGTGCTAAAAGAAGGGTCTATAGATATGTATTATCTGAACAAAGTTCAAATCCTTTTGAAGATGCCTTTATCACGTTTATATCAAAACCTATAAATCTTGCAGGCATGCAAGAAGCCATTATATTATTTGAAGGTGAACATGATTTTTCTAGCTTTAAAAAAAGTGGTTCTGTCACACGTACTAATATACGAACTATTTATAAGGCCAAAGTGTACGCCTACAAAAATAAAACCATCTTATATTTTGAGGCTAATGGATTTTTACGTTCTCAAATTCGTTTAATGGTGGCATTTTTATTAAAAATAAATGAAGGTAATTTAAATGAAGATGATTTAAGTGAACAACTTGAAAACATCAAGATTCATAATAAAAAGCCTGCTCCCGCAAACGGTCTTTATCTTTCCAATATAATTTATTAAGGGTCTAAAGAACGAAGTAGCTTTTCAACAATATGAATATTTTTTATACTAAGAACATAAGAATCGTCCATAATACGAAGAGAATGAAAGACTTCCGTAACTGAAATACCATACGGGTCTTTTTTATTAACGGTAGCCTTAGAGTTTTTAATCACTACATTATCAAGTTTTTTACGACTGTACTGCATAAAATAGGTTAAAAGCAGAGCCCCTGTATGGTCTTTTTCTATGGACACCACTACTTTATCCGTTACATTAGGCACTTCTGGATACATGATTTCAAATTGAGACTTATCCATATACCCTAAGTATACCTTTGTAAATAAATCAATATAACGGGTACACACTTCCGTTTTTAAAAAGCCCATGTTTAAAACAGAATTCTTCTTAGCACGTAAACGTCGTAACATCCAACCTAAAGAGTTGTAGTATCTAAAAGGAAACACATTTAGCACTTCATCGCCTACTAGGTTATCTGCCTTGTGACTTAAAAAAGGCACACGTTTACGTCTATTTTTATCCTTCAGCCAAGCATATACATCATCTGCTACAAAAGGTTTTGTTATCCATACCGTACAGTAAGAAGGAAGTTGTTTACTTCCACTAACGCCTTCACAAAGGATAATAAGCGCCTTAATTTCATGATCAGGAAATAAAACTTCTAAAAGAGCTTTTTTCTTTCGTAAACGACGCTTTAAGTTAGTAACCGACTTAATTAGGGTCATTTCTATGAAAAAGATCTCTTTTTCATTAACAATCAGACCATCAAATTCATTTATCTCTATAGAACGTGTTCGGTAAATAATCTGACCCTTGTTGTTCACATACAAAGAATTTGATTGCGCTTCAGATGTTTTGGCGTGGGGGCCTTTTAAGATAAACTGACCGATTTGAGGGTTTTTCTTCATGTATATAAGAAGTTTTTCATATAAGTAATTTTCGTACACCGCCCCTTCAAAAGAGCGATATGAACTTAAATATTCAGGAAGTTGTTTATCTATACCCTTCTCATCTAGCTTTAAAAGATGTTTGATACTGTAATCATAATAAAGTAGATTATCGCCTATATCAGAGGTATCTAAGTTAGCGATGCTTTTAGGCAGATTAAGAATATTGTTTCCTGTATATATAAGATATAACAAATGGGTATATGCCTATTTGTCTAGGTTAGTCTTGTGACAAAATTTTAAAGGATAAGAGTCACATTTGTCAATTGTAACATCTAAGTATCTTCATATTGTTATAAATATAAATTGTTTATACTTAAAAAATTATGTTATAAATTTTTATAAGTATATCTAAATTAGCGCAGTTGCGCGATAATTTGTTCTTCTTGTGCATCAGATTCAGGAAAAAGTACATTTTTCAGGGCGTGTGTGCCATCTATCTCTTCAAAATAGCTGTCTTGTATCTTATCTAAATCCCATGTTTCAGAAATAGCGTCAAGTTCCGACTTAATACCTACTCCTTGTGAAAAAGCAAAAACAATAATTTGTCCAACCTTCCAAGATGTTCCTGCCACCTCAGAATCTAAACATTGAGCAATAAACAGTTCTTCAAGAGCCCCACTTTCTACTAAGCTTAACAAAACACCTAACTGGTTTTTTGTATTAATAGCAGATACCCACGTGCATTCTTGCATTATCTTCTTCCTCTTCCAGATTTATCTTTTGAACCCTTGCTTTTCTTAGAAGATTCTCTTGTTGTTATTTGAGCATCTGCCGCGCGTTTAGACACACCACGTTTGGATGTTTTTTTACTTTTAGCCGGTGTCTTTTTACGTTTATGACCAAAGGCACCTTTAATATCTTCTTTTTTATGCTCATAATGTTTTTGTTTTCCTTCAGGACGTTCTTGTGGCTCATACCCACGCATACGTCGTTGAGGGATTTTAACTCGTAATAATTGTTCTATATTTCTAAGCATTCCCTCATCATCAGGCGAGACAAAAGAGATGGCCAAACCTTTTTTACCGGCTCGACCTGTTCGACCTATTCTATGAATATATTCTTCAGAATGCTTGGGTAAGTCAAAGTTAATCACGTAAGGAAGACCTTCGATATCTAGTCCACGTGCCGCAATATCTGTTGCCACTAAGACTCTAAATTTTCCTTCTTTAAAAGCGGTTAAAGCCTTTGTGCGTGCCCCTTGTTTCTTATCCCCATGAATAGAACTTGCACTCAGTCCCGACTCTATCATGTCGTCTTCAATTTTTTGAGCCAAGACCTTGGTTCTAGCAAAAACCAAGACCTGTTGCCAGTTTTGTGCGCCTATCATATACGAAAGAAATTCAGATTTCTTGTCTTTATCTACTGAATACACAACTTGCTTAATATCATCTGCTGTAGTGCCCAGTCTATCTACGGTGATGTGCTCAGGATTTTTCAAAAGATTTTCACTTAAGCGTTTAACTGTAGCAGGAAAGGTGGCCGAAAAAAGCATATTTTGATGCTTCGCTGGAAGTAGCTTTAAAATAACTTCTAAGTCACGAATAAAGCCCATGTCAAAAATAGTATCGGCCTCATCTAAGACTAACACTTCAATACGTGATAAAGAAAGTTTTTTTAGTTTATCTAAATCAATTAAGCGACCTGGGGTCGCAATAATTACATCTAAACCGGCTTCCACCTTTTTAATTTGTGAAGGAAGTTTCCCTCCTCCATCAAGCACCATAAATTTTAATTGTGTATGACCTGCATATAGTTTAAAGCTTTCACCTATTTGTCGTGCAAGTTCACGTGTAGGGGCTACGACAAGAGCGCGAGGGTGTCTAAATTCTGTTTCACTAGGGTTTAAAATCAATCTTTGAATAATAGGCAATAAAAAACTCGCTGTTTTACCCGTCCCTGTTTTTGCTGAAGCCAAGATATCTCTGCCTTTAAGAGCAAAAGGGATGGTGGCTTCTTGAACAGGAGTTGCCTTGGTATAACCAGCATCTTTTATCCCTTCTATAATAGCATTACCTAATTCAAACTCGCTAAACTTCATTTTCTTCCTTTTTGTGCTCTATTATTTCTAAGACTTCTGCGTCTTGTGCTTCATAATCGTATTGGTCCTTTGAAAAGGCATTAATAAGCTTTTGCTCATTATCCTTAGACAAGTCCCCTTCAGATATGGTATCTAATATCTTTTCTGCAATCTTCATACGCGATTCATTTTCTTTCATATAAAAGTACTTTTTCAAGTTATCATTATAGGCCCGTAGTTCATCTTCATGTTTTCTTTTCATATAGTAAAAAACAAAAGTAGCTATTACGACTACTAGTATCCCTAAAAACAATAAAAGATATTTTTGAAAATCTAAAAGATTATTACTATCTTGTAAAAGTACCTTTTGCTTAATAAGTTCCAGCTCTTTTTCGCTGTTTGCACTTAATTCTTTTTCTCTTATATCATTTTGCATTTGTTGAAGTTCAAGTGATTTTTGCTTATCAAGTTGTGCTAAAGTTTTTTGCATATTTAGATTAGCTAGTTCTTTTTCTTGTTGAATTTCTAAGGTTTTAAGTGCTAATTCTTGTTTCTTTTCTTGCTTTTGCAGTGAATCTTCAAAAAGTTCACAGGCACTAAAAGAAAACAGTAGTATAATCATTAAACTAAATTTTAAAATCATAAATGTATTATAGCAAAGCATTCTTCTACCAAGCAAATAATCCTAAGCACTTTAGAAAGAAGTCACACCATGAAGTTATTTATTTCCATCCTGATACTGGTACAAGTCTTATTTTCTCAAACCTTTAATGCACGATATAGGGTTGATGTTGGTTTGTTTGGAAGTGTTGGTTATTCAGATGTAGTAATTGAAGATGATGGTAAGACGTATAGTATGAGTGTCACGGCCACAACTACAGGAACAGCTGCTGTTTTAAGTGGAAACCGTATGGAAACTTACATTAGTAAGGGGAAAATTGTTAATGGAAAGTACCTTTCAGACAGTTTTTACAAATACCGAAAAACAACACGAAAAGAAACTATCCAAACGTATACCTTTAATCACGAAAAAGAAGAAATAACCCTTAGAATTCAACGAAGCAAGTGGGTTAAGTCAAGTCATTTTGACCCCATAGTTTTTAAACTTATAAAAACACAAGAACAAGAGCACTCCGATGAAAATTCCAGTCTTGACATCTACACAAGTCAAGATATTTTCAGCTCTTATCTAAATGCCTTAAACTCGTGTAATGCTGAGAATAAAGTTTATGAACTTATAGCCGTAGGTGCGCATAACCACAAAAAAAGTGTCACTATATTTTTTCTTCAAAAAAAAGAGAAACAAAAAGCCCTTGAGCTTTTAGATACAGATATCACCGATATTTTTCGTTTGCATATACAGCCTTTTTCAAAAGACGATACTATGATGGATATATTAATTGGACTTGATGCAGCAGGACATGTGAAAAAAGCCATCTTAGGAAATGTCTTTTGGATTGGAGAAGTTACCTCGACACGTGTTTCGTATACAATAGCACCTTAACCGATAAAGAGTTCAAATCTCAAAAGAAATTTGTTGATAATATCGGTCTAAATCAGAAAGTTTAAGAGAAAACAGACCTTGAACCTTAGAATGAGTATCGTTCCAAAACATTTCTAATACAGGATTTGAGGTTTTCATCTGCATCTTGCATAAACTACCTTCTAAAACTTCTAAAATTTCTAACACTGTTATTTCATCGGCGCGTCGTCCAAGGAAATAACCACCATAAGCACCTCGTATACTTTTAACTAAGCCAGCTTTTCGTAAGCTTGAAAGAAGTTGTTCTAAATAATTATGAGGGATATTTCCATTTGAGGATATTTCTTTGATTTGCATAGGGGTATCATCACATTTTTGTGAAAGTTCATACATAGCAGCTAAGCCATATAATCCCTTAGTTGAGATACCGGCCATTTAGGCTATCATTTTTTTATATATAAAATAGATTTTGCATCCTACACAAAAGTTAAAAATCCATTCTAAAGAAGCAAAAAGTATAAATACTGAGCTTAAAACCTTGGCCTCATTAAATAAGCCAAAACTATGTAAGCCTATAATACTCCAAGCAAATCCAAGGGCAAAATAAGCGGCTAAACGTTTAGCGCCTGCGTCTGTATTATGCGTTTTTGCAGATATTATTACCTTAATTAATCTACTTATTTGATTAATCGGACTAAGACCCTTGTTTAAAAAAAGCCTAATCATAAGATCAAACCCTAATACATATATAAAAATAATTTGATTTGAAAGAAGATACGCTATTAAGATGAGTGAAAGGCTTAGAGCATTAATTCTAACGATAGTGCCATCAATTTGACGAAAGGCGATTGGACATGTTGGAGCCATTTAATTTCCTAGTTATATTAACCTAAAGTATGCAATAAAAAACTCATTAAGGTATATCTCATTAGATACTTTGGGTTTGAAGTTAGAGAATTTTAGCATAATAGTTTTTTATAGTCAAGTATTCTTAGTGTATTAATCCTAATTGATTCACTAAGGATTATCGATTTTCTATATCTTTTATAACTTTTTTAAGGTTTTCGTGTACCGAAAAGCATTGTTTCATGTCACACGCCAAATATCCTTTTACCTTGTTGTCACTTTTATTTATAACAAAGGGATATTCAATACCTTGTATCTGTTTTTTATTTTGAATCAACTTAGTTTTTTTAGCCTTTAGAGTAATAAAACCTCGTTTTTCACGTAATAGGACTTGCAGTGCACTTGGAAAATAAGAAGGATTAGTATCTAAGACAGCACTTTTGTCTTTGAGCATTTTTTCTACCAGAGTAAGATATTTCCTCTCACCACTTAAAGAAGCCATTTGAAGTAGGCTGAGTAAGAGCTTGTTTATAGGGGCCTTATAATATTTATCTTGCATATCCGCGTGAACCTTTATACCATCTTCACTAAGATACCAAAACTTACCATCATGAAATTTAGCTATAGACAGGTCTAATAAATGTTTCGCTAAAACCAGATACTGTGAATCATAATTTTTTGAGTATCCTTCAATAAGAGCAGAAGACAAAAAGGCATAATCTTCTAATAAGGCTTTTTGAGTGGGAATCTTTCCGGATAAAGCTTGATGATATAAGACCCCTTTTAGATACATCTTGTTTATCAAAGACTGTATCTTAACTTCTGCCATTTTCATGTACTTTTCATCTATAACAGAGGCTTTAAACAAGGCCTCTATCATCATAGAATTCCATGCTACATTTATTTTTTTATCAATAAAGGGGTAGTCTCTTGCTTCTCTGATGTTCTTTAGATCTTCTCTAATTTTTTCATACAAAGTAGGACGGGAATTTTTATAAAAATTTATATGGACTTTTTCTTCAAAATTTCCCATTATGCTTAAGTCCATAGCTTCACTCAGTTCATTTTTTTCTTTTATATTTAAGCTATGCATACTTCCTAGAAGTTCTTCATACGAATATATAAAATAGCCCCCTTCTTCATGTCCACTGTCAGCGTCTGAAGCTGAAAAATACACCCCATCTTTTTCAAACCTATGTTCTATCATATTAATGGTTTCAATAACAACATCTTTATAAAGCTGATCTTGAGTAAGTTCATAAGCCGTAACATATAAAGGAATCAATTCAGCATTCGTATAAAGCATCTTTTCAAAATGAGGAATTTCCCAGGCCGCGTCAACACTGTATCTAAAAAATCCACCCTCAACCTGATCGTATAAACCACGAAGAGCCATTGCCCTTAAGGTTTCTAATGCCATCTTTTTTGTACCTTTTACACCTAAGATATCTAAGTCAAATAACAAAGAAATTTTTGAGGCTTCAGGAAATTTTGGTTGGGTTGAAAAACCATAATACAAGTCATCATATTGTTTTTTTAAGCCTTTAAAAGCTTTTTTTGAAATATCTAAATTTATATCCACAGGTTTTAGAACTCGTGTATCATGTTTGTTCATGGCCATAGAAATTTCTTCAGCTCGAGCATAAATTTCTTTTTTATTTTGTTTATATAAATTTGCAAGTCGAGGAAGTAAGGTATCTAGTCCTTCTATATTGTACATTTCACTAGGGGGAATATACGTTGCCACATAAAAAGGTTTAGCATTTTCTGTTAAAAATGCGGACAAAGGCCATCCTCCTGAACGCTGTTTTAATAAGACATAAACATTTTGGTAATACTTATCTAAATGAGGAAATTCTTCCTTATCAACCTTGATACAGATGAAGTGTTCATTAAACAGTGCCGCTATCTTTTCATTTTCAAAACTCTCATGGGCCATGACATGACACCAATGACAGGTTGAATATCCAATAGATAAGAAGATAGGTTTGTTTTCTTTTTTAGCCAAGGCGAGGCTTGTGTCATTCCACGCATACCAATGAACAGGGTTATGCTGATGTTGTGTAAGATAAGGGGAAGTTTCTTGGCTAAGAGAGTTGATGAATTCGGCATATACTAAAGATATAAAAATAAAAAATAAAAAAAGGAACTTCATATTACCTCCTTAAAAGCTTTTCTATAAGGCTAAAAAGTTTATTTCTTTTCTTGCTTTAATTATATCGTCTTTAATCTGCTGTTTTAGTTCACTAAAAGAATCAAACTTTTTATTCTCACGTATAAAATGTAAAAATGAAATCTCTGCCTTAAGGGAGCTAGGAACCTTGTCTTGCAATATATGTGTCTCAATAGCAAAAGATTTATCTGTAATATGACGCTGCCCTATAAAAGAAACAGACGGATATAAAGTGCCATCATCCAAACGGGTTAAACTAGCATAAACTCCATCTTTAGGAAGTTGATACCCTGATGTTTCTAAGTTTATTGTAGGTACTAACTCTGCTGAACCAATACCCTGCCCTTTAATAACCTGTCCTTTCAAGGTGTAGTTATATCCTAAAAAAAGGTTAGCTTGTTTGACTTTTCCTTCTTCTAATAAAAGACGGATTTTGTGAGAATGTATAGGAATGTCTTCTAATTTTACTTCATCTACAATCAAAACTTCGCCCTCAAATAGTTTTTTTAAGTCTTGAGATGTACACGAACGTTTATGCCCAAAATGAAAATCAAAACCAACCACTATTTTTTTTAAAGAAGGAAAATCTGTTTTTAGCTTTACTATAAACTCTTTTCCACTAAGTCCTTTAATTGCATCAAGTTCATAATAAAATACAGGAAGGGTTGTATGCTCTTGTCTATGAAGGCCAGGTGTCATATTAGCGTAACCTGTTTCTATTGCAACAATACCACCCTTATCACCTAAAAGAGAAAACAGATGTTGATGAGCGATGTGCATACCATCAAACCCACCTATAGCAATGGCATTAATCTTTTTTATAGCAATAGCAGTATTCAATATTTCCCTCTTTTCCCGTAATTGACGAGGCTTGCATTAAAATCTTCGTCCAGCCTAATAAACTACAAGTATCTTCAAACTTCAACATTGCCGCTGATATCGCTTTTGTATCACTAACGACTCCATGCTTATCTCGCTTCACATCTCTACCCACTTCAAATTGAGGTTTAAATAATAAAATCATATAGCCAGAGCTCAGAATATTTATGGTCTCTAATATATGATGCAAGGAGATAAAAGAGACGTCACAGGTAATAAGTTCAAAAGGAGTATCGTTTTTAAAGCTACGAATATCTTGATTTTCAAGACTTCTAACTCTCTTGTCCTTTAAAAGTTTTTCATGCAGTTGAGAGGAACCCACATCTACACTCGTAACACAGTTTACTTCATTAAGTAAAAGAACTTCTGTAAAACCTCCCGTAGACGAACCTATATCTAAGGCATCCATCCCCTTCACATCAAAAGGAAGTAAGGGTAAAAAGTTTTTTAATTTATACGCAGCTCTTGATACATAAACGTATTCGTCATCAAGTTCTATACATTCATCTGAAACTTTAAAAGAGGCTTTAGTAATCACCTTTTTATTAACACTTACCTTAGAGTCTTTTATAAGTTGTTGGGCCTTGTTTCGGCTGTCTACTAAGTTGTTTTCTACTAAATATTGATCAAGTCTTATCATACCTATATTATACACTAAGTTTTGTAGACTAGGATGGCAATATATAAGTTAGCGCCATTGTGACCTGGCCCACATTTCACTAAGCATATTGATAATATTTTATTTATTTTTTGTTATGATACACGTATTAAGGAATAAAATGTTTAAACTATTAGAGAAAATTAATACTAAGGTCCAACCTTTTTCTGTAAGAACAGCATCTAAAATATGGGCAGATGAACATACCTCTGAAAAAATGTTAGCCTTTCATTTTAATGACACCATAAATGCAGCCTCAAGAAGTACTGCTTTTATGAACCGTTCTGTGTCTTGGATTGCAACACACTTTAATTTAGGAAAAGATTCTAAGGTTATTGATTTTGGATGTGGACCGGGTTTATATACTACTCGATTAGCAAAATTTGGAGCAAATGTAACTGGCATTGATTTTTCTAAGTATTCCTTAGATTACGCAAAAAAATTAGCAAAAGAAGAAAATGTATCGGTGCAGTACCTTTGTGAAGATTATCTTCAAGCAGATATAAAAGGGAAATATGACTTAATCATTATGATTATGTGTGATTATTGTGCCTTAGCCCCCCAAGAAAGAAAACAACTGCTTACTAAGTTTCATTCTATTTTAAATAAAAATGGCGCTATATTATTAGATGTGTGTTCGTGGGAAGGATATAAAAAGATTTCTACTCAATCCAGCTACGAAAAAAACATGTTAGATGGATTTTGGTCAAAAGACCCGTATTATGCATTTTTAAATATTGACACCTATGACAAAGAAAAAATATCACTGGATAAATATACAATAATTAAAAAAGATACGGTTGATACCGTTTATTACTGGGTTCAATATTTTAATCAAGAAATGTTATCAAAAGAACTGAGTCAAAGTAATTTTAAGATTGATGAATATTATAGTGATGTATCAGGCTCCCCATGGAATGAAGATTCAGACGAATTTGCTGTTGTGATAAGAAAAGGCTCTTAATATTACGTCATCAACTAAAGGGCGCCTCTAAATACATTCCATAACTGTCTAATGGCTAGTAGTTCAATTTTTTAATCCTGTATTTTTAAGGCTTCTTGAATATCATAATTTTTTTGTGCTTCTATTTGGATAAGGCCACTTTCATCCAACAATTCATCTAAGGCCTCATTAGGAGTATGTAGATTTTGAGCTAATTTATACTGAGTATAAAGTTTATCACTGCTTCTTACCCATAAGTTCTAAGATTTCAAGCGAGGTATTTACATGTCTTGCAATAAAGGTTTTAGAAATTTCATCAATATTCTTATCTCTTGCTAATTGATCTAATACTTCGCTTGGTGTTGATAGGTTCTGCACTAAATTCAAGACCTCATTTTGTGAATAATCTATTTTTTACCCTTATGCATATTTCAGCAATGATATTCTAATATCATCATAGTCTATCTTAGAGTCAAGGACTTCAAAAATTGGCTTTAAACGGGGTTTACCATCCTCAGAAAAATCATCTTTATTCGCTCTTCGCCTAATTTTTATCAGAGCTTCTTTTACAAGGGTGAGGGTATTAAGATTTGGCATAAATTTATCTATATTTAGATTTGGATCTAACTCTTTTAAGGTGCGAAGATGATTAATTATAGTTCCATTGCTCATCCCTCTGTTTGTAGCCAATTCAATAATAGAGTTAGAACTAGAAATTAGCTCTTTTGTTTGAAGGTGAGAAGCCGTAGTCTTAGAAAAAACTACCTTCTTTTCAGATTTTAAAATCACCTCTTGCTCTTTAATTTTAGTACTATCTGTAATCCCATCTATACTCATAATATAAGATTCAAACAGTTCTTCAAGATGTTCACTTGAAACAGCCGATATTTCATTTTGTGCTTTTAAAGAGGCAGTCTTGATTCTATCGTCTATATGTAAGATAAGGGGGTCAACGCTTAGGGCCATATCATTTAGACCCATTAAACGAAGCCCTTCTATGTTTTTAATACGAGACAAAGCCACATAACCCTGCCCAACTTCAAATGTCTTAGACAGGTCTATCTCAGCAGAATCAAGCGTCATTCCTTGAGACTTATGTATCGTTATAGCCCACGCAAGTTTAAGAGGTATCTGTGACACCTTGGCAATAATGTTTCCACCATCATTTTCCATAGTCCAATCTTCTAAAACAACCTTGATTAAAGTCCCATACGATGTTCTTACTAGGGGCAGACCCGTTTGTTTATCAAAGTCAACAACAACACCCGTAGTCCCGTTAACATAGCCAAGTTCTAGGTTGTTTTTAATAAACATAACTACCGCGTCTTTTTTAAGATACATTTCTTCTAAAACAAGTGAAGTTTTAAATATCTTCTCAATATTTTTAGCCGTTCCTTCTGACGTATACTTAAAAGTAAAAGCCTTATTGTGAATCTTATTTAACTCATCATTATTGATTCTATCAACATCTATATTATGAGTATAAAGCTTTGTGGGTGTGAAGTCTATTGCTAGGTCTTTCTGATGTCTTGAGTTTAATACCTCATAAGAATGACGTGAAACACTGCCGCTTCTAATCTCGTCTAAAATACTAATAAGAACATTATCATCTTGTCTAAACTTTTCTTGTAAATAACAGGTCTTTAACTCTAACTCTTTCCAAGAAGGTGATTGCCAAGCAAAGCGTTTGTCCTTAGGCACTCTTGAGATGGGAGGCAATTGAAAGAAATCTCCAGAAAGAATAGTCTGAACCCCACCAAAAGGATTATCATTTTTTTTAAAAGCCCTAAGTATTTGATCCATGCAATAAAATATCTCAGGAGACACCATCGAAATCTCATCAATAATTAAAATCTTGAGTTTAGAAAACCTAGTCTGCAAATATTTTTTATCTAGTAAAGACTCTATATATTCATCATCAATAGCGTCGCGAATCCCTAAGCTGAAAAATGAATGGATAGTCTGCCCTTGCAAATGCGAGGCAGCAATACCAGTAGGCGCAACTATGGTTGGAATGATTTTTCGTGATTTCAAATAAAAGGTAAACTTATTTAAAAGATAGGTCTTCCCCGTTCCCGCAGAACCCGTTATAAAAACATTATTACCCGTTTTTAATATATTTAAGGCTGTGTCTTGCAAAGGATTATTTACCTGCTTTAAATTGAGTCAGCTTTTCATCTTGTAATTTAGTCATACTTTGAGCCCTTTTAGTTAGTGGAATTATAACTAAATACATTAGAAGCCATTGAAATAAAGACAATAAACTTCTTGCATAATCACTTAAGAAAATAACATTTACTGATTTAGGCTATAAAAGAATTAATAAAGGGCACCTCTAAATTATGTCCTAATGCGCAAATAAAAAAACGAAGTTACGTCCACTTTCAAAAGAAGAAAAAAAAGAGAATTATAAACTTTCCTACAAATGGGTAATTGTAGAACAAAGCAACTCAAATATAAAAGTAGGGCACCTCTAAAAACTCTATATTCACTCAGAGGTCTTTTGAAATGTAAGATTGTGTAAGAATTTTCTTGAGTCATAGCCGTAGCTCTGGCGATGGAAAAACATGTGCAAGATTGCGTTTCAAAATACCTCCCAAAGGGCGATACAAGAAATTCACTCTTAATCGTTGAATGTGATTGAAGCTATTAATAGCTCCTTCACACATCCGCCTCATAATAGCAAACTTCTTGTATCGCTGAGTGAGTATAGGGTTTTTAGAGGTGCCCAGTATTTAAGATCATTAAATATCCCTATAAAAATAAACGAAAAAGGTTCGGTTTGAGGATGAACCTTATTTGTACTATTTACCTTGATTCAAAGCCTATTCCATCGAACGATGACTTTTAAGATATCACAAATAAACTTGAAGACCGCGTTTAATAATCCGATTGTATCTTATATATCCAAGGAAGTGATTCCTTGAACTTCCTTAGCCCCGAAATTAGTTTTTATATTCAGTTCTTAACTTTATTTTTTTTAATTTACCGAGCAAATTCTATGGCTCGAAGTTCACGAATAACGGCTACTTTTATATCACCTGGAAAATTCATTTTTGATTCTATTTCTTTGGCTATTTCTTTAGCTAAAAGTGATGATTCATCATCATTAAGGAGTTCCGCATTAACAATAACACGTACTTCACGACCTGCATTAATAGCGTAAGCCTGTTTGACTCCGTGTTTATGGGAGGCAATCTCTTCTATCTCAGTTACTCGTTTAAGATACGATTCTAAGACTTCTCGTCTTGCACCTGGTCTTGCAGCAGATAAGGCGTCACCTGCACACACTGCAGCACATTCTATACTCTTAATTTCTTCTAAGCCATGATGCGCAGGAATAGCATTTAGCACTACAGGATGTTCATTATAATTACTTGCTAACTCTAAGCCAAGGTCAACATGATTTCCACCCTTATCATGAGTTAAGGCCTTACCAATGTCGTGTAATAACCCTGCTCTTTTAGCAAGTAGTTCATCTCCACCAAGTTCTGCAGCAATAATACCGGCAAGATTGGCTACCTCAAGAGTATGCGCTAAGGCATTTTGTCCATAAGAAGCGCGATAACGTAAACGTCCAATAAGCTTTAAAAGCTCAGGATGAATGTCTGTTATATGCATATCTCTTGCAATTTGTTCCCCCTCAGCTAAAACAGAGGCTTCAAATTCATCGGTTACCTTGGCAAAAATTTCTTCTATGCGAGCAGGTTGGATACGTCCATCTTCAATTAAAAGCTCAATGGTGCGTGTAGCAATTGCGCGTCTGTATAGATTAAATGAACTCAATAAAATTGCATTAGGTGTTTCATCCACAATGATATCTACACCTAAGAGCATTTCAAGGGTTTTTATATTTCGACCCTCTTTACCAATGATACGACCCTTAAGTTCATCATCATCTAAATGGACTTCATTCACCAATCTTTCAGATGAAAATTCTCCTGCAAACCGTGATGTAGCCTGAGCTAAAATGTAATTTGCTTTTTTTCTTCCCTCATCTTTTGCTTCTTGTTCATACTTTCTTACTATATGAGCAATCTCTTCGCGAGAGTCTTCTTCAACTTTTTTTAATAGTAAACTCTTTGCTTCTTCACAGGTAAGCCCTGCACCACTTTCTATAATTTTTACCGCTTCATTTGAACGGTTTAAGTAATCGTCTTTTTGTCTCTGCATTGAGTGTTGTGTACGCTCAAGCTGTAAATTTAAGTTTTGCGTTTTAGAGGCTTCTATCTTAATACGACGAAGTTCTTCAACCTTAAATTCTTCAAAGTCTTTTTCATTTGTTTCAAGCTCTTGATAATTTTCTTTTAAAGATTTTTCAGCATTTTCTTTGGCGTCATCAAATCTTCTTTGTGCCTTATCCCCAATCTCTTGAGCCTTAAAACTTGCCTTATGAAGCATTAATTCCGCTTCTGAATCGATAACCTTGGCCTTCGCCTTAGCTTGTTCGATTAAGGCATCAAACTGTGCATTACTTAACTTTTTAGAGATAAAAAATCCGATTACTCCACTAACGGTGGCTATACCACCGCCTAGAAGAATCTGATTTAACATTATTTTTCCTATAGAGTATTTCTTTTGGAGTTATATAAATATCGGCTTGAATATCATAATCGTCTGTAATTTTTTCATCACAAAGACATTGTTCAAGCTGAACAAAAATGGTAATGGGTGTTTTTGCTAGTGTAGGGAAAAATCTATCGTACATCCCCTTACCAAAACCAACTCGCCTTGCATCTGCATCCACTCCTAGAACAGGTACAATAGCGACATCAACATTTTTAATTTTTTTATTAGAATTATTTGGCTCACTAACGCCGAATCTACCGACATTTAGAGGCTGTCTGTATGGTACCATCTTAAAACTTTCCCCAACCATAAACGGTACATAACATTTTTTGATATTTCTTTTTTCATATTGTAATAACTTATTTAAATTTACTTCCGTCTTTAAAGGTAAATAAAAAAGCATGGAGGATGCATTAATCTCATCTAGTACTTTTTTCAGTTTTCTTTGAACTGCATATTCTTTATATTTTCTATTATGAGCTGAAGTATTTTTCAACTTTTTCATGCAGAGTTTACGAAATGATGCCTTATCTATACTCATATTAAGCCTTAAACAGTATACTATTGCGTTTTATTTGACAAGGTATTTTACACAAATAAAATGTTAATATTTCATACTATATCTAAAAAGGAAATTATAAATGTCATTAAAGAATCTATTTATAAGTTTGAGTGTAATCTTTTTGCTAGGTGCGTGCAGTGATTCATCTCAAGAAGAATTAAGTTCTCTTGTATCTCAGTCTGTGTACCATCTTAAAGACCTTAAAAATGTTGAATATAAAGTAATTAAAGAAGGAAATGATTTTACAGTAGAAGGGATGTCTGACAAGGTCATATTATTTGATATCTTTGCCACCTGGTGTCCTCCTTGTAGAGCGGCTGCACCAAACCTTAGTAAACTCCAAGACAAGTTTAAAAATGATGTTAAAATTATTGGTGTCTTGATTGAAGAAGATAAGAGTAATGCTTATGTTCAAAGATTTGTAGATACCTATGGAGCGGAGTATAGTATCTCAAATACCCCGGATAACCACACACTCTCACGCGCAATAGCTGCGACTACGGATGTCGGTCAAGGGTTTCCTATCCCTTTAATGGTTATGTTTTATAAGGGTAAATATATCAATCATTATATTGGTGTTGTGCCCGAAGAGATGATTGAAAACGACATTAAAAAAGTTATGGGAAAGTAGGAGACATAATGTTTGGTTTTTTCAAAAAAGGATTAGCAAGAACAGCGGACGCAATAAAGACGATAGTTCCAAAGAAAAAGATAGCAATTTCTAAGGATGAACTAGAAAATATTTTGTTAGAGTCTGATGTGCATTATGATCTTATAGAAAAAATATTAAACGAGATACCTTATGATGAAGTAAAGCGTCAGCATATAGAATCAAAACTTTTAGCCTGTTTCAACTGGACATATTATGATGAAAAAGAGTTCACTGCACCTAAGGTTCAATTGATTATAGGCGTAAATGGAGCAGGCAAGACCACTACTATCGCCAAACTTTCTCAAAAATATCTAAATGAAAATAAAAAAGTCATCTTAGGCGCGGCAGATACCTTTAGAGCCGCTGCTATTGAGCAACTCACACGATGGGCGGATAAGATTGGTGTGCCTATTGTAGCCACTCAACAAGGGCATGACCCTTCCGCTGTTGCTTATGACGCGATTACTTCGGCTAAGGCAAAAAACTTTGATCATGTTTTAATTGATACCGCCGGACGTTTGCATACACAAACCAACCTTGCCAATGAGCTTAAAAAAATTGTACGAATTTGTGACAAGGCACATTCTGGTGCGCCTCACGAAAAGATTCTTATATTAGATGGAACTCAAGGAAATTCAGCCATTGATCAGGCACGCGCCTTTAATGAAATGGTAGATATCGATGCTATCATCATCACAAAGCTAGATGGTACAGCTAAGGGTGGTTCGGTCTTTAGTATTGCTTATGCCTTAGAAATTCCTATTATATATATTGGAATGGGTGAAACAGCTGATGACCTTATAGCCTTTGACAAACATGAATTTGTAAATGACTTTTTAGATGCCATATTTGTTCAAGAAGAAAGTTAAGGACACCTCTATAAAAGATAATTGAGTAACTTTAAATTTTCTAAGCCCTCCTTATTCTTTCAAAGTGTCATATTATTATCATTCAAAAGTTAAAACTACTATACTACATGTAGTACTCAGTAAAGGGTACCGCATGCCCATCCAAAGGATATTTAATGGCAAAAAAGAAAAAAGTTTTATTTGAATGTCAGCATTGTGGCTTGACTGCACCTAAATGGATGGGAAAGTGTACCTCATGTGGCACTTGGGATTCTATGGTAGAGCTTAACGAGCAGGAACAAGAGATTGTTAAACTTACTTCAACTAGCACCGGTGTAACCAAAGCCAAGCCTATAACACAGATACAAGAAAGCGAAGTCGAACGCTTTAGCTCTAATGATGATGAACTTGACCTTGTTTTAGGCGGAGGCATTGTACCGGGGTCTTTAACTCTTATTGGGGGAAGCCCTGGAGTTGGAAAGTCTACCCTACTTTTAAAAATCGGCTCTAACCTCGCAAAACAAGGGAAAGACACCTTATATGTTACGGGGGAAGAAAGTGAAGGTCAGATTAAACTTCGAGCTAATAGACTTGATGCTAATAATGAAAACCTTTACCTACTTAGTGAAATTAAATTAGAACAAGTCATACTGGAACTTAGTGTACGAAAATATGAATGTATTATTATTGATTCTATTCAAACCTTGTATTCTGAAAATGTTTCTTCTGCACCTGGTTCGGTAACTCAAGTACGACAAATCACCTTTGAACTGATGCGCATCGCTAAAGAACAAAAAATTGCTATTTTTATTATTGGTCATATTACAAAAGAAGGCTCCATAGCTGGGCCTAGAGTCTTAGAGCATATGGTGGACACAGTCTTATATTTTGAGGGAGATTCATCTCAAGAGTTGCGAATACTTCGTGGTTTTAAAAACCGTTTTGGCCCCACCTCTGAGATTGGAGTTTTTGAGATGAAGGCAGAAGGACTTGTTTCCGCAAAAGACATTTCTTCACGCTTCTTTAGTAAAGACAATGCTCAACCAGGCTCAGCCTTAACCGTAATTATGGAAGGCTCCCGTCCCATTATATTAGAAGTACAAGCCTTAGTATCCGAGTCCCATGCACCCAATCCAAAACGACAAGCGACAGGCTTTGAAAACAATAGACTCAATATGCTTTTAGCCTTACTTGAGCGGAAACTAGAAATTCCTCTTAATCAATATGATGTATTTATTAATATCACGGGGGGTATAAAGATTACAGAAACATCCGCAGATCTAGCTATTCTAGCAGCTATCATCAGTAGTTTTAGAAATCGAGCCATATCAAAAGAAACTGTTTTTATAGGAGAAGTATCCTTAGTGGGTGATGTAAGAGAGGTTTATCAATTAGACCCAAGACTCAAAGAATCTGCTTTGCATAAGTTTTCAAAAGCGCTTCTTGCTAAAAAACCATCCGATACCTTTGGTCTAAAATGTTATGAGGTAAACGAAGTCACAAAACTTATTGATTGGATGTAGACCTGAAGGAGATAAACCCCACTTTGTTTTAGTGTGGAAAATATTTAATGAACCTCTTAAAAAAATATAATCTTTACGTTACGCCTTTGTGCCTATAACTATGAAAAGTTTAAATTCCTTGCCCTCTTTTTGAATAATATGAGGTGTGAAAAATTCTAAATTTATAAAACCTGCATCTTTTAATTGTTGAGCGAACGCTTCTCTATCAAAGCCATGATGAAAAATACCTTTTGCATCAGAAGGATGAAAACTCCCATCTTCAAGATCTAAGTCTGCTAAGGCAATATGCCCCCCTGTCTTTAAATGTTTGTTAAAACTTTGTAACATTAATGTAGAATCTTCTACATGATGCATAGCCATAGCAGAGATAATAAGGTCAAAAGTTTTAGATAATGGTTTTTTCAAAATATCTTGACAATAAGCGACTACCTTACCTTGAAGTGCTTTTTTAGCTGTAAGTTCTTTCAACATGGATTCAGAGATATCAACCGCAGCAATACTTTTGACCAGAGGTGCGAAGTGGAAGCTTAACAGACCCGTACCTGCTCCAAAATCCATTATGTCCATTGAACTATCTAAAGTTAAATGCTTTAGCATCATAGGGCCTATAGTTTGACTTAGTTGTTGTGGGATAGTTTGTTCATCCCAATCGTTTGCCTGTTTTTGAAATAAATCGATCATATTATTTCCTTATAATAAATATTATTCTAAAAAAACTTATTATAGCCAAGTAGGATTAAATATTTTTTTAGGTGTAGGTATTTTATAAATTAATTTATAGCCCCTAGTCTTCTTGTGTAAATATTCAATATTAAGCTTAACAAACTTCATTACTTTGCTATAATGCATGTAGAAACTAAAATGACAGGAGTCCTTAATTATGGCTGAAGAAGAAAGTACAGAACAATCAAATGAAGACGGTGCGACCCCTGCACCACAGAAGGGTTCAAACCTTGTTTTAATTATTATTGCCGTAGTTTTGGTTCTTGTTTTAGCCATTGTTGGTGTTGTTGTTGTGATGCTTATGAGTGGAGGAGATGAACAATCTCAATCCTCAGGAGGTTCACAAATGACAAAAGAAAAACCAATGAAGATGATGGACGCTATGGAAGTTGGACCCATGTTTCCTCTAGATACATTTACCGTGAACCTTTTGAGTGATAGTGGTCGTCGTTACCTAAAAGTACAAATCAACTTAGAACTTGATGGTGAAGAGTTAGCAGCTGAACTTGAAAGTAAAACAGCGGTTATACGAGATGTGTGTATACGTCTTTTATCTTCAAAAACCTTAGAAGAAATATCAACGGCCAAGGGAAAAGAAAAACTTAAAGAGCAAATTGTTAACCAACTAAATCTTCGTTTGCGTGATGGAAACATTAGACATATTTACTTTACCGAATTTGTAGTACAGTAAACTAGGTCCTCTTAATTGAGGCTAGGTAACACTAATATTTCATTTAGGGCACCTCTATAATTAACAAGGCTACAAACGGATGATTGGTATTGATCTGATTAAAACGCAAAGAATGAAAGAATCCATTGAACGTTTTAATGATAAATTTCTACAACGCTTTTTATCTGAAGAAGAAATTATTTTAGTTAAAAACTATAAAACAGCAGCCGGATTTTGGGCAGCTAAAGAAGCTTGTTCAAAGGCCTTAGGCTGTGGTATAGGTTCACAATGCAGCTTTCATGACATAATGATTTCTAAAACATCTAAGGGAGCACCTGAGATAGAACTGTCTCAGAAGATATTACAAAGCTACGCTATTACAGATATATCTGTATCTATTACACATGATGGAGATTACGCCATTGCTGTGGTAGCTATCGAAGGAAAAAAGCCTTAAAGAAGAGCTTTTTTTTATATTATTAAAAAATCAACCACCACCCACAAAGTCTAATAGTTCTACCTTATCACCATCATTTAAAACATGTGCAGACCATAAGTCTTGTTTTACTATGTTCATATTAACAGCCGCCGCCATCACCTTGTCCGCAATACCTAATTCATTCATCATATCTATAAGAATAATATCTTTTGCATACTGTTTTTCTTCACCGTTAATTATTATATTAATCATTATTTTCCTTTTGTCTAAATGACATCATTTTAAATCGTTCCCCTAAAAAGTCAGGTAAAAAAAGTTGCTTTGCACGTTCAAGTTCATATAGATACATCTCTTCTCCCCCTTTTTCTTTTAATATTTCTAAAAGATCTAACAAACCCATATCAATAAGAGCTAAGGCCTGAGTTTTAAAACTGTTCATTTCAATTCCAGCTTCATTATAAGCATCTTTTAAATGCTCAAAGCAAACATCATAAGTAATATCTGAAGTACAAAACACCTCAGACAACTTTAAATTCTCATCAAAAAGAGGAATGACTTCATGTTCTTTATAAATACGTATGGAAAAATCCGGTCGAGCTTGCATCTCCCCATAATCATAAGTCATAAATTCAAAGGTCTTCGCTGCTGTTTTCATTTCAAGAGCAAATTCTTCATACCCTAAGGCAATTTCGCCCTTATCTTTATGATATTTTTTTGCCTTTTGTGACACCCATGCATTATCTTCTTCAAAAATGATTGTACCATCTTTTAAGCTTGCTATCTTATCTTTATAAATTAGTTCACAAGAAAAGGCATCAAAAATTTCATTTGCTATAAAAAAGGCTGAATCTAGACTAAGCTCAGATAAAGACTTCACATGTGAAAGCCTTACACTATCTCCAAAAGATTCTTCAAAATATTCATCTTGTGTTTCTTGTAAAAAGTCAAACCTTTCTACTGTCATAAAAGACAAAGTATCCAGTAGTTCCGGTCTTAGTGTGTAAATGAACTGAACGATATCTGCTAATAAATACCCCTTGTGCGCACCTATTTCACAGATAGTAGTGTCATTTGGTAAAAAACCTTCATCTATTAAAGAAATGATATGCTTGGCTATACTTCCTCCAAAAAACTTAGACGTTGAAACTGAGGTATAAAAGTCCCCCTCTTTTCCTATCTCTTTGTACTGTGTATAATAGCCATTTTCACCATACAACCAATCATTCATATATTCACTAAACTTCTGCATTTACTAACTTTTCATATAAATTTAACAGCTCTAATTGTTTATCGATTTCAAATATCTTTTGATCAACCTTTTCTATCTTTACAGAATTAGAAAGATTTCGCACATCATATTGTGTTTTATATCCTGCCTTAAAAAGCTGTTTTGTTTCATCTAAAAGCTTAGTATATAAGGACTCATTTTCTATAGACAAATGAATTTTTTTATCAAAGTTTTTCAAGTTTTGACTAACTTGTTCATATAAGGCCAAAAGCTCACGTTTTTTATCATCTATTACAACGACAGATTTAAGATAATCCACCTGAGCAGACTCAATATCTCTGAAACTATTAAAGTCTAAGGATATATTAGCCTTTAGCCCATAATTATAATAACTCGTCTCAGGAGGACTAGGAAAAGACACCCCACTAAAGGATGGGTTTTCTAGCTTATCCCAGCTATACCCTGCTGTAAGATTTATAGAAGGAAGATATTTAGCCACAGTAACATTTTTGTTATATAGATTTCTTTTTTCTTCACTTTGCACTTGTTTTATATCAATATTCTTTTCTAAAAATTCTTTTTTACTCACTAATAAAAGATTAGGTATTTTTGCTTCTTTATAATTTAAATCACTAATGGCACCAAACTTAGAAATCAAACGTTCCTGAGACGTTTGTAAGTCATATAAGGTCTGAGTCACCCTGTTTTTTTTAATAATAGCATTATTTAAAAAACCTGAGTCCAACTGACCATTAAGATACTGCTCTTTTTTCTGTTCTAAGTTAATACGAGAATTATCAATTTGAAGTTCTTGTTTGAGTATCGTTAGATGGGTTTGTTTAATTTGCATTAACAAAGAGATAGCGTCTTTAATCATCTTTCTTTTACTTACATCTATGCTATATTTATTATATAAATACGAAGCTTCTGAGAACTTAATACCATAATAAATACCACCAAACTTAAAAATAGGCTGATCTAGGGCAATAGCAGAATTTTGCACCATTTGCACACCCGCACCACCTTCATTATAAGGATTGCTTTTTGAGATACTATAGCGCAGTTTAATAGGCTGAATCCATGAGTCTCTTAACTTCTTTTTTTCTAAGAGTGATTTTTCATAATCGTACGAAAATTCTTTTTGCTTTAGATTGGATATATAGGGATCAAGGTCTACATGTTCTGCTCTTAATAGTGAGCTAAAAAGAAGACTATAAAGAAGAAAGTGCTTCATCTAACCTCTTAAACCCTTCATTTGTTTCTGCTTCACTGATAGTAAGGGGAGGAAGAAAACGCAAGGTATTTCGCCCTGCTTTAAGCATTAATAAACCTTTTTCATGAGAAAGATTGATAATATTTGTTAAGGTTTGTGCGTCTTTAACTCGCAAGCCTCTCATCAATCCAAATCCAACACTTGAGGTAAATAAATTTCGATTATTTTTAAACACTTCTTTGAGTTTATTTTCAAACATTAAAAATGTTTCATCTAATTCCCCCGAAGCTTTGCGCTCTACTAAAATATCTATTACCGTATTTGCACATACCGTAGAAAGGTAGTTTCCACCAAAGGTTGAGCCATGATCACCTGGGCTTAAAACCTCTTTTTTAGAGGTCATAACCACACCAATGGGGATACCTCCACCAAGACCTTTGGCTAAGGTGATAATATCGGGTTCAATTTCATATACATTGGAGGCCAAAAATTCACCCGTTCGATATACCCCTGTTTGAACTTCATCTACTATCAATAAAATATCTTTAGACTTTAACATCTTTTCTAAGGCTTGAACCTTTTTCTTATCAAGAGGTTCTACACCTCCCTCACCTTGAACAAGTTCTATCATAACAGCCACGGTATGACTGTCTATCATACCTTCAATAGCGTCAAGATCAGCTGCATAAGTAAATCCATCGGGGAACGGACCAAAGTAGTTATGCATGGCTTCTTGGCCTGTTGCTTTTAAGGCGGTAATCGTTCTTCCATGAAAAGATTTATCTAGAGTAATTATTTTATAACGTTTGCTTTCTCCCTCGATTTCACCATATTTTCTTGCAATTTTAATCGCGCCTTCATTTGCTTCAGCCCCTGAGTTTGCAAAAAAGCATTGCATATCATAGGTACTTTGTTTCACTATGCGTTCAGCACATTTCACCTGAGGTTCAATCACATAAAGGTTAGATATATGCATAATCTTATCCGCCTGAGCACATAAAGCCTTTGATACTCTTTCGTTTGAATGTCCCACACTAACGACCCCAATTCCTGAGGTGAAATCTATATATTCTTTACCTTTATCATCTGTAATACTTGCATTTTTTGCTGAAACAAAGTTTGTATAGTTTCGTCCATAAGTTGGAATGATATATTGTTTTTCTATTTCTTGTAAGTTCTTTGACATAAGGCTTCCTTAGTTATTATTTAAATTCAATTTTATACAGTTTTGAAAACTGCGCAGGTGCTTTGATTAATATTTCAGTTTTATAAGAAGAAATATGTTCGGTATCACTTAATGGCCATATCTTATCAATTTTATAAGAAGTTTCTATATCATTTAAATAAATTTTTAAAGACTGAACCTTTTCTAATTCATTAGCATTTAAAAAAATGGTTAGTTTAGCCTTAGAGACATCAGCAACATCAGCTAAGTTCATACCAGGACTTACGACTTGTCCTTTTTTCACATAAAGTTTATATAAAACCATATTAGGCGCACTTATCTCTTTATCTTGAATAAAACGTTTAAGCTGTTCTAGCCTCAACTGCGTATCACTCAATTGAGCATGTATAGTTTCTATCTTTTCTAAAGTAGACAGTTCTAAATTTAATGTTGTTGAAAGATCGAAGAATTCTTTGTCCTTTTCTACACTTGACTTAATAGGAAGGTTTTTAATACGTTCATAATTTATTTTTTTCTTCTCAATCATTTCAGAAAGGTTTTCAGCCATGTGATTATTAAGAACTAGACTCTTTTCTAAACTTGTTTTTTTTACTTTTAAAAGCTGACGTTCTTTTTGATCAATTTCATCATCTATCTTTATAAAAGCACGAGTACCGAGCACTTTACCTTCACTGTTTATATCTGATTTTACAATCAGGCCTGAGACATTTGACTGAAGGGTATAGAGTTCATAAGGTTGTACTTTAGAATAATATTGAGCACCCATTAAGCTCAAAGTCAAACTCATATAAATTATTATTTTTTTCATAAGCAGATTATACAATAATTATTCTCATCATTTTGTATTTACTTGCCAACACAATCTATGCTATAATAATTTTCAATGCAATAAAATCACAAGAGGAATTACCATGTCATTAATGGACCATGTTGACGCTTCCACTCAACTTGCTAAAAACAACGAGGTTCAACTTCTTGTTTTTAAAGCTTCAGAAGGTGAGCACACCCCTTTTTATGCTATTAATGTTTTTAAAACACGTGAAGTGGTTGAAGCAAAAAATCATTTTCTTACTGAAATTCCATCGTCTCATCGTTTACTTGAAGGAACCATTGTCCTACGTGGCCTTCAAATTCCTATACTAAATCTTCCATTGTGGCTTAACAACCCTATAGCCTATAAAGAAAACGACACCTCTAGACTTCTGATTTGTGACTTCAATGGAGTCATTATTGGCTTACGTATTACCGAAGCGCACCGTGTAATTAAAAAGAACTGGTCAGATATGCATGCACCAGACTCTTATAATATGAGTGATGAGGCCAAGGTAGTTAATGACACACGTCTTGAAGATGGAAGTATTTGTATGGTTTTGGACTTTGAGCAACTTCTTGCAGATGTTATTCCTTCTGCTATGGTTAATGTTAATGAGTCTCCTGAGAATATCAAAGATATTGATTTTCCTGAAAAATTACAAAATGGAATTTTATTGATTGCGGAAGATTCAAAGGTAGCCCAAAGACATCTTAAACAAATTCTAACTAAGGCCGAGGTTGCACACAAGGTATTTAATAATGGAAAATTACTTATAGACTATATAAATGATTTACCCGACAAGTCTATAATACCCGCTATTATTACAGACATAGAAATGCCTGAAATGTCAGGGTTTACAGTACTTAGACTGCTTAGAGAGAATCCTCAAACAGCAGATATTCCTATCATAGTAAATTCCTCAATGACAGGAGAAAACAACAAACGAGAAGCCGAAAACTTAGGTGCGGATGGGTTTGTAAATAAAACAAAAAGCCATGATATCTTACCTCTTGTTATCAAACTCATGAATGAAAGAGGTTTATACTAACCAAGCTTTTTTTCACAAAACAAAGCTATTTCTTTGACTTTTAAAATCTTTAACACTTCCCTTAAGTAATATTAATATCGTTTGGCTATTGTTTGTATGTATAAAGGGATGACAATGAGCAAACTCATAATACTCATAATAGCAATAGTATAGAGTCCTATAGGCTTAATGAGAGAAAAGCTAACTCCATAATACAGTATAATACTTGTAAATATATACGCATAGGTATGCCCTTTTTGATGTCGTACATTAATAATACCTATAGTTGGAATTAAAAAGACACTTATTAAAGGGAAAAGGCTTAATAAACTACCAATTATAAATTGTTTTTTTAAGGCTTCTCGGCGATCTGGATTAAACCAATACTGCTTCGTGTTAACATAAGTCGTTGTGTCTGTTTGCGCACTATCATTAATATAAAGTTTTCGAAAAGACATTTGAGACAAAGAATCTTTTGAATAGGTAAATCCCTTACCTAGATTAAGCTGAAGGGTTAAGACACCTGCTTTATTTATTATTTCTGCTGTATTAGCAACAAGAAGTGTTTCTTCTTTTTGTTTTTGATTAAAAAGAATAATATCTGCAAACTTATTTTCATCTATATTTTTCCCTACAAAAATAAGCCATTCACCAAACTTATGTCCATATTCCGAAGCTTCAATATTAAATTTTGCTTCATTTTTCTTAATTTTTAAAAAGTTTCCCGCAAGACTTTTAGCATAAGGTGTCACCAAAAAGAAAAGTAAAAAGAGTAAAAGACTCTGAATAAAGGCCAATCTAGCAAAAAAGTTCAAAATAGTGAGGGGTTTAATTCCTAAAGAAAAGATAACCAGCATTTCATTATCATTTGAAAGTTTAGATACAGCTAAAACGGCTGACACAAAGAAGGTTACTGGCAAAATATAAAAAAGCAGTTCTGGTAACATAAAGGTATATAGTTTGAGCATTTCAAGTAGGCTAAGTTGTATAATTGAAGTAAATGCAGCTATTTTAACGAGCATTATAACAGAAGCAATAACAAATAATGGCATAAATATAGAAAAATAAAGATGTGAAAAGTTCGTTAATAAATACGCTTTGAGTTTATGCATATAGGCTATTCCAATATATCGAAAATGAGAAGTCTAAGATCAAAACAGCTTGATATCCAATAGTGTTCATTGTTTCCCTACTACTTAGATTTAATTATACTTAGTTTATACTTTGAATACTTATAAACACCACTAAGCCTAGTATAAAAACTTAGTTTGTATACTCAACAAAATAATAATGTAAATCCCACTTGCTTACGTGTTTTTGAAAATGCGCAATCTGGTTTTTATTACCAAAGAGTTTTTCTAGTTCCGCCAAGGCGAAAAAATTTCTTCCAATATATAAACATTTACCAAGTTTTGGTATTTTTGTTAAAGGAGACATTAAAGAAACATTGTTCTCATCATATCGCCAAATATTGTAATTCGAAAATCTTGCATTTGCTAGAACTATTACGTTCTTATATTTTTTAAAAAAATAAGGTATTTCTGAGCCATGATAATCATCAATAATAATATAATCATACTTATCTAAATTTAAATTCAGCGAGTTTATCTCTTGTGAAAAGTTATCTATCTTCCCAAGTCTTGACATAAGATTAGTAACAGGATTTACATAGTTTGGCCCAAGGGGTGTTTTAATCAAAATAAAGACAACACTACTAAAAACAAGTCCCGCAATTAAAAGTTTATACACCTTATAATGATGTATGTAATGGCCAAATAAGATAGCCGCGCTTAGATAAGCACCCGCTGCCCATTGGGCATTAGCTTCTTTAAAGGCTGCATTGTATGAGAAAAATACAATTACAAATAAGAATGGGAGTAAAAGATAGACTTTTTTCTTCTCAAATCGTTTTTTGTCTCTGAGAATAAAAAAGAAAAGAGGGATAAGATAAAAAGGATGAAACAAGACTAATTGCGCACCAATAAAGTTAAAAAATTCATCCGCTAAAAAAACTTTTTCTTTAGAAATCCCATGTTCCAACTGAAAGGTAAAAGAAATGAAATCATGTATATAGTTCCAATATAAAACAGGGGCAAACACAAGAAGAACGAGTCCCATAGCTATATATAAAAATTTATCTTTAAAGAGTTCTTTTTTATACATCAAAATATATACTAAGGTGGTAAATAAAACTAAGACGCCTGGATACTTAGACAAAAGCAACGCCCCACCTGAGACACCCAAAAGGATGGCATGAGCTTTGGAATCTTCTTCTATATAACAATACGCACTATATAAAACTAAGGCCCAAAAAAACATCATAGGCGTATCAGGAGCGATAATTGTTGAACCCGCTAAAATAAATATGGAACTAATAAATACATAAAAGGTATACACAGCACTTTGCTCATCAAATATCTTTTTCGCTAATAAATATAGAATATACGCTGTTGCTGAAACTAATAAGGCAGCAGGAAGTCGTAAAAAAAGTGCTTCATCACTAAAAAGTGTAGTAAGTTTTATAAAGTAAGCCACCATAGGAGGATGGTCAAAATAAGAAAAATCAAGTTTTTTGGACCAAATCCAATAATACGCTTCATCTGAGTAAAGTTTTAAAAACTGATTAGCGATAATGTTAAAAAGCGTATAAACAAGTAGAACAAGTTTTTCTCTATTTCTCATTCAAAATATCTTTCTTGTGAATACGCAAGAGAAGAACATTCCATAAAGCCTCTATAAAGATTTTTTTAGACATCTTAGATTTTCCAAGAACTCGGTCTTCAAAGACAATAGGTACTTCTTTTACCTTAAATCCTTTTAAAAGTGTTCTGTAGTTCATCTCAATTTGAAAAGCATAACCAGCACTCATTATATTGTCTAAATTAATACTTTTTAAAACCTCATATTTAAAACATTTAAAGCCGCCCGTTACGTCTTTTATAGAGATGCCTAAAATTATTCGAGAGTAGGCACTGCCTCCAAAACTAATTAGTTTTCGAAACATAGACCAGTTAACTACACCACCGCCTTTAACATAACGAGATCCAATAACTAAGTCATTATCTTTTATGTTTTCTAAAAATGAAGGTATATACTTAGGATCATGGGAAAGATCCGCATCCATTTCAATAATATAAGTATATTCTTGGGCCAAGCACCATTTGAAACCTTCAATATAGGCCTTTCCAAGTCCTTCTTTGTTTTGTCTAATAATTAGGTTCAAAGATGAGTTATAGGTTTTATTATCAATGAGCTCTTGAACCTTAGCGTGAGTAAGATCAGGTGAGTTATCATCTACCACTAAGATATCTAAGTTTAAAGATAAACTGAAAACTTTTTCTAAAATAATTTCGATATTTTCAATTTCATTATAAGTTGGTATAACGACAACAGCATTTTTCATTCAACTTCCTCTTTAAACTTTTTAAATATGAATAGATAACTTACTAAAAAATTAAACCCCATAGCAACACCAATACCTATAAGTTGACCTAAAATTTGAATCAACTTATCCTCACCAAAACTATATACAACTAAATTAAGAACCAGCAAATTTCCTAAAAAACTTAAAAAGTTCAAAGATACATATTTAATAAATTTATTATTTTCTTGTGAATTATGATCTTTAAAGGTCCATTTTTTATTAAGACTAAAGTTTTGTGTAACCGCCACTAGAAAAGCGGCCGTAGATGCAAGATTATAATTTACATTCATTAGTGTCATAACACTAAAGATCATGAGATTAGTCAAGGTCCCAAGCGCACCAACAGAACTAAACTTTACAATTTTCTTAATAATGGAAAATCCTATTTTTCCAGTATTATATACAAACCTAGTTTAAAACAAAGATAAGCAAGAACTCATAAAAAATGATTTTCAAGAAAGTTTTCAAAAAATATTCATTTTTCACACCTCACAGTATAGGGCCCCTCACTGCATTTCATTTTCATGCGATAGAATCAGTTTTATTATAAAAACAAGAATAAAACTACGCTCTACTTAAAGTGATTAGCCTAACTGAAAATTAAATTTATCACTAAATTACTATTAAGTCACATTTACACTTGACTTAGAAATATCTAATCCGATAGAATACATACTTGAGCCTTAAAATTTATTTTAGGAGCTCGTTAGCGTAGGAGTATCTCCTACGTGATTTCAGCAATTAGCTATACATAACTTTACCTCGTGAAAT